>CAZPFL010000103.1:0-17232 GCA_964585785.1 uncultured Rhodospirillaceae bacterium
GCGCAGGCCTGCGACAAGATCGTCAGCTTCATGGTGCTGTGCGATTCCTTCAACATCCCGATCGTCTTCTTCGTCGACAACCCGGGCTTCGTGATCGGCATCGACGCCGAGCGGCAGCGGGCGCCGGGCAAGATCATCAACTTCATGAATGCGTTGCAGCTCGTGACCGTGCCGAAGCTGACGGTGATGATCCGCAAGAATTACGGCCAGGCCTACATCAACATGGGCGGCGGCAAGAACGCCGACGACGTCTGCGCCTGGGTCAGCGCCGAGGTCAGCTTCATGGACCCTTCCTTTGCCGTGAACGTCGTGCACGGCCGGGAAGGGCAGCGGCTCGAAGTGGACGACCCGGAACTCTTCAAGGCCGCCTACGAGAAGATCCAGCAGGAAAACAGCGTCTGGGACCTCGCCGCCTGCTATGCGGTGCAGCAGGTCATCAAGCCGGCGGAAACCCGCGATTGGCTGTTGCGCATGTTGCAGGTCCACGAGCGCCGTCTCACCGGCGGCATCGGCCGCCACCTGCTCAGCAACTGGCCGACCAGCTACTGAATACTGAAAGAGGAAAATGTTCGACAAGGTTCTGATTGCCAATCGCGGCGCCGTTGCGGCGCGTGTTCTTCGCAGCCTGCGGGCGCTCGGCATCCGCTCGGCCGCCGTCTATTCCGAGGCGGACGCTGCCGCGCCCTATCTCGAAGAGGCGGATGAAACCTATGCCATCGGACCGGCCCATCCGCGCGAAAGCTACTTGAACCAGGACGTGCTGATCGACGTCCTTAAGAAATCCGGCGCGGACGCGGTGCATCCCGGCTACGGCTTCCTGGCGGAGAACCCGGATTTTGCCGAGCGCGTCGCGGCAGCCGGCGCGACCTTTATCGGGCCGTCGCCGCGCTGGATCTCGGCGATGGGCCACAAGACCCGGGCGCGTGACCTGGTCTCCCAGCACGGGCTCAAGATCGGCGGCGGGTCGCGCGTGCTGGGAATGGACGAGGATCCGGTTCCCGAGGCGCGCCAGCTGGGCTTCCCGGTGCTGATCAAGCCGGCGGCGGGCGGCGGCGGCATCGGCATGCTGCCGGCGCGCGACGAGGCGGAGCTGGTCAAGGCGATCAAGCGCGCCCGCTCCATGGCGGAGCGCGGCTTCGGCAACGGCGAGGTCTATCTCGAGCGGCTGGTTGACCGGCCGCGTCACGTCGAGTTCCAGATCCTCGGCGACAAGCACGGCGACGCCTGCCATGTCTTCGAGCGCGACTGCTCGGTGCAGCGCCGCCACCAGAAGATTATCGAGGAAGCGCCCGCGCCCGGCCTGTCGCGGGACTTCGCCGAGGGCCTGGCCGATCAGATCGCCGGCACGATGAAGTCGCTCGGCTACGACAATATCGGCACGGTGGAGATGCTGATGGCGCCGGACGGCTCGGTCAGCTTTCTCGAGGTGAACACGCGGCTCCAGGTCGAGCACGGCGTGACCGAGGAGGTGACCGGCGTCGATCTCGTCGCTTCGCAGATCCGCTCCGCCGCGGGGGAGAAGCTCGCCGACATTTTGCCGGAGAGGCCGGTCGTCGACGGTCATGCGATCCAGGTCCGCGTCTATGCGGAAGACCCGAAGACCTTCTTCCCGTCGCCCGGCAAGCTGGAAGTCTTCCGGCCGCCCTACGACCAGTCCCTCCGCATCGACACCGGCTACAAGGAAGGGCAGGACGTGACGCCCTTCTACGATCCCATGCTGGCCAAGGTGATCGTCCAGGCCGGGACGCGCGACAAGGCGATCGAGCGGCTACTCGAAGCGCTTGCCGAGTTCGACGTCCGCGGCGTAAAGACCAATATCCCAGCCCTCGTCGCGCTGCTCGGCTCCGAGCCGTTCCGCGCCGGCGACGTTCATACCGGGCTGACCAAATCCGTCATCGCGGGATAACCGCAACCCATCAGGAGCTCGAAAGAAAACAATGGCACGCGAAGAGATTCAGTCGGAAGTCACCGGCACGGTGTGGAAGATCGAAATGAAGGTCGGCGACTCGGTTTCCGACGGCGACACGATCATGATCCTCGAATCGATGAAGATGGAGATCCCGGTGATCTCCACCGAGGACGGGAAGCTGGTCGAGATCCTGGTGAAGGAAGAGCAGCCGGTTTCCGAAGGCCAGGCGGTCGCGGTCATCGAGACCTGATACCGCGACGGGAAAGCCCGGTGAGGCAAGCCGCATGAGCACCAAGACGCCGATCGAAGAGCTGGAGCAGCGCCGCCTTTGGGCGGAAGAGCAGGGCGGCGCGGACAACGTCAAGCGTCAGCACGACCAGGGGCGCCTGACGGTCCGTGAGCGCATCGGCGGCCTCGTCGATACCGGCTCCTTCCAGGAAGTCGGCAAGCTGACCGGCAGCGAGAGCTATGACGGCCTGACGCTCAAGCACGTGACGCCGGCGCCCTATGTCATGGGGCTGGCGGAGATCGGTGGCCGTCCGGTTGCCGTGGGCGGCGAGGATTTCACCGTGCGCGGCGGCACCACGGCGGCGCTCGACAAGCGCAAGGGCGGCCAGGGCGGCTTCGTCGAGGACATGGCCCATCATTACCGCATCCCGCTGGTCAACCTGATCGACGGGGCGGGCGGCAGCGTCACCTCGGCCAAGCGGCGTGGCCATGCGGTCTTTCCGGGCGTCGACAGCTTCGACCGGTCGGTCGATCTGCTGGCGGAAGTGCCGGTGGTCAGTGCCGTGCTCGGCTCCGCCGCAGGCGGGCCGGCGGGACGGGCGATCCTGTCGCACTTCTCGGTGATGGTGAAGGGGACGAGTCAGATCTTCGCCGCCGGGCCGGCCGTGGTCGAGCGCTCGCTCGGACAGAAGATCACGAAGGAGGATCTCGGCGGCCCGGCCGTCGCGGTGGACAAGGCCGGCGCGATCGACAACGTCGCGGAGTCCGAGGAGCATTGCTTCGCTCTGATCCGCCAGTTCCTCAGCTACATGCCGCAGAATGTCTGGGAGCTGCCGCCGGTGGCCCCCTGCGACGATCCGGCCGATCGTTGCGAGGATGCGCTTCTGTCGATCGTGCCGGAGCAGCGCCGGCGCGCCTACAACATGCGGAAGCTCATCGAGTTGGTTGTCGACAAGGGCTCGATGCTCGAGATCCAGCCGACTTACGGCAAGGCGCTGGTCACCTGCCTCGCCCGGCTCAATGGGCACCCGGTCGGGATCATCGCGAACAATCCGATGGTCTATGGCGGCGCGATGGACGGCCCGGCGGCGCGCAAGCAGGTCCGCTTCGCCGAGCTGTGCGACATGTTCCACATCCCGCTCGTGTTCCTGGTCGATGTGCCGGGCTTCATGGTGGGCCTGCAAGCCGAGCAGGCGGGCGTGTTGCGGGACGGCATGCGCGCGGTCTATGTCGCCTCGCAGGTGACGGTGCCGGTGGTGACGCTGGTGATCCGCAAATGCTACGGCATGGCGGGCATGGCGACCTGCCACAAGCGCGGGCTCGAGTTTCGCGTCGCCTGGCCTTCCGCCGAGTGGGGCTCGCTGCCGGTCGAAGGCGGCGTCGCGGTCGCCTTCCGGCGCGAGATCGCCAACGCGGCGGATCCGAAGAAGCGCGAGCAGGAGCTGGAGGAGGAGCTGCGCGCCTACGGCTCGCCGATGCGTACGGCGGCGGCCTTCGGCGTCGAGGACATGCTCGATCCGCGCGAGACGCGGCCTTATCTTTGCCGCTTCGTCGCGCTCGCGCAATCGCGGCTCAAGACCGAGCTCGGGCAGAAGTTCAGGGCCGGCGTTCGGCCATAGGATTTCCGCTTCGACGGCGCCTCTTTCTTCGTTATACAGAGAACCTCGTCCTGCGCTTGTCGCAGGACGACGCGGTATCGGACACAATTTCCCTCTCTGCCCCCCAGCGCGCGTTACGTCGCGCGCCGGTCCAATAAAGGGCGGCGGCCGGACGTAACCGGCCGCCTGTGGGGCGGAGAGGGCCGGGGAGAGGTGGGGGCTGGCACCAGCAAAGCCAGCGCTTCGACGTACCCACCTCATCCGGCGCGCAAGGCGCGCCACCTTCTCCGCCCCTTCCGGCTGAGAAGGAGCAGTGAAGCTTGTCCTTGGTACGTCGAAGGAAAAGTGGTGTGGAGTAAGGGCGTGACTTCAGCGAAACAGTGTCTCGTCACCGGGGCCGCCGGCTTCATCGGCAGTCATCTCTCGGACCTTCTGCTGGAAAACGGCCACGGGGTCACCGGCGTGGACAATCTCGCCACCGGGCGCAAGCGCAACCTTGAGCATCTTGCCGGCAACCGGCGCTTCACCTTCGTCGAGGCCGATATCTGCAACCCGGAAAAGATGGCCGCGGCGATGCAGGGCGTTGACTGGGTGTTTCACCTGGCCGGGCTCGCGGACATCGTGCCCTCGATCCAGCAGCCGCTACTCTATCACCGCGCCAATGTCGACGGCACGGCGATCGTGCTCGAGGCGGCGCGGCATGCCGGGGTCAAGCGCTTCCTCTACGCGGCGTCGAGCTCCTGCTACGGCGCGGACCCGAAGACGCCGACGCCGGAGAGCGCGCCGATTCAGCCCGCCTACCCGTACGCGCTGACGAAATATCTCGGCGAGCAGATGGCGCTGCATTGGTGCAAGGTCTACCGCATGCCGGTGGTCTCGCTCCGCCTGTTCAACGTCTACGGCCCGCGCAGCCGCACCAGCGGGGCCTATGGCGCGGTGTTCGGCGTATTCCTGGCGCAGAAGCTGGCGGGCAAGCCGCTTACCGTGGTCGGCGACGGGACGCAGACGCGCGATTTCACCTTTGTCACCGACGTGACGCGGGCGTTCCTCGCCGCGGCCGAATCCGATGTCGCCGGCGAAGCCTTCAATATCGGCTCCGGCGGGCATCACAGCGTGAACCGGATCGTCGAGCTGCTCGGCGGTGACCGCATCGCGATCCCGAAACGGCCCGGCGAGCCGGACATCACCTTCGCGGACAATTCCCGCTTTCGCGCCGCGACCGGCTGGGCGCCGCGGGTGCCCTTCGACGAGGGCGTGGGGATCCTGCTGAAGAATATCGACGCCTGGCGCGACGCACCGGTCTGGACGCCGGAGGCCATCGCCGACGCGACCGCGGATTGGTTCAAATACCTGTCGGACTAGCCGTTTGTGCGACGGATCGGCAGCTCCATGCCGCTTATTTGACGGCCGCCGTCTTGCCCGTCTCCGCCGATTTCACGATCGCCTCGAACACCGCGATGCCGTGAATTGCCTCGTCGTTCGGCAGCGGGTAGGGCGCCTTGCCGGCGACGGCCGCGGCGAAAGCCTCGAGCTCCGCCCGCTCCTTGTCGAAAGGCGGATAGTCGGTGTGCTCCGGCTCGCCCTGGATCGGCCGGAAGGTGAAGAATCGCTCGTTGCGGATCTCGATCGTTCCCTTGGTGCCGAAGACCTCGATGCGCTGCGTCGGCGTCGTCGCGGCGAGCGTCGCGAGGTAGCCGGTCATGCCGTTCTGGAAGCGCAGCAGCATCGACGTGGTGTCGTCCAAATCGACGGCGATCGCGCGCCGGATGCTCATCGCGTGGACGTCGCTCATCGGGCCGAACAGGTTGATCGCCATGTCCACCATGTGGATGCCCATCGCGCCCATGCCGCCGGCCGGGCTCTCCTTGCGGTCGGCCCGCCAGTTGTCCGGCCGGAACTGCAATCCGCTGGCGCCCGAATGGTTCAATTCGGCGTGCAGGATCGTGCCCAGTGCGCCCGCCTTCAGCCGCGACTTGAGCTCGAGCACCGCCGGCAGGAAGCGGCGGTTATGGCCGAGCGCGAGGACGACGCCCGCCTTGTCGGCGGCGGCGACCGATTTCGCGGCGCTGGCTTTCGTCAGCGTAAACGGTTTTTCGACGAAGATATGCTTGCCCGCTTTCGACGCCGCGACGATCTGGTCCGCATGCTGCTGATGCGGCGTCGCGAGGACGACCGCGTCGATCGAAGGATCCTTCAGCATGGCGGCGTAGTCGCTGTCGAGCGAAAGTCCATGCTTCTTGGTGAAATCGGCGGCCTTGGCCGGCGTGCGCGTAATGCCCGCGGTGAATTGGATCGCGTCGCTCTTTCCCTGAACGGATTCGACCAGGACCTGACCCCAACGGCCGAGCCCGACAATGGCGGCTTTCAGCATGCGCTTCCCCGTAATGATTGGTTCGTTGGCGGATATGCCCTGCGGCGGGCCACACTATCGCGCGTAAGAAAACGGCCGGCAAGAGTGCCGGCCGCCGGAAGAGGGAATCCGCGCGTCGCGCGCGGCGCATCTGTCGGTCGCGACCTCAGCCCTGGGACGTGTTGTTCAGCTTCGTCACTTTCTCGCGAAGCATGCCGATCAGCCCGTCGACGCCGTGGCGCCGGAAGATCGAATCGAATTCCGATCGCTGCGTGATCGCCATGCTGACGCCTTCGACATAGATGTCGATGATCTTGTACCGGTCGCCGTCGCGCCGGACGCGCCAGTTGGCGTCGAACCCGTCGCCGCCGGACTTGCTGATACGCGTGTACACGATGACATCATTTTTCCCGGCCGGCGTCGACCGCAGAACCTGGAAATGCTCACCGGAATAGCCGCCGAGACGCACCGAGTAGGTCTTCAGTACCCACTCGCTGAAAAGCTTCTCGTAGCTCGCCTTCTGCTCCGACGACATCCGCCGCCAGTACGGGCCGGCGACGAACCGCGCGATCTGGTCCATCGCGAAATCGTCCCGCAGGAGCGCGCGGAAGCGGTCCTCACGGTCGCGCAGCGAGCCGTTCGGCGAAGACAGGACCTGGATCGCCTGGCTTGCCAGATGCTGGATGAAATTGCCCGGATCGCCCGGCGCGGCTTGCGATTGCGCGGTCGCCGTCTGGGCCAATGACAGCCCAAGAACCAGGACGACCGCATGAACGATGCGACGCTTGCTCATCATGGATATTCTCTCGTGCCACCTGCATACTCGGCTACCTATCCCCACCGGGTAGGTAGCCCTCGCCCCTTCGTTTAGCTGTATACCCAAAATTTGCTAGGTGTTTAATTAAATTGCGATGCTATTTCGGATTATTCCCTAAGCTGTTGTAAAATAACCATTAACCACTAAAATTGGCGGTCTTTCGGGAGAAAGAGGGTAATGCGGAAGTATTACGGCTTCTCGGTGAGCCTGAACCTTTTTTGCGGCGCCTCCCTGGTCAAATCCCGCCGAAAACGCTTGATTTCGACGCCGACGCTTGCCGCATCATGGATTGCTTCCAGCTTCTCCACGCGGACCGTCACCTCTTCCGCATGCGGCTCCGAAAGGCACATCATTGCGATCTTATGGGCGACGGTTTCCGCCAGCTTGACGTGGCCCGCCGCAGCCATTTGGCGAATTTTCTCTATGATTCTCTCGTAACAAGTAACGTCGTGATAGTTATCGGCCGACGGGTCCGCTTGCTCGTGGACGACCAGCTCGAGGTTGATTCGCACCCGTTGCCGCCGGTCTTCCTCGTGACGGCGAACCCCGATGCGCCACGGCAGTACCAGATCCCGCACAATGATTCGGTAGGTGGGTGCCGCCGCGCGCGCCTCCGCGTCATCGACGGTGGCGGGTGAGGCCTCATTCTGCTGATGTGCTGTCCTCAACGCTGCGGCTCCAGGGGACTGACTCTTGGACATAGAGATATATGTTCGTCGGTGAAGGCCGGACAAGCCGCCGGCGACAATAGCGCGGTGTCAAGGGAAGTCGTAAAGAAACACGACGACTACCATATCCCGTGCGGCAAAGTTTTCAACCGCCTGCGGTGCCGCGCGGCGAGCAGGACAATGGGAGTATTCAATGCGGTTGGCCGACCGATTTGCCTGGGGCGCGCGTTGCTACGTCATGGGCATCATCAACGTGACGCCGGATTCCTTTTCCGGCGATGGGCTGGGCTCGGTCGAAGGGCTGGCGGCGCGCGCCGTCGATCTCGCCGCGCGGTTCATCGATGCGGGCGCGGATATTCTCGACATTGGTGGCGAAAGCACGCGGCCCGGATCGTCGCCCGTCGGCGCAGCGGAGGAGATCGCGCGCGTCGTGCCGGTCGTCGCCGCCTTGGCGGAGCGCTTTCCTGACGCGGTGTTGTCGGTCGATACCAGCAAAGCCGCCGTCGCGGCGGCGGCGCTCGACGCGGGCGCGGCCTGGGTGAACGACGTATGGGCGCTGAAGGCGGACCCGGCGATGGCGCCGCTGGTCGCGGCGCGCAAGGCGCCGGTCGTTCTGATGCACAACCGCAGCCGGCCGAGAGCGGTGGAATCGGACCCGCGCTTAGGCTCGCAGTATATCGGCGCCCGCTATCGCCATCTCATCGACGACGTGACGGCGGAGCTTGCGGCGCTCGCCGGCGACGCCGTCGCGGCCGGTATCGACCGCGGGCAGATCATCCTTGATCCCGGCATCGGGTTCGGTAAGACCGTGGTTCAGAACATGGCGCTGATCAATCACCTCGATCGCCTGAAGCGCCTCGGCTATCCGCTGTTGATCGGCCCCAGCCGGAAGTCCTTCATCGGGCAGATCCTCGATCTGGGACCCGGGGAGCGCGACGAAGGCACCGCCGCCTGTGTCGCCATCGGCATCGCGCGGGGGGCCGACATCGTGCGGGTGCATGATGTCAAGGGCGCCGCCCGAGTCGCTAAAATGACCGATGCAATCATCCGCGCGCCGGCCGACGGCGCCGCCGAGGGGAGCAGGAGCACGGTTTGATGGCCGAGGTCTTCATCGCGCTCGGATCAAATCTCGGTGACCGCGCCGAGAACCTGGCAAGCGCCCAGACGGCGCTGGCCGACGCGGTGGCGATTTGCGACCGGTCGTCGGTACTGGAGACTCGACCGCAATACGTGACCGACCAACCGCCGTTTCTCAACATGGTGCTGCGGGGAAAGACCGATCTTGCGCCAAATGTGTTGCTCAAATTTTTAAAGAAAATTGAGAAAAATCTGGGACGTAGGCCAACACGCCGATTCGGCCCGAGGTTGATAGACCTTGATATTCTGTATTACGAAGACAAAATAGTTAACGAGACGGATCTCGTCTTGCCGCATCCGCGCATCGCGGAACGCGATTTTGTCTTGGTCCCGCTGGCGGAAATTGCCGCAAGTCATCGCCATCCGGTCACCGGCAAAACGACGGTCGAGATGCTCGATGCGCTTCGGTGCGACAATATTCGCAACGCGCCAAATTGTCGCGATTAAGAAAAACATAATAAACTTGCAATAGAGTGGAAAATTGTCCCATAATTTTTATGGGTGGATCTTTGAAGACTAGTGGGCAAGTCTATGAACGCGATCAAGTGTGTCATTGAAGAAAATCGTATCCGGCGCCTGCGCCCGCGTGAGGGGAAGTGGTTCCACGGACTACGGCAGGCGGCGCAAGTAACCCGGCAAGAGCTCGCCGAGCAGGTTGACGTCGAGCTCGGGCTGATCGATGCGATCGAGCACGGCATTGCTGAGGTTCCGGCCGCTTTGTATCCGGATTTCGCCGCGGTGTTCGGCATTACCGCCCGCGACTTCGCCAAGACCTGCTTGATGTACGAAAACCCGAGCGCGTATGAAGCGCTGTTCGGGGCATTGCCGCAGGAACTGCGCGAAGCGGCCTAAGCTGCCGTTGCGCCGGGCACCCGCCCGGCAGCGTAATCGCGACATTCAGGAACCGGCATCCGTTCTGCGGGAACGCGACGCCGATCAGAAGTCTTCGTCGTCCAGAACGAGGGTAGCCGGCGCGCCGTTGATGACGGTGTCCGCCAGCGCTTGGGCCTGCGGCAGGATGTGCGCGCCGTAGAAGCCGGCGGTCGCGCATTTCGCGCCATAAAATCGGTCATCCCCATTTTCGGCAAGACGCGCGGCGGCGACGCCGGCGGCTTTCGTCATCATGGCGCCGCCGGCAACCGTGCCGAACAGGCGGAGATAGGGCGATGCGCCAGCCAGCGCCGCAGCCTGATCGCGGGCGCCGCCCTCGACCAGCCAATTCGTCGCCTTTTCGAGCGCGTCGATTGCATGCCCCATGCGCCCGGGTAGGTCCGCGGCGGGGCCGAGCTTGGCCGCATCGAGCGATGCGACGTCAGCGCGTAGCTCAGCGATATACGTCCGCGCCGCGGCGCCGCCGTCCCGCAGGACCTTTCGCGTGACGAGGTCGATCGCCTGGATGCCGTTGGTGCCTTCATAGATCGGCGCGATCCGGGCGTCGCGATAATGCTGCGCCGCGCCGGTCTCCTCGATGTAGCCCATGCCGCCATGCACCTGGACACCGAGCGAGGCGACCTCGACGCCGGCGTCTGAGCACCAGGCCTTGACCACCGGCGTGAGCAGGTCGATGCGGGTCTGCGCGGCCTGGCGCGTCGTCTTGTCCGGGTGGCGCTTGGCGATATCGAGCGATGCCGCCGCATCATAAGCGAAGGCGCGCATCGCCTCGGTCTGCGCCTTCATGGTCATGAGAATGCGGCGGATATCGGGATGCTTGATGATCGGGCCGAACTGCACGCGGTTGCGCGCATAGTCCAACGCCTGTTGATAGGCGCGCTCGGCGATCGCGAGGCCGGACAGGCCGATATTCATGCGCGCGTTGTTCATCATCGTGAACATGCAGCGCAGGCCTTCATTCTCCTCGCCGACGAGATAGCCGATCGCCCCGTCGTTGTCGCCATAGGACATGACGCAGGTCGGGCTGGCGTGGACGCCGAGCTTGTGCTCCAGCGAGACGCAGCGCAGATCGTTGCGCCGGCCCGGGCTGCCGTCCGCGTTGACCAGGAATTTCGGGACGATGAACAGCGAGATCCCTTTGCTGCCGGCCGGCGCATTCGGCGTGCGGGCGAGCACCATATGGATGATGTTGTCCGTGTAGTCGTGTTCACCGTAGGTGATGAAAATCTTCTGCCCGGTGATCCGGTAGCAATCGCCGTCCGGCACCGCGCGGCTCTTCAGCGCGCCGAGGTCGGAGCCTGCCTGTGGCTCCGTCAGGTTCATCGTACCGGTCCACTCCCCGGATACGAGCTTCGGCAAGTAGGTGGCCTTCTGCTGCTCGCTGCCATGCGCGCTCAACAGCTCGACCGCGCCCATCGTCAGGATCGGGCCGAGCGACCAGGCCGTGTTCGCCGCCGCCCAGGTTTCCATCGCCGCGGCGGTGACCAGCCAGGGCAGGCCATGCCCGCCAAAGGCCGGATCGAAGGGAATGCTCGGCCAGCCGCCGTCCACGAAGGCGCGGTAGGCGTCCTTGAACCCGTTGGCGGTGCGTACGACACCATTTTCGACGGTGGCGCCCTGTTGGTCGCCGGAGGCGTTGAGCGGCGCCAGGACGTCGCGCGCCAGCTTGCCGGCCTCTTCGATGATCGAGGCGGCGAGCTCGTCGTTCACCTCCTCGCAGCCGGGCAGCGCGGCGACGCGCTCGAGCAGGCCGAGATCATTCAATGTGAAGGCGATATCGCGGAGCGGTGCGGTGTAGCTCGTCATGCGCGGCCGTTGCCTGTGTCGTCGGGGACGCCCCCGAGGGTGCGTCGAGGCTGCCATTTTGGCCCGGCGGGGTTAACAAAGCGGAAACCCGCGCAGGCCATTTAAATCAGAAATTACAACATCTTGCCCGGGTTCAAGATGCCCTTGGGGTCGAGCGCCGCCTTGATCTGGCGCATCAGCCCGAGGTCGAGCGCCGGCTTGTAATGCTGCAGTTCCTCCCGCTTCAACTGCCCGATGCCGTGCTCGGCGCTGATCGAGCCGCCCATGTCGACGACGATGTCGTGCACGATGTGGTTCACCTTGCCCCAATGGGAGAGGAACGCCTTCCGGTCCATCGACGGCGGCTGCGAGAAATTGAAATGCAAATTGCCGTCGCCGACATGGCCGAAGCTGCAGGGCCGAATGCCCGGCATGTAGTCGATCACCGCCTGCGTCGCCTGGCGGACGAAGGCCGGGATCGCGCTGACCGGCACCGAGATGTCGTGCTTGATGCTGCCGCCCTCGATCGCCTGCGCTTCGGTGATGCCCTCGCGCAGTTTCCAGAAGCTCGCGCGCTGCGCTTCCGACTGTGCGATCGCGGCGTCCAGCACGAGGCCGTCCTCGAAGGCGCTTTCGAGCAGCGCTTCCATGTTGGCGGCCATGCCGCTGTCGGCGCGTGCGCCGGAGAATTCGATCAGCGCATAGAGGTCGTAGCGCTTGTCCAGCGGGTCCACGACGCCGGGGATGTGTTTGGTCGCGAGATCGACGCCGAAGCGGCCGATCATCTCGAAGCTGGTGACCGCATCGCCGCTGGCTTCCCGCGCGCGGGCGAGGAGCTCGAGCACCGCATCGACGTCGCGCACGGCGGCGAAGCAGGTCTGCACGTCCTTCGGCAGCGGAAACAGCTTGAGTACGGCGGCGGTGATGACGCCGAGCGTGCCTTCGCTGCCGACGAACAGGTGCTTCATGTCGTAGCCGGTATTGTCCTTGCGCAGGCGGCGCAGCCCGTTCCAGATCTCACCGGACGCCAGCACGACTTCGAGCCCGAGCACGAGCTCGCGCGTGTTGCCGTAGCGCAGCACGTTGACGCCGCCGGCGTTGGTCGAGAGATTGCCGCCGATCTGGCAGGAGCCCTGCGCGCCCAGGCTGAGCGGGAACAGCCGGTCGGCATCCGCCGCGGCGCGCTGGATGTCCTGCAGGATGCATCCGGCATCGACCGTGATCGTGTAGTTCAGCGGGTCCAGATCGCGGATGCGGTTCATGCGGCCGAGATTGAGGATGATCTCGTTGCCGCTCGCATCCGGCGTCGCCGCCGCGCACATGCTGGTGTTGCCGCCCTGCGGCACGACGGCGATGCCGTAGGCGCTGCAGAGCGCCATGACCTGCGCGACTTGTTCGGTCGACGCCGGCCGCACCATCAGCGCACATTTGCCGGTGTAGTGGCCGCGGCGGTCCGTCAGCCAGGGCGCCAGGTCCTCCGGTGCGTCGATCCAACCCTTGTCACCGACGATCGATTTGAGCTTCGCCAGCGCTTCACCGCTGGGCGGGCTTGCGGATGCGTCGGGCGCCATGCCGTCTACCCCCTTGGATTGCCGGATGCCAATCGCTGCAGGGAAAGGATGTAGAGCAAGCCGCAGGACAGGTCAAAGGCCCGCCCCGCGGGATTCGCCGGCGTCAGTGGGAAAATGAGCCGCCGTCGCCTTCCCAATAGGCCCGGCCGAAATTGAACGGGAATTTGGCGTTGCCGGTATCCGAGCCCGGCGACCCCTCGGCGGCCGCCATGGCGGCGGGGTCTATGCTGGCCCGGCCATCGACCGGAACCAGATGCTCGACCGGCTCCCTGGAAAAGGTCACGCTCTTGAGCAGCGCGGCGACGCTCGCGACGGTCAGTGATTTACCGAGCTTCGGGCAGACATAACCGAAAAACACCCGCGACGGACGGTCGAAGGAGTCGCGCGGCTGATGGTCCCACTCCGAGCTGAAGGCGATACATTCGCGGTTGTTCCCGACGATCCGGTAGGGCTGGTAGTCGATGTTGCCGTGCCACGCCGTGACGTGGCGCTCCGTCCCCCAGGACAAGTCCTTGCCCCGGTTCACGTTCCAGGTGTTGGCCATCCGCGACATCCAGTAATCGTATTCCAGCACGTAACTGATGCCGAGCGCGACGTCGTACACCGCTTCCATCACGAGATCATTGGTTTCGTAACGGGCGTATTCGACATGCTCGTAGCCGCCGAGATAGGACACGTGGAGCTGCCGCGCGTTCGCCAGCAACGGATCGTTGAAACGAATAAGGCTCTGGCTTGCCGGGATTTCTTTCGCGATCGGATACTTCGCGTCGAACACGCCGGCGCAGGCGGACAAGGCGAGCGAAACGAAAACAATGGCGACGATCGCGCCGGATTTGCGAAGCTGCGGCATGAAATACGGTCCTCCCAGACCGAAAGCGGACGGCGACGGGCCCACCTGCTCAAATCGGTGGATACTGGCGCTGCATATATGCCAATTTACGCCTCCGTCGAGTACGAAAAACTACTTATTGGCGTCAAAACTGTGTGAAGTCCGACGCTTGGTACCGAAAGTGAAAGCCTGACCATGCCGCCGAAAAAGAATCCGCTCAAGCTCAACAGTCTTCAACTCAAGGCCCTGACCATCATGCAGGCCTATGCGGAAACCGACCATGGCGTGCCGGAAGGCGACGCCGGCGAGATCACGATCACCATGCCGCCGCCGCATGGCGATCATTTCCACGTCGGCGAGGCCGTCGTTCTGTTGCGCGACGCCACCGGCCTGGTGAACGAAGGGGTGTGGGCCGCGTTGCAGCGCAAAGGCCTGATCCGGCCGCTGATGTTCCCGACCGTCTGCACGCTGACTGCTTCCGGGCTGGCCTACGACACGGGCGTTGGTGAAACGATCCTGCATCGCGCGCATCACCACTAACCCGCGATGGATCGCGGGGTATTGAGCGAGGTCCGATGAGCATGCCGCACTATCGCTATCCCGAGGCCGTGGTTTCCACCGAATGGCTGGAAGCCCATATGGCCGATCCCACGCTGCGGATTTTCGACTGCACGATCTATCTGCAGTACGAGACTGGGACGGGCCGCCCGTACACCGTGGTGAGCGGCCGCGCGGATTATGGGGCGGGCCATATTCCGGGGTCTGCCTTCATCGACCTGCAGGCCGAGCTTTCCGACAACACCAGCCCGTACCGTTTCACGATGCTGCCCTGGGACCGGCTCGCCGAGGCGTTCGGCCGGTGCGGCGTCGCCGACGGGACGCGGGTCATTCTCTACAGCCGCGCCAACATGCAGTGGGCGACGCGGATTTGGTGGATGCTGCGCGCGATCGGGTTCGACAACGCGGCCATCCTCGACGGCGGATGGGACAAGTGGCGGTTGGAGGGGCGGCCGTCATCCACAGAGTCGAAGGCCTATCCCCCTGCTACGCTGGCGGCGCGGCCGCGGCCGGCGCTGTTCGTCGGCAAGGAGGCCGTGCTCGCCGCGATCGGCGACGCGCAAAGCTGCACGATCAACGCGCTTGCGCCCGATCTGCACAGCGGCGAGAACCCGCGCTACGGCCGGCCCGGCCGGATCCCCGGCAGCGTCAACGTGCCGGTCCGCGCCCTGCTGGATCCGAAAACCCAGGCGCTACCGTCGCCCGAGGCCGCGTCGGCGGCTTTCGCCGCGGTCGGCGCGGACCCGTCGAAGCGGATCATCGTCTATTGCGGCGGCGGTATCGCGGCCACGATGGATGCCTTCCTGCTGCTTCAGCTCGGCTATGACGACGTCGCGGTCTACGACAACTCGATGAGCGAGTGGGCGAAGGACGACTCGCTGCCGATCGAGACGGATTGACGGTTGCCTGTTGCCAGGCCGTCTCCTGCGTCGCCTCGGTCGGTGCGACTACCGCTCCGCCGCGGCGCGGCGCAGACGGTCGTTGATCGCGCGGCCGAGCCCCTGATTGGGGATCGGCGCGACCGCGATGCCGGTGAATTCCGGCCGGTCCAAGGCATGCAGGAAGGCGAACAGGTTGGCCGCGGCTTCGGTCAGGTCGCCGCTTTCGCTGAGATTGAGCTTCGCGCCGGCAGCGCCGGGGCCAAAGCCCAGCAGCGCTTCGCCGGGCATGGCCTGAGCGGCATCGGGCCGGACGGGCAGGGACGGGGCGTAATGGCTCGTCAGCATGCCGGGCGACCGCGGCGCATGGTCGTCGGCGCCTGCGACCGCGACCGGGGCGCCGAGCGCGGCTTCGATCGCTTCCTGCGGCAGGCCGCCCTGGCGCAGGATTGCCGGGGCCGCGCCGGAAACGTCGACCACCGTCGATTCCAGGCCGATCGGACAGGGGCCGCCGTCGAGGATGAGCGCGACCCGGTCGCCCAAATCCCGCGCCACATGCTGGGCGGTCGTTGGGCTGAGACGGCCGGAGCGGTTGGCGCTGGGCGCGGCGACCGGCACGCCGGCGGCGCGCAGCAGCCGCTGGGCGTCGGCATGCGCCGGCACCCGCATGGCCGCGGTGTCCAGGCCGGCGCTCACCAGAAGCGAGAGCCGGCAGCCCGGCCGGCGCGGCAGGACCAGCGTCAGCGCGCCCGGCCAGAAGCGGTCGGCAAGCAGGCCCGCCATTTCGTTGAAGGTCACGAAGGCCTCGGCCGCACCGCGGTCGGGCAGGTGGACGATCAGCGGGTTGAAGCTCGGGCGGCCCTTGGCCGCGAAGATTTCCGCCACCGCACGGTCGTTCGTGGCGTCCGCGCCGAGGCCGTAAACCGTCTCCGTCGGGAAGGCGATCAGCGCGCCCGCGCGCAGCGCTTCGGCGGCTTCCGCAATTGATTCCTCGGATATTGGCGAAATCTTTACCATTGCAGTGCCTTACATGGGCGTGCAGGCTGATGCAAGGCAACTCCACAGCTTGGGGATTGCGCTAATCTTCGCTGCACTGCACAATGGCGAAACGCAGATCGGGGGGAGCCGATGGCGGGGAAAATCATCAATGTCGCGCAGCAGAAGGGCGGCGCGGGCAAGACCACGGTGGCGGCGCATCTCGCGGTCGCCTGGGCGCAAAAGCGCGGCCGCAAGGTTGCCATTCTGGACGTCGATCCGCAGGGCAGCCTGAGCGTCTGGTACGAAGCGCGCGAGCACTTTCTCGGCGCGGAAAATACCGGCCTTACCTTCAGCCGCGCGATGGGCATCCGTGCCCTGGCGGAAGCGCAGGCCCTGGCGCGCTCGAATGACTATGTCGTCGTCGACATGCCGCCGCACGGCACGACCTCGGCAAACGCGGTGATCCGGGCGGCGAGCCTCGTGGTCGCGCCGGTGCAGCCGACGCCGCTCGATTTCTGGGCCACCATGCCGACCCTCGAGGTCGCGGCGGCGGAGAAGAAGCCGGTGCTGCTGGTGCTCAATCGGGTGCCGCCGCGGGCGCTGCTCACGGCCACCATGATCACGCGGCTCGGCGAGTACAAGGTGCGGGTCGCGAAATCCGTGCTCGGCAACCGGGTCGCCTTCGCGGAGAGCATCGGCGCCGGCCGGACCGTGATCGAGACCAAGCCGCACAGCGTGGCCGCCGCCGAGGTGCGTCACCTCGCCGCCGAGATCTTGCGCCGCCTCTGACGCAGAGCGGGCGCGCGTCATCCGGGCTTTGCCTTTCCCGCGGCTGGCCGCTAGGCTCTCGCCGTCGGTATAAGGGAGCCCAAGATGAGCGAGAATACTGCCACTTTCCGTATCGCGAACGTGCCGGGCGACGGCATCGGCAATGAGGTCGTGCCCGAGGGCCTGCGCGTGCTCGAGGCGGTCGGCCGCAAATACGGCATCGACTACAAGTACAGCGACTTCGACTGGAGCTGCGAGCGCTACGCC
>CAZPFL010000104.1:0-17015 GCA_964585785.1 uncultured Rhodospirillaceae bacterium
GCACGATCTGGCGCAGGCGTCCGGTGTCGACCCGGCCGTCGAGCGCGAGGTCGAGGGCGGCGCGCATCTCGGTCCCGCCGTCGGCCCGCAGGCCGTCGATGAAGCGGCGGGCGGCGGCGAGCGCCTGCGGATCGGCGAGGCGGGGCACCGTGAACAGCGCCGTCGGCCGGCTCGCGAATCCGATGATGTTGAAACGATCGTCGGGCTTCAGGCGATCGACGGCGAGGCGCAGTGCTTGCTTGGCCTGCGTGATGGACTGTCCGTGCATGGAGCCCGAGGTATCGATGATGAAGATCGCCTCACGCGGAAGCCGCGTCATTTCCCGGCTCTCGGCGCGGAGCGGCGGCACGACCATGGCGAGGAGGTAGCTCGCGCCGTCATGCTGCTCCTGGAACAGGGCCGCCTTCGGCACGGCGCCGGGATGGGGCTGCCACTCGAGGACGAAGTCGCGATCCGCCGGCACCGGCCCCTTGGCGAGGGCTATGTGGTAGTCGTTGCCGGGGGCGTCGGTGATCGTCACCGGATGGTAGAGGCTGCGCAGCACCGTCACCGGCATGCCGGGTTTCAGGTCGACGGTAATCTGGACCGGATTATCCTTGCCGATCGCGGGGTCGCGCATCGGCGGGGTGATGCGCTCCGCATCCGGCACGCCGACCGTGTTGGCGGCCCAGCCGGTGCCGCCAACGCCGGCGATTTGTGGGCCTTTCGGGATGTAGCGCGGGTTGACGACCATCGGGAAGCGGAGGGAATAGAGGCCGTCGGCGACATCGACCGGCTGCTGATAGGAAATCTCGATGGCGATGGTCCCGTGCGGCGGAATGTTGGCGACGGAGGCGGTGAAGATGTTCGGCCGCTCCTGCTCGACCAGCCCGGCCTTGCGGCCGCTGCGCTTGGCCGCTTCGTATTGCCGCTTGGCGGCCTGGCGCTCCTGGATCTTGCCTTCGATAACGCGGTCGCCGATCCGCATGATCATGTGATCGACCGCGCTGCTGCGCGACAGCGGGAAGACGTAGACGCCCTCAACCCAGCGCGCGTCTGGGTTCTTGAAGGTCTGCGCCACCTTGACCCGGGCGATCACGCCGGTGACGTCGATCTGGACCGCGGCGTTGACCGTGGGCGCGGGCGTGTCGAGCAGTGTGCCGTCCGGGCCGCGCAGGAAGAGCCCGCTTTCGGGGTCCTCCTTCTGCGATGGCGCGACCGCGGGCGCGGCATGCGCCGCCAGCGAGGCGATGCCGCCGCCGATGAAGAGCAAGACGATGATGAAGAGAAGCGAGAGCTTACGCGCCAGCCGATTGGCGGGGTATTCGATCCAATGCCGTTCAGGCACGGCGAGTCGATTGCTGCCTGTGATGCGCATCTTCCCTGTCTCCTGTTGCGCTCGTCCGGTTGGCTTTCCGGACAAGTGAAAGGAAACAGCGGGTTTTAGGCTGGGTTTTGGACAGTTTTAGGCGAAGTTGAGATAAATTGCGGCGATCTGCACCCGCAGGCCAAGGAATTGTGGCAGGGCAACTGATTGTAAATTTGCCTCTAAAATTGAAGGAATCGGCCAGATTCCGGTTTGCCGGGCCCTCGATCCGGCATCGAAGAATGCGGCAAAGTGTGGGCGAGCGCCGCCGCCGGGCCTTACCGATGGGCGCCCTTGTCCGTGCCGCGGTAGATGAAGCCCTGGCGCGTTTCGGTGATCCGGGTGTGCAGCGCGACGGCATCGGGATGCATGTCAGAGATAGGCGGCCGCTCCATCTCGAAATTGCCGTATCGGTCTTTGCCCCGCACCAGCATGGCGCTGTCGGGCACGCCCGTCGTCTGGCGCACATGCGGCGCGATGTAGCGGATGGCGAGGCCCAGCCGGCGGTCCGCCGAGCGGTTCGGCTCGGACGCGTGCGCCAGCATGATGTGATGCAGCGAGATCTCGCCCGGCGCGAGCACCATGTCGACGGCGCTGTCGATATCGATATCCGCCTTCAGCTCCTGCCCGCGGGTGAGTAGGTTGTCGGGGTTGAAGGTGTCCTCGTGCGCCATCTGCGGCAGCTTGTGCGTGCCGGGCGCGACTTTCATCGCCCCGCTCTCGATCGTCGCCGGGGTGAGCGCCAGCCAGGCCGTGCAGACGTCGGGCGTGCTGAGGCCCCAGTAGGTCGCGTCCTGATGCCAGCTGACGTAGCCCTTGGTGCCCGGCTCCTTGATGAAGAAGCTGCTCTGCCAGCACAGGATATCCGATCCTAGCACGTCCTCGACCGCGTCGAGAATCTGCGGGTTGCGGACGAGGTCGTTCATCCAGGCGAGAAGCAGGTAGAGCTTCTGCATGCGTGCGCCCTTGCGGCCGCCGGCGTTTTCCGCTTCGAAGGCCTCGAGCTTTGCGCGATAGCCGAGCGCCTCCTCCGGCGACATCACGCGGACCGGGAAATGAAAGCCGTCTTCCTGATAGGCGCGGATCTGTTCCTCCGTCAGGGCCTTTCCCATTCCGGCGTCTCCTTGCGTGTTTTCAGCCTGTCCCTCGACCCTAGGAAGGACCGCCGGCCGGCGTCAAGTCGGGGCGCCGGGAGGCCGCCGGCAGGCGCGGAAGAGGGTCGGCTTGGCTATTGAAACCCCGGAAAGTTGGGCGTAGGGTTCCGACCCTTCCCACCGATTTTCGGTCTTTGCGACGAGGGTTAAAAATGTCCGTCCTTGCTGTCCGGCTCGGCCGCATCAAGCCATCCCCAACCATGGCCGTCACCGCGAAAGCGCAGGATATGCAGCGCGCCGGCATGAACGTCATCGGCCTCGGCGCGGGGGAGCCCGATTTCGATACGCCGCAGTTCATCAAAGACGCGGCGATCCGCGCCATGGCGGAAGGCAAGACGAAATACGCGCCGCCGGCCGGCTTGTTCGAGCTGCGCGAGGCGGCCTGCCGCAAGTTCAAGCGCGAGAACGGCCTAGACTACACACCGGACGAGATCTCCGTCGGCGTCGGCGGCAAGCAGCTCATTTTCAACGCCATGATGGCGACGCTCGATCCGGGCGACGAGGTCATCGTGCCAGCGCCCTACTGGGTCAGTTACACCGATATCGCGGTTCTGGCCGAAGGCGTGCCGGTGGTCGTCGAGGCGACGGAAGCGTCCGACTTCAAGATGACGGCCGCGCAGCTGGAAGCCGCGATCACGCCCAAGACCAAGTGGCTGATCCTCAATTCGCCGAGCAACCCGACCGGCGCGGCCTACAGCTACGACGAGTTGAAGGCGCTCGCGGCCGTGCTGATGCGTCACCCGCAAGTCTGGGTGTTCGCCGACGACATCTACGAGCACATCATCTACGACGATTTCAAGTTCTACAGCATCGCCCAGGTCGAGCCGGGGCTGAAGAGCCGCACGCTCACCATGAATGGCGTGTCGAAGGCCTATTGCATGACCGGTTGGCGCGTCGGTTTCGCCGGCGGGCCGAAGGAGCTGATCAAGGGCATCAACATGGTGCAGTCGCAGAACTGCAGCAGCACCTCGACGATCAGCCAGTGGGCGGCGGCGGCGGCGCTCGACGGCGACAAGAGCTTCATTCCGCAGAACGTCAAGGTCTTCAAGGAACGGCGCGATCTCGTCGTGTCCATGCTGAACCAGGCCACCGGCATCAAATGCGCGACGCCGCCGGGCGCGTTCTACGTCTATCCGTCCTGCACCGGCTGCATCGGCAAGACGACGCCGGACGGCAAGGTGATCAAGACCGACGAAGATTTCGTGACCTATCTGTTAGAGGCCGAAGGCGTGGCCGTGGTCCAGGGCGAGGCGTTTGGCCTGTCGCCCTATTTCCGCATCTCCTACGCCGCCGCTACCGAGACGCTCGAGGACGCCTGCTCCCGCATCCAGCGCGCCTGCGCGGCGCTTCGCTGAGCGGCGCGGCAGTTCCCGATGCGGATCGCGGTCTTCGGCGCGGGCGCGGTCGGCGGCTATTTTGGCGCGCGGCTGGCCGCCGCCGGCCAGGATGTCACCTTTATCGCACGCGGCCGCCATCTCGAGGCCATCCGTAAATCGGGCCTCAGGATCGAGAGCCCGAACGGCGACGCGACGATCCATCCGGCCCAGGTAACCGATGATCCGGCCTCCGTCGGGCCGGTCGATTACCTCATGTTCGCGGTCAAGCTGTTCGATACGGAATCCGTCGGGCAGGCCTGCCGGCCGATGGTGGGGCCGGACACGACCGTGCTGGCGCTGCAGAACGGCGTGGAGACCGAGGACATTCTCGGCCGCATCCTGGGGCCGCAACATGTCATGGGCGGCACCGTCTACATCGCCGCCGTGGTGGCGGAGCCAGGCTTGATCCGCCAGACGGGGCATTTCGCACGGATGATCTTCGGCGAGCTGGACGGCAGCCGCTCGAAACGTGGCCAGGTATTCGAAAAGGCCTGCAAGGACGCCGGTATCGACGCCGTCTTTTCGTCCGCGGTGATGACGGAAATCTGGATGAAGTTCATCGTCCTGGTCGGCCTCAGCGGCGTCACCACGGTGACGCGGATGCCGGTCGGGTCACTCCGGGCGGACCCGGATACCCGCATGCTTCTTTATAACGCGATCGCCGAGGCGGCGGCGGTCGGCCGCGCCCGCGGCGTGGCCTTGCCGGATGACGCCGTGGAACGGCAGATGGCGGTGCTCGACGGCTGGCCGCCGGAAATGGTCGCGTCCATGCTGCACGATCTCAACGGCGGCAGGCGCATGGAGCTGGACTATCTGTCGGGCGCGGTCGCCCGGCTGGGCCGCCAGTGCGGCGTTCCCACGCCGGTTAACGATACGCTGTATGCCGCCCTGAAACCGTACAAAGAAGGCCGGTCGGACCGGTAAATCCCCTTTTTACTTGCCACGCGTCGTCGGGCTTGGAACCATGTTTGGGTATCGGAGGAAACGACCTACACTGGTCAGGTGTAGGCAAACCGAGAAAACCCGGGAAGGAGGTTCCAAATGTCGGGGCGCAATCCATCTGCACCGCGATGCGCTGCAATCGTTGGTCCCTATTTGAGCGGCAAGACTACTCTCCTGGAATCACTGCTCTTTGCGTGTGGCGCAACGCAACGCAAGGGAACCGTCAAAGAAGGCAACACGGTGGGCGACGCCTCGGCGGAAGCGCGGGCGCGCCAGATGAGTACCGAGGTTTCGGTCGCCACCGCCGAATTTCTTGGCGAGCAGTGGCACTTTCTCGATTGCCCGGGATCGATTGAATTCGCGCACGATACCTATGCGGCCCTGATGGTCGCCGATGTCGCGATCGTGGTCTGTGAGCCCGAGGCGAGCCGGGCCCTGACGCTGTCCCCGCTGCTTCATTTCCTCGACCAGCACGAAATTCCGCACATGCTGTTCATCAACAAGATGGACCATGCGAATGACCGTGTGCGCGAGCTGCTGGAATCGATTCAGACGATATCCGATCGTCCGCTGGCGCTCCGCCATGTGCCGATCCGCGACGGCGAGACGATCACCGGCTATGTCGACTTGGTGTCCGAGCGCGCCTACAAGTACCAGCCGGGCAATCCGTCGGCGCTTATCGAGCTGCCGGACACGGCGCAGGGCCGCAGCGTCGAGGCGCGGCAGGAGTTGTTGGAGACCCTCTCCGATTTCGATGACAAGCTGCTCGAAGAGCTGCTCGAAGAGGTCGTGCCGCCGAAGGACGAGATCTACAGCTATCTGACCCGAGAGTTGCAGGCCGACCGCATCGTCCCGGTTTTCCTCGGCGCGGCGGAACAGAACCACGGCGTGCTGCGGCTGCTCAAGGCGTTGCGGCACGAAGCGCCGGGACCGGAAAAGACGCTCGAACGCCTGGGCGGCGCCGAAGGCGATCCGCTGGTCCAGGTGTTCAAGACCTATCACATGCCGCACACCGGGAAGCTCTCCGTTGCGCGTGTGTGGCGGGGCACGGTCACCGACGGCGCCACCTTCGGCGATCACCGCGTCAGCGGCCTGTCGCAGCTCGTCGGGCACACGCTCAACAAGATATCCAAGGCGAGCGCCGGCGACGTTGTCGGGCTCGGGCGGCTGGAAGCGATCAAGACGGGGGATGTGCTGAATCCGTCCGGCGTGCTTCCGGATGCCTTATCGTGGTTTACGCCGCTCCCGCCGGTCTATTCGATGGCCATCAAGGCCGAGCGCCGCGAGGACGAGGTCAAGCTGTCGAGCGGCATCGCCCGTCTGATGGAAGAAGACCCATCGATATCGGCCGAGCACAACGAGGACACCCACCAGCTCGTGCTTTGGGGCCAAGGCGACATTCACCTGCAGGTGGCCGGCGACAAGCTGAAGAACCGCTACAATGTCGCGGTCAAGACGTCGCGTCCCCAGGTTCCCTACAAAGAGACGATCCGCAAGTCGATCCAGCAGCATGCGCGCCACAAGAAGCAGTCCGGCGGACATGGCGAGTTCGGCGACGTGCATATCGAGATCAAGCCGCTGCCGCGCGGCAAGGGCTTCGAGTTCATCGACCAGATCAGCGGCGGGGTCGTGCCGCGCCAGTATATTCCGGCGGTTGAGCACGGGGTGAAGGAGTATTGCAAGGAAGGGCCGCTCGGTTTCCCGGTGATCGATCTGTCGGTGACGCTGTACGACGGCCAATACCATTCCGTCGATTCATCCGACATGGCGTTTCGCCGCGCCGGCATCCTCGCGATGAAAGAGGCTTTGCCGCAGTGTAATCCGGTGCTGCTGGAGCCGATCGCCCTCGTCACGATTTCGATTCCGAGCGAATACACCGGCCAGGCCCAGAGCGTGATCACGAAGCGCCGTGGACAGATCCTCGGCTTCGACACGAAACGCGGCTGGAACGGCTGGGACGAGGTGAAGGCCAATATGCCGCAATCCGAGCTGCATGACCTGATCGTCGACCTTCGTTCCTTGACGGTCGGCGTCGGCACCTTCGAATGGCAATTCGACCACCTTGCCGAATTGACGGGGCGCGACGCCGACCAGATCGTCACCCAGCGCAAGGAAGCGGCCGCATAGCGTCCCACCGCGGGCTGTCGGCGGGGCCGGCCTTCCTGCGGCCGGTCCAGTTGAGCGAATCCGGATCATGGCGCATCATGATGGGCAGTCGGATCCGTCCCGGAAATCTTGACCGTCGTCGGAGGAACGAAAAACATGGTCGATGTAAAAAAAGCGGCGCAGCTCCTGATTACGGCACGGCGCGACGGTCAGAAGATGGAGGCGCTGCCCTCCGACGCGGAGCCGCAAACCCTGGCCGACGCCTATGCGATCCAGGATGAGATCCTCAAGGGCATCGGCCTGAAACTTGCCGGCTGGAAGGTCGCCCTGACCAACGACGAGGCGATGGAGCGGGCGGGTGCGACGGAGCCGGCCGCAGGCCCGCTGTTCGCGCCGCACATCATCGCCGCTCCGCAGACGATCGAGGGATCGAGCGAAACGGTCGGCGGCTTCGAGTGCGAATTCGCGTTTCGCCTCGGCAAGGACATCCCCGCCGAGGGCGCGCCCTATGTGGGGAAGGTGGTCGAGGCGGCCGTCGAATCCCTGCATCCGGCGATCGAGGTCGTCGGCCTGCGCATCGCCAACCGGCCGAAGCTCGGCGTCCGCGGCGTCGTCGCCGACCATGCCGGGAATTTCAGCTTCGTCTACGGTCCGGCGGTCGCCAACTGGCGCAGCCTGGATCTGGCGGATTGCCGTGTCCGTCATCTGGTCGATGGCCAGGAAGTCGCCGCCAGCAGCGGCGCCAATGTCCTGGGAAATCCGTTGAATTCATTGGCCTGGCTGGCCAATCATCTCGCCAAGCGGGGCCATGAGCTCAAGGCCGGCCAGTGGATTACCTCGGGCGCGGCGACCGGGCCGATCCCGGCGCCCGTCGGCAGCACGGTAACGGCGGATTTCGGCAAGCTCGGCAAGGTCGAAGTCCACTTCAACAGCTGACGGCGCGGCTCCCCGAACCGCCAAAACCGGACGCTCATCAGGCGATATGATCTTGTTTTCGCCGCCGCCGGGGCTATATTTTCCTCAAAAATAGAATAATTCTAATTATCATTATGAAGGAGTTGCGCGATGGATATCAATATCGGGATCAACCAGAAGGATCGGGAAGAGATCACGGCGGGTCTATCCCGTTTACTGGCGGACAGCTACACGCTCTACCTCAAGACCCACAATTACCATTGGAACGTCGAGGGGCCGATGTTCAACACGCTGCACCTGATGTTCGAGCAGCAGTACACGGAGCTGGCAACGGCGGTCGACACTATCGCCGAACGGATCCGCGCGCTCGGGGAGCCGGCGCCCGGCAGCTATGCGGCCTTTTCCAAGCTTTCCTCGATCGAGGAGGAGGACCGTGTGCCGGCCGCGGAAGCGATGATCGAGAACCTGGTCAAAGGACAGGAAGCCGTGGTCCGGACGGCGCGGTCGATCTTTCCGGCCGTCGACCGGGCGAATGACGAGCCGACCGCGGACCTGCTGACGCAGCGCATGCAGATCCATGAGAAGAACGCCTGGATGCTCCGCAGTATGCTCGTGAAATAGCCGTGGCGGCGGCCGATCGACCTGCCGGCGATTGTCGCCGGCCGATCGGCGCCGCCGCGCTTCCTTCTCCGTCTGCTCGCCGGTAACCGCCCCTCACATAAGCGTCATTTGGTTTGACGCCGCAGGGGACCGAAAATACCTGTAGAAAAAAGCAAACGGAGTATTCGCAATGCTGCTGAGAGTGAAGAAGGGCTGGGCGCTGCCCGAGTCCCGGGCGACCGACGAAAGCGTCTTTCTGCAGCGCCGCCAGCTGGTAAAGGCGATGGGGCTCGGCACGCTTCTCGTCGCGGGCGGCGGCCTGCCGGGTCGCGCCCGCGCCGACACGCCCGCGGCCGACCCATCGGCCGGCCTATACCCGGTCAAGCGGGACCCGAAATACAAGCTCGATCGCGCCCTCACCAAAGAAGACCTCGTGACGAGCTACAACAATTACTACGAGTTCGGCAGTCAGAAGGACATCAAGGACGCAGCGCAGGCGCTCAAGATCCGGCCCTGGACCGTGCGCTTCGACGGCATGGTCGAGAAGGAGATGTCGGTCGATATCGACACGCTGCTCAAGAAGATGCCGCTCGAGGAAAGACTCTATCGCCATCGCTGCGTCGAGACCTGGGCGATGGCCGTGCCATGGAGCGGATTTGCCTTCAAGGCCCTGGTCGATCTCGCCCGCCCGCTGTCTTCGGCAAAGTATGTCAAGATGGAAACCCTGGCCGACAAGAAGGTCATGCCGGGGCTGAAGGAGTTTTGGTATCCGTGGCCCTATACGGAAGGGCTTACGCTCGCGGAGGCGACCAACGATCTCGCCTTCCTGGCGACCGGGCTCTACGGCAAGCCGATCCCGCGCCAGGACGGCGCGCCGCTTCGTCTCGCGGTGCCGTGGAAGTACGGCTTCAAGTCGATCAAATCCATCGTGCGCTTCACCTTCACCGACAAACAGCCGGTCAGCTTCTGGGAGAAGCTGCAGCGGAACGAATACGGGTTCTGGGCGAACGTGAACCCCAAGGTGCCGCATCCTCGGTGGAGCCAGGCGACGGAAAAGCTGCTGGGCACGTCCGAGCGTATCCCGACGCAGATCTATAACGGCTACGGGGAATACGTGGCGCAGCTCTATACCGGGATGGAAAAGACCCTGGGCGACCGCTTGTTCCGCTAGGCCGTCCGCCGCGCTCCTGGCCCGATCGGTTTGTGCAAAAGAAAAGCCGGGCCACGAAGGCCCGGCTAAGTAAAACAGGGAGGCTTCACGTCTGGGAGACGTCTAAGCCCAGGTCTCCCTGATGCGGACATGCCGCAGTGCGGGAGACCGGTAGATCTGTCGCGGCATTGCAACAATCTGTTTTTATCAATAGCCGCTCGCTCCACGCATGACTATGACTAAAACTTCATCTCAGTCATGTGGATTGTGCATGCCTTTGCGGCGACGCCGAACCGCGGTATTTGGGGGTATCCAACGCGGCCCCGAGGGGGTGGCTCAGAAATTGTGCTCGGCGACCTTGCGCAGCAGGAAGTCGCGGAACACGCCGATACGCTTCGAATGCCGCAACTCTTCCGGATAGACGAAATAGGCGCGAAACGAGGGGCCGTTGATATCCGGCAGCACGCGCCGCAGGTTGGTCCCGTCCGGGATGGCATAGTCCGGAAGCCCGGCGAGGCCGAGGCCGCTGCGGCAGGCCCGGTAGATGCCGTAGATGTTGTTGACCTTGAGCACGGGCCGGCGGCGGCTGTCCGGACGGGCGCCGAGATTGAGGATCCAGTTGACCTCGGGAACGGGGGCGGGCCATTCCTGCCCGTAGACCAGCAGACGATGGTTGTCGAGATCCTCCGGCCGCTCCGGCACGCCGTAGCGCTCGAGGTATTCCTCGGCGCCGTAGACATGCGTATGCACGGTCAGCAGCGGCCGCTGGATAAGGTCGGGCTGCCGCGGCGACTGCAGCCGCACCGCGATATCGGCTTCGCGCATACTGAGGTCGAGCTCGGTGTCGGTCAGGATCAAGGTGACGTCGACTTCCGGATAGAGCTCGATGAACTCCTTGATGCGCGACGTCAGCCAAAGCGAGCCGAGGCCGATCGTCGTGGTGATCTTGAGTGGGCCGGACGGCCGCTCCTTGCTCTCGGAAAGCTGCGCCTCGGCCATGGCGAGCTTGTGGTAGACCTCGTGCGTGGTTTGGTAGAGCATCTCGCCCTGCTCGGTCAGAATCAGGCCGCGCGCATGACGATGGAACAACGTCGTATCGAGGCTTTCCTCAAGCGCGCTGATCTGGCGGCTGACGGCGGACTGGCTCAGATTCAGCAGCTCGCCCGCATGCGTAAAGCTGCCGGCTTCCGCCACCGCATGGAAGACGCGTAACTTGTCCCAATCCATCAGAACCCGAACATGTGATCGAGGCTGAAGCTCGCCGCACCGTTGAGCAGCCCGTGGTAGCCGAAGAGCCGGCAGGTCAGGTCGCGAATGATGACGTAGGCGCCGGCGCCCGCGCGCGCCCGCTCGCTGGCGTCGAAGGTCTCCGTATAGCGGAAGTGTAACGACCCGCCGCAGGGAATGGCGACCGTCCGCGCGGCGATCTCCTTGCCGTCGCCGTCATGCAGCAGAAGGTGCGTGTCGCTGTGCGCGTGCCAGGGCGTGGACGCAGGATAGATGAGATGGCAGAGGGTTTCGAGCGGCGCGGGACCGAGACGCAGGAAGAGCCGCGTGCTGAGGCCCGGCGCCGCACCGGAATAGGATTGCGGTTCGCTCCGGTAAGTGAGCACCGTGTTGAACACGTGTGCGCCGAAGCTGGTCTCCGCCGTGTGGCCCGAGACTCGGTCCTCGTAGCGGAACAGCCCGTGCAGCCAGCCGTCCGCCTCGCCGCCCTCGGCGAAATCGTAGACCAGCTCCATGTGGCCATAGCCGCCGGCCAGGCCGCTTTCGGCTTTGCCGTTCAGGAGCGCGTCGGCATCCAGCGTCTGCGCGTGATCCCGCGGCAAGCAGCCGAAACGATGCCGGGCGACTTCTTTGCCCGCGCTGTCATAGGCGATGGCCGCGAGCGGAAGCGTGCGCTGCGCCGTCGACATCGGCGTCGGCAGCGCAATGCTGCGGAAGCGCGCGACCGGCAGGATCGGCGCCGGCAGGATGTAGGACTTGCCGAGCAGATTGCCCAGCTCCGGGATCTGCGGGTCCGGCTTGAGATCGGCGCGCTCCACATTCGCATGCGCGATGCGCCGGCGTCCGTTGCGGCGGATCACCTCGTAGCGCGGCCGGACGAAATGCTTTCCGGCCTCGATCTCGATCTGCTCGGGCCAGGCGAGGTCGGGAAGCAGGCTCGCCACGTCGAGCGCGTAGGTCCCGAAAGGCGCGATCTCGCGGTCGAGCCAGGCGGACTCGCTGCTGCCCATCCGGTTGAGGCCGACGGCGCCGCCGGGGATCGGACAGGGGTGGCTGTTCTGCACCCAGAGGATCACCTGTTCGTCGGCGTCGGGCGCGGGTAACCCGCCATAGAGATTCGACGGCCACGCATTTGCGTCGTGGGTACAGGACAGCTCGGTCGCCTCGTCGCCATAGGTGTCGAGCGCGTATTTAACGATATCGTGCCCGGCCACGTTGACGGCGTGGAGAAAGAGCTGCCCGGTGAATTCGCCGAGGCCAAAGCGCCGCCGAACCTCGGCGCTGTCGACGACAATGGAGCCGATGCTTGGCGTCAGCGGCTCCTGCCAGTGGGCGAGCTCGTGCCCGTCTTCGCCCATCAAGGAGAACCAGATCGCCGTGTTCTGCGCGCCGTATCCTGCCCAGTAGTTCGCGGTCACCAGGCGCGTATGCCGGCCCGCGCCATCGCGAAAGAAGGCGAAGTTGGTCGCGAAGTTCAGCGGGTCCAGATAACGCCGCCGGTTCGTCAGCATGACGTCGTCGAGCCGCATCGCGTCAAGGCTGAATACCCGCATGCCCGCGGGGAGCAGATGGCGGATATGATGTTCCAGGCGCTCAGAATCGAAGGCCATGATGAACAACGCCTTCGCGCCCGTCGCCGCAAGATCCGTGATCGGCGCCGCGGAATGGCCGAGTACGGGCTTGCCGATCTTGACGATATCCTGAACGAAGGTGTCTGCGATGGGCAGCGCGGAGCAGTCGTGCAGCGCCGCAAAGGCATCGGCCATGCCGTGTGGGTCGTAAATCGCGACGGGACCGGCGGCGGCAACGTCGGCGATCAGCTCCCGCGCGCGCGCCGCGGCCATCGGATGGCCGACGGCCTTGAAGAAGCTAACGCCGCCGGTGACGTTGCTGAAGGTCTCGATCGCAATGCTCATCCGAAGCTCGCCTTCTTGAAGAAAGCGGAGACGCGATGGCGGAACTGTTCCTTGCGCAGATAGGCCGTGTCGCGCACCCAGTTGAGCTGCAGCGTCCGGCGCTGTCCTTCGAACGGCTTGTGTCCGTGCCAGGCGTTCTCGCTGCACCGGAAAGCCAGCATGGTGCCCGCCTCGGGCGGCACCTCGACCGCGAAATTCTCGATATCGTCGGGCGAGCGCAGGAGCCGAAGCCGCCCGCCCGGCTCGGCCCATCCATCGTTGATATAGAGCAGCACGGTGACGAGCTTGCCCGAGGAGTCGATGTGGATCTTGCCGTCGGTCGGCCGGCATTGGCCCCGGACGGTGATCATGGTCGGGTAGTCGGTCAGCGGAAGGTCGAATTTTTCCCCGAGCGCCGCGCTCATGGCGTCCCCTTGAACCGCCTCGCATAGCTGTTGAAAAGCAGGCCCCACCCGTAGCGCCGATAGCGGGTAGCTGCCCGGTCCGACTTTCGCCGGAAAGTCTCGGCCGATAGCCGCCAGGGACTCGGCGGTAATGAAGCGCGGTACGATCAGGTGATCGAAAGGCTCGCGCTGCAGCGCCGCGCCACGGAGGGCGTCGAGGTCAAGCATCGGATTCCGTAACTTCCTGCGGTTGCCGGCAGAGATCATATACGGAAAGGCGACCCATACGGCAATGCGGCAATGACGTGGCGTGCCCCGGCCTCAGCCATCCAGCCCCATCCGGCGGCGTATCTCGGCGGCGGCGCGGGCGGTGTCGTCGAGCGGCTCGTAGGACCAATTTTCCAGACGCCCCTCGAACTGTCGCGCGATCCCGGCCTCGATAAGCTGACCGTGGAAATCGGCGAACTTGCTGCTGCCGCGCCCGGGGAGGTCGGCGATATAGACGGGCTTTCCCGTCGCGCAGGCTTCGGAGATCATGTTAACCGAATCACAGGTCACAACGACGGCATCCGCCAGGGCAAGGTAGCCGAGATAGGGGTTCTCGCCGGCGCCGTTCCAGATTTCTGCCGCGACATCGGCGAGCGCCGCGCGGAGACGCGTTTCGACCGCCGCGTCCGTCCGCCGCGACAGCGTGATCAGGAGGCCGGCACCGTGTTCTTCCGCCAGCCGCTTGAGGCCGGCGATGATCCAGTCGGCGGTCGTCTCGGTAAGGGTATAGACGCTGTTGCTGCCGCCGATCAGGACCGCGATCAGCGGTCGCTTGACGTCTCGGTAGGCCGGGCCAAAGCGCGCCGCCGCCGCCGCCAGCTTGGCGCGGGTAACGCCATGCAGGGACCCGGTTATCTGAAGGACGTTGGGTCCTTTCAGGCTGTCATGGGCCGGCGCAATGACGAGGTCGAAGCGCGCCGGATCAATTCGCGGGTGCTGCACATGCACGACGAAAGGGCGGCCCCGGTGATGCCGCTTCAGCCAGAGCGCGGGGCCGACCGCATGCCGGCCGCAACTTATCAGCAGGTCCGGCGGCGCGCCGTCGACGGGGTCGCTGCCGGGACCGATGCCCGACGCGCCGGCGGGCCAGAGCCCCGCCGGGAGCCATTTCCAGGGCGCCCCCGGACGAATCGTCTTCGCGACGGTGGTGAAGCCGACCGCTTCGGCGAGCCCCATGGCCTGATTGACCATCCCGAGCTTGCCGTCGGTGATCACCCATGTCGTGGCGCTGTCGGTCATCGGTCACGCCATCCGGGGCCATACCCTCCGGGGTCACACCACCCGGCCGGCCGGAGACGGAAATTGAAATAATATTTCGCGTCTCTATGTCTTGTAATATTATTACGCAAAACGCTCCACGGGGACCCACTGACAATGCGGCGAGTGAAACTCGACAGGATTGACCTGCGTATCTTGCGGGACCTGCAGGCCGATGGCCGTATTACGAACGTAGAACTAGCGAAGAATGCCGGCATTTCCGCGCCCCCCTGTCTCAGGCGTGTGCGGGCTCTGGAGGATGCCGGCTTCATCCGCGGCTACCATGCGGACCTCAACGAAGAAGCGCTTGGCTACGGCGTGACCGTTTTTGCACAGGTCGGCCTGACGAGCCAGGCGGAATCCGACCTCGTGGCCTTCGAGACGCTGGTGGCGCAATGGCCGCAGGTGCGTGAGTGCTACATGCTGGCCGGCGAGACCGATTTTCTGCTGCGAATCGTGGCCACCGACTGGGACAGCTACAACAAGTTCCTGACGTCCAAGCTCACGGCGGCACCCAATGTCAGCCACGTGAAATCCGCTTTGGCGATCAGGGTTTCGAAACATGATGTCGGAGTCCCGATCGACGAAGGGATGCTGGATGACAAGGCAGAATGAGCACGCGGGCGGCGTCCGCCGGGACTATTTGTAGCGGACTTTGACGATCTCGTAGTCCTTCTGCCCGCCGGGCGTGGTGACCTCGACGCTATCCCCCACCTTGCGGCCGATCAGCGCGCGCGCGATCGGCGATGTGACGGAAATCCGGCCATCAGACGGATCGGCCTCATACTCGCCGACGATCTGGTAGGTCTTTTCCACGTCGGTTTCCTCGTCCGCCACGGTGACCGTCGCGCCGAACATGATTTCCTTGCCTTTCAGCGCCTTCACATCGATCACGTCGATGCGGCTGACCTGGTCCTCTAGCTCGAGGATACGCCCTTCGATGAAGCTCTGATGCTCGCGCGCGGCATGGTATTCCGCGTTCTCCGACAGGTCACCGTGCTCGCGCGCGGCCGCGATCGCTTTGATCACCGCGGGACGCTCGACCGTCTTCAAGGTCTTCAGTTCTTCCTTCAGCCGGGATGCCCCCGCGGCTGTGATTGGAATCTTGTCCATGTCAGCCACCCAAATGTGGGAAAAAACGAACCGTGGGCCCTATCCTCCTAGGGCCGCGCCTAGCCAGTCCGGAAGTGACGGAAAGTACTCTTTTACAGCCCCATAAAATAAGATTGCAGCGGGGCAACATCAAGGGAGCCGTTTTGCAGTGCACAAATCGCCTGCACGGCCGCCCGCGCCCCCGCCACGGTAGTGTAATAGGGGATCTGATGCACGAGCGCGGTGCGCCGCAGGCTGAAGCTGTCGGCGATGGCCTGGATGCCCTCGGTCGTGTTGAAGACCAGCTGAATGTCGCCGTTGATCATGGCGTCGACGATATGCGGCTGGCCCTCGCGCACCTTGTTGACGACCTGCACCTCGATGCCCTGCTCCTGGAGATGGGCCGCCGTGCCGCGGGTGGCGACGATGCGGAAGCCGAGCCGGCTGATGTCGCGGGCGACACGTGCGATGGCGTTCTTGTCGTGGTCCTTCACCGAGATGAAGACCTGCCCGGCGACCGGCAGCTTGACGCCGCCTGCGAGCTGGGATTTGGCGAAAGCCCGGCCGAAGTCGCGGTCCAGGCCCATGACCTCGCCGGTCGACTTCATCTCCGGGCCGAGCACGACGTCGACGCCCGGGAACCGAGCGAAGGGGAAGACCGCTTCCTTGATCGCGACGTGCTTTCCCACCGGCTTCATCTCGAGCGGAAAGGCCGACAGCTTCTCGCCGGCCATGACGCGTGCGGCGATCTTGGCGATCGGAACCCCGGTCGCCTTGGCGACGAAGGGTACGGTGCGGCTGCCGCGCGGGTTCACTTCGATCAGATATACCTCGCCGTCCTTGACGGCGTATTGCACGTTCATTAGCCCGATCACGTTCAGCGCGCGGCCGAGCGCGACGGTCTGGCGCTTGATTTCCTCGATGACGGCGGGCCCGAGCGAGTAAGGCGGCAGCGAGCAGGCGCTGTCGCCGGAATGAATGCCGGCCTCTTCGATATGTTCCATTATGCCGGCGACGTGGATGGTGTCACCGTCGCCGAGCGCGTCCACGTCCACCTCGATGGCGTCCCGCAGATAGTGGTCCACCAGGACGGGGTGGTCGCCGGAAACCTGCACCGCGGTGCGCATGTACCGCTTGAGGCCGTCCGTGTCGTGCACCAGCTCCATCGCGCGGCCGCCGAGCACATAGGACGGGCGCAGCAGCACCGGATAGCCAATCTCGGCGGCGATCTGTTCGGCTTCCTCCAGCGAGGTCGCAGTGCCGTTCTCCGGCTGCTTGAGGTTCAGATCGACGAGAAGTTTCTGGAAGCGCTTGCGGTCTTCCGCCAGGTCGATGGCGTCGGGTGAGGTGCCGAGGATGGGGATCCCGGCATCCGCGAGCGGTTTCGCCAGCTTGAGTGGCGTCTGGCCCCCGAACTGCACGATCACGCCGAGCAGCCGGCCCTTCGCCTGTTCGGTGCGGACAATCGCGATTACGTCTTCTGCGGTCAGCGGCTCGAAATACA
>CAZPFL010000105.1:0-16764 GCA_964585785.1 uncultured Rhodospirillaceae bacterium
GGGCCAGCCCGGGCCGAGCACCACCTTCATCTCCCCCGCCGGGGCGGGCACCGACTGGAGGTTGACCAGCGCCTGGCGCAGCGCTTCGTCCACCTGGGCCTGCCAGGCGGCCGGATCGATGAAGGTCGCATAACTCATGCGGCCGCCGACGCCATGGCTGCCGGTTTCCATGCGGTCGCCTTCCGCGCAGACGATCGAGACGTTCAGCCGGACCAGCGGCCGGACGTCGGCGACCCGGTAGCCGTCGGGCCTGAGGATCTGCACCGCCTGCCACTCGCCGGAGAGCGATGCCATGACCTGCTTTACACGGGGATCCCTCTTGCGCGCATAGGCGTCGATTTCCGCCAGCAGCTTGACCTTGCTCTCGAACGGGTTCTCGCCCAGCGGGTTCTCGTCGGTATAGAGGCTGCGGTTGGTCGGCGCCGGCGGCGCGGCCAGCGTGCCCTCATGGCCCCCGCGGACCGCTTGGACCACGGACGCCGCGCGGCGGATGGCGTCTTCGGACAGATCGGAGGAATGGGCGTAGCCCGTGGCGTCGCCCGAAATGGCGCGAAGGCCGAAGCCATGCGCGGTGTCGAAGCTCGCGCTGCGAATCCGGCCGTCGTCGAAGGAAATGCTTTCCGACTGGCAATATTCGAGAAACAGCTCGCCGTCATCCACGCCGCTGAGCGCCTCGCCGACGAGGCGCGTCACCCGGTCGCGGTCGAGGCCGGCGCTTTCGAAGAAGATCTTGTCCGTGGTTGCCAGTGTGCTCATCGGCGGCCTTTCCATGTTGCCCCGGGCCGGCGGGCCGGAGTTGCACATCGATGCCGGCTGCGGTTTATACTCACCCCGCTCGTCTCAAGATATAACCGGAGCGTCGGATATCCAGAGGATTGTCGCGCCGAGAGGGGAATGGCCGGCCCTGTTTTCGCACGCGCTCGATGCGGTTGCATCGGGACCGGAAATCGCGAAAATCCCTTGGATTCGGCGGTTTTGCGACATAGTGTCGCTGGCCATCGAAGGCATGGAGGGCGATGTTGTACATTCTCTTCGGTTTATTTTGGGGTGGTTTCAGGGTAAATCCCGGATTATCAGTTTCACGCGCCGGCAGCCGGCCGGCCGCACTAGGGGGAAGTAAGGCGTGAAAAGTCGAATCGCAACGCTCGCGGCGTTGACGGCAGTGTTTTCGGGCGGGCCTGCGATGGCTGCACCGCATGACTGGGAGATGTGGCTGCAGACTCCCGGCTCACCGACGGCGGAATTCATCACTCGTTTCCACGACGGCTTGCTGGTCGTCATCACGGTGATCACGATCTTCGTGCTGACCCTGCTGCTCTATGCCAGCTGGCGCTTTCGCGAGAAGCGGAACCCGACGCCGTCGACCACGACGCATAACACGCTGATCGAGATTCTGTGGACCGTGATCCCGATCATGATCCTGATCGGCATCGCCATCCCGTCGTTCCGGCTGCTGTACTTTGCCGACAGCACGCCGAACGCGGACATGACGCTGAAAATCATCGGCAATCAGTGGTATTGGAGCTACGTCTATCCGGACAACGGCAACTTCACCTTCGATGCCAACCTGGTCCCGGACGATAAGCTCAAGCCGGGCCAGAAGCGGCTGATGACGACCGATAACCCGGTCGTTCTGCCGGTCGGCAAGAAGATCCGGCTGCTGATGACATCACGCGACGTCATTCATTCCTGGGGCGTAGCGCCGCTCGGCATCAAGCTGGACAACGTTCCCGGCCGCACGAATGAGACCTGGGTCGAGATCGACAAGCCCGGCGTTTACTACGGCTTCTGCTCGGAGCTTTGCGGCGCCGGCCATGCCTACATGCCGATCATGATCAAGGCGGTAAGCCCGGCCGACTTCCAGAAATGGGTCGCATACGCAAAGCAGACCTTCTCCCCGGCCGAGACTCCGGCCGCGCCGGCCAAGAAGGCCGAGGTGGCGAAACCGGCCACGGTTGCCCAAAACAGCGCCCGCAACTGACGACTTCATCGAGGACGGACATCATGGCGAACGGACACGCAGGAGCCCACGGTCACGAGGACCATCACATTCCGACAGGCTTCAGGCGGTATCTCTTTTCCACCAATCACAAGGACATCGGCACGATGTACCTTGTGTTCGCGATCGTCGCCGGGCTGATCGGCGGCGCCGTGTCGGTCATAATGCGCATGGAGCTCATGGAGCCGGGCGTGCAGTTCATGACGACCGCGGACGGCACACCCGACGGCCATTTGTGGAACGTGTTCATCACGGCCCACGGCCTGATCATGGTGTTCTTCGTGGTGATGCCGGCGTTGATCGGCGGGTTCGGCAACTGGATCGTGCCGCTGATGATCGGCGCGCCCGATATGGCCTTCCCGCGCATGAACAACATCAGCTTCTGGCTGCTCATTCCGTCCTTCTCGCTGCTGCTGCTGTCCATCCCGGTCGGCGGCGGCGCTGGCACGGGCTGGACGATCTATCCGCCCTTGTCGAGCGATCTCGGGCAGCCAGGACCAGCGGTCGACATGGCGATATTCTCGCTACACTTAGCGGGCGCATCTTCCATCCTCGGCGCGATCAACTTCATCACTACGATCTTCAATATGCGTGCGCCGGGCATGACGCTGCACAAGATGCCGCTTTTCGTCTGGTCGATCCTCGTCACGGCCTTCCTGCTGCTGCTGGCGCTGCCGGTGCTGGCCGGCGCCATCACCATGCTGCTGACCGACCGGAATTTCGGCACCGTGTTCTTCAAGCCCGAAGGCGGCGGCGACCCGCTGCTGTTCCAGCATCTCTTCTGGTTCTTCGGGCACCCGGAAGTCTACATCATGATTCTCCCGGGCTTCGGCATCATCAGCCATGTGATCTCGACCTTCTCGCGTAAGCCGGTGTTCGGCTATCTCGGCATGGCCTATGCGATGGTCGCGATCGGCTTCATCGGCTTCATCGTCTGGGCGCACCACATGTACACGGTCGGCATGAACGTCGATACGCGCGCCTATTTCGTCGCCGCGACCATGGTGATCGCGGTGCCGACCGGCGTGAAGATCTTCAGCTGGATCGCGACGATGTGGGGCGGATCGATCCGCTTCGACACGCCGATGCTGTTCGCCGTGGGCTTCATCTTCCTGTTCACGGTCGGCGGCGTGACGGGCGTCGTGCTGTCGAACGCGGGCGCGGACATCGTCCTGCACGACACCTACTACGTGGTGGCGCACTTCCACTACGTGCTGTCGCTCGGCGCCGTGTTCTCGATCTTCGCCGGCATCTACTACTGGATCGGCAAGATGTCCGGTCGGCAGTATCCTGAGTGGGCCGGCAAGTTCCATTTCTGGACGACCTTCATCGGCGTCAACCTGACCTTCTTCCCGATGCATTTCCTCGGGCTGGCGGGCATGCCGCGACGTTATGTCGACTACGCGGACGCCTTCGCAGGGTGGAACTTCGTGGCCTCGATCGGCGCTTTCATCTCCTTCGCGTCGACCCTGTTCTTCATCGGCGTGCTGATCTATACGCTGAAGGCCGGCCGTCGGGTGGAGGCGAATTACTGGGGCGTGGGCGCGACGACGCTCGAATGGACGCAATCCTCGCCGCCGCCGTTCCACACCTATAACGAACTGCCGCAGATCAAGTGATTTCGCGGCACGTAGCGGAGCACAAGCGTGTCTGACACTGCCTACCGCATGACTGCAAGCGCGGACGCCGAGGCATTGCCTGTTGGCGAGCTGGGCGACTATATCGCTCTGATGAAGCCGCGCGTCATGTCGCTCGTGGTCTTCACCGGGCTGGCGGGCATGCTGGCGGCGCCGGGCCACCTGCACTGGCTGCTGGCGTCGGTCGCGGTGCTCTGCATCGCGGTCGCGGCCGGCGCATCCGGCGCGATCAACATGTGGTACGACCGGGATATCGACGCGATCATGGAACGGACGCGGGATCGCCCGCTTCCGCGCGGCCGCATCGTGCCGGAGGAAGCGCTTTCCTTCGGCGTTATTCTCGGCGCCGGCGCCGTTATGATGATGGGCGTCGCGGTAAACTGGGTCGCGGCGACGCTCCTGGCGGTGACGATTCTCTATTACGTCTTCGTTTACACGATCTGGCTGAAACGGCGCACGCCACAGAACATCGTGATCGGCGGCGCCGCCGGGGCCTTCCCGCCAATGATCGGCTGGGCGGCTGTGACGGGCGGGGTCAGCGTCGGGTCGATCGCGCTCTTTTTCCTGATCTTCATGTGGACGCCGCCGCATTTCTGGGCGCTGTCGCTCTATCGTTGCCGCGATTATGAGGCGGCCGGCGTGCCGATGCTGCCGGTCGTCGCCGGCAAGGCGGAAACCAAGCGGCAGATGCTGATCTATACCGTTTTGCTGATCCCCATCGGCATGGCGCCGGCGCTGCTCGGCATCGCGGGTTGGATCTACGGCACGGTCGCCTTCATCTTGGGACTCGTCTTCGTTGCCGCGGCGATCGCGGTCCGGCGCGACGAGACCGACCGCAGCGCCAAGCGGATGTTCGGGTTTTCGATCTTCTACCTGTTTGCACTGTTTGCGCTTCTTATCGCGGACCATGCGTTCGGGATCGTGGCTTAGTCCGATGACGATTGCGGTAAACGAACCCATGGCAGACGAGAAAGAAAAGGCCGAGAAGCGCTATCGGAGCGAGGTGCATCGCCGCCAGCGCGCAAAGAATCTCGTGCTGTTCGCAATTCTGGCGGCTGTCGCCGTCTTGATTTATTTCGTCGCAATCGTTCGCATGGGCGGCGGAGGGTAGGCGTGCGCAAGACGTCGATCCGGAACAAGTATGTCCTGACGGCCGTCGTGTTTGCGGCCGCCGCCGGCGTCGTGGCGGGCACCTACGCGGCGGCGCCGCTGTCCCGTCTCGTCAGCCGGGTCACGGGATATGGTGCCGCGACGAAGGTCGCCGAAGGGCCGGTCCAGAAGGTGGCGGGCCGCGTGTTCCGGGTGAAGTTCGGCGCTTCCGTGGAAGGCATGCCATGGACCTTCCGGCCGCAGCGCCCCGAGATGCAGGCCCGTGTCGGCGAGCCGGCGGTCGCCTTTTTCGAGGCACAGAACAAGGGCGACCGGCCGATGACGGGGTCGGCGACCTTCACGATCACGCCGGACAAGGCAGCGCAATATTTCGACAAGGTCCAGTGTTTCTGCATCAACGAGCAGACGCTCCAGCCGGGCGAGAGCGCCAATCTGCCGGTTACGTTCTTCATCGATCCGGAGATCGAGAACGATCGTAGCCTGAAGGACGTGACGACATTCACGCTCTCTTATACCTATTATCCGGTACCGGAGAAGGACCGGAAGAATCCAGGACAAGTGAGCCGGTTGACGACAAGTGGAACGACCGGAAAGCTAGACTAATCGGGCCGGCCTTCACGCCGAGGGTCGGTAAAATTGGGGATGAATATGACCGCTGAAGCGCATCACGACGAAGTCAAGCACGACTACCATCTCGTAGACCCGAGCCCGTGGCCGTTGATGGGGTCGATTGGCGCCTTCATGCTGACCTTCGGGACCGTCTTGTTCTTGCATCCCGACATGCTCGGGCCGCATGTGGCGCCGGTGCTGAAAGACCTCGGGCCTTGGACCTTCGTGCCGGGCCTGGTGGTTATTCTTCTCACGATGGCGCTTTGGTGGCGCGACGTGATCCGCGAAGCGACGTTTCAGGGCCACCATACGCCGGTCGTGCAGCTCGGCATGCGCTATGGCATGACGCTGTTCATCGCGTCCGAGGTGATGTTCTTCGTCGCCTTCTTCTGGGCCTTCTTCAATTCGAGCCTGTTCCCGAAGGTTGTTCCGCCGGTCTGGCCGCCGCAGGGCGTGCACGTGCTGCCGGCCTTCGAAGTGCCCTTCATGAACACGATGATCCTGCTGCTGTCGGGCTGCACCGTCACCTGGGCGCACCACGCGCTGCGGGAGAACGACCGCAAGGGCATGCTTGTCGGCCTTGCCATGACGATCATCCTCGGCATCATGTTCACGTCCTTCCAGGCGTTCGAATACATTCACGCCGCGTTCAAGTTCAGGGACGGCATCTATTCCTCGACCTTCTACATGGCGACCGGCTTCCACGGCTTCCATGTGATAATTGGAACGACCTTCCTGATCGTCTGTTTCTTCCGGGCGAAGGCGGGGCATTTCAAGCCGGACCACCATTTTGGCCTCGAGGCCGCGGCGTGGTACTGGCATTTCGTCGACGTCGTCTGGCTCTTCCTGTTCTGCTGTGTCTACTGGTGGGGGGGATAGCTGGGGCCTCTCAGACATCGCGGCTGCCGCACGGTACAGCCGTGAATACCTATCCTGCGGTCTCGCCGTTTTATGCCGGCCTGCATTGCCGGTGCCCGCGTTGCGGCATCGGTCCGCTTTTCGACGGCTTCCTCAACGTCGCGGAAACGTGCACGGCATGCGGCCTCGACTTGAAATCGGCCGACAGCGGCGATGGCCCCGCGGTCTTCGTGATCTTTATCGTCGGGCCAATCATCACGGCCCTGGCCTTCTGGGTGGAGTTCACCTTCTCGCCGCCCTATTGGGTGCATATGGTGCTGTGGGGGCCGCTGATACTGATCTTCTCGCTTGCGCTGCTCCGGCCCTTTAAGGCGACGCTGATCGCCCTGCAGTACCGGCATCGGGCGGGCGATACCGGCAAGCACACCTTCACGGACGATACCTAGGGAGCATCGGTGACCTTTCGTCCCACGTTCTGGCCGACGGTTTTCACGGTGCCGGCGCTTGCCGCGCTCATCGCCTTGGGCACGTGGCAGCTGCACCGGCTTCAGTGGAAGCAGGACCTCCTGGACAAGCTGCACAACAGGGCCGTGGCGTCCGCGGTGGCGCCGCCCGCCGCCGGCGACGACCTGGAAGCCTTCGAATTCCGGCGCGTGCGCGTCACGGGCACCTACCGGCTTGACGATGAGCTCTACCTCGTCGGCCGCTCGCTCGCCGGCGCACCGGGGCTGCACATCCTGACGCCGCTCGTGCCCGCCGACGGATCGACAGCCATCCTCGTCGACCGCGGCTACGTGCCCTTCGAAGGGCGCGACCCGGCCCGCCGCCCCGGCGGCCAGATCAAGGGGCAGGTGACCGTCAACGGCATCGTCAGGCTGCAGAAGCACAAGGGCTTCTTCGTGCCGGACAACGAGCCCGCGAAGAACAGCTGGTATTACGTGGACATCCCGGCGATGGCGAAGAAGGCGGGGCTGGCGCTTCGTCCGGGCTATTATATCATCGCGGACGCGGTTCCTCTGCCGGGCGGCTGGCCCAAGGGGGGACAGTGGCGCCTCGACCTGCCCAATAACCATCTGCAATACGCCATCACCTGGTATTGCCTGGCCGTGGCCCTGCTCGTGATCTACATCCTCTACCATCGTCAGAAGACGACCTGACCAGAGGACCGTATCCGTCGGACATTGCCATGCCGAACGCAGTCGAAGCCTATAAGCGCCTCGAACGGCGCTTCCACGATATCGCCGTGCTCGGCGATACCATCCGGATGCTGCACTGGGACCAGGCGACGATGATGCCGCCGCTTGGCGCAGAAGCGCGGTCCGAGCAGCTCGCGCGCCTCGAAGTGCTGCGGCATGAAAGGCTCACAGCGCCGGATGTCGCGGCGTTGCTGGCGGACGCGGAAGCGGGAGCGGCGGGCCTCGATCCCTGGCAGAGCGCCAATTTGCGCGAAATGCGCCGGATCGCCGACATGGCGAGCGCCGTGCCCGAAGATCTCGTCGCCGCCCACAGCCGGGCGAGCTCGCTGTGCGAGATGACTTGGCGCGCGGCGCGGCGCAACAGCGATTTCGCCGCCGTCCGCGGCGATCTGCAAAAAGTGCTCGATCTGACGCGGCAGACGGCGGAAGCGCGCGCCGCGGTGCTGGGCGGATCGTTGTACGACGCCTTGCTTGCGGAATACGAGCCGGGCGGCAACACGGCCGTCATCGACGCGCTGTTCGATGACCTGGCGGCGTTTCTCCCGGACTTCCTCGGCGAAGTTCTCGCGAAGCAGCAAGCGTCAGGCCCGCCCGAACGGCCGACGGGACCTTTCGCGATCGAGACCCAGCGCGCGCTGTGCCGGGAGATGGCGGCCGCGGTCGGGCTCGATTTCGAGAGCGCTCGGATGGACGAGAGCGCCCACCCCTTCTCGAGCGGCGTACCCGAGGACACGCGTATCACGGTCCGCTTCAACGAAGAAGATTTCAGTGAAGGGCTGATGGCCGTGCTGCACGAGACGGGGCATGCGATGTATGAGCGCGGCCGCCCGGCGGATTGGCGCTATCAGCCGGTGGGCCGCGCGCGCGGCATGGTGCTGCACGAGAGCCAGTCGCTGCTCGTCGAGATGCAGGCCTGCCGGTCGCGCGAATTCTACGAATGGGCGGCGCCGCGGCTCCGACAGGCGTTCGGTGGAAACGGCGCGGTCTGGGATGTCGCCAACCTGCATCGGCTCGCCATTCGCGTCGAGCCCGACCACATCCGCGTCGATGCCGACGAGGTGACCTACCCTGCTCATGTCATCCTGCGCTACCGGCTGGAGACGGCCATGCTTTCGGGCGACCTAGCGCTCGGCGATCTGCCCGGCGCCTGGAACGAGGGCATCCGGGGCTTGCTCGGCATCACGCCGCCGGACGATCGCCGCGGCTGTCTCCAGGACATCCACTGGTATTCGGGGGCTTGGGGCTATTTCCCGACCTACACGCTCGGCGCGCTGGCGGCGGCGCAGATCTTCGACGCGGCCGTCAAGGACGAGCCCGCGGCGCTGCCGGGCCTCGCGCGGGGCGATTTCGGGCCGCTGATGGCATGGCTTCGGCGCAAGGTTCATGGCGAGGGCTCGCGCCTTTCGACCGACGCGCTACTCGCCGCCGCGACCGGCGGGCCGTTGGACGCCACGGCGTTCAAGTGCCATCTGCGCCGGCGCTACCTCGACGGCTGAGGCCGCCGGCCGGCCCTGGACGGACTGGCCTCGGCGCCGGATTTGCCCTGTGATCCCAATACTTGCCCGACCTACGTTGGGGGTCTAGGTTAGCCAGACTCGAGTGGGAGATCGCCCTTGCGCTATATAAGCACCCGCGGAAAAGCGCCCGCGCTCGCCTTTGATGACGTACTGCTCGCCGGCCTCGCGGAAGACGGCGGTCTGTACCTGCCCGAGGCATGGCCGCGCTTCGGCGCCGACGAATTCCGCGCCATGCGGGGCCTCTCCTACAGCGATCTCGCGGTGCGCGTCATGGCGCCCTTCGTCGGCGGACGCATCGCGGCCAAGGAATTCGCCGGCATCGTCCACGACACCTATGACGATTTCGGCCATCAGGCGGTGGCCCCGTTGCGGCAGATCGATGCCAACCTCTGGGTCCAGGAGCTTTTCCACGGGCCGACGCTCGCCTTCAAGGATGTGGCGCTGCAGCTGCTTGGCCGCCTGTTCGACCACGTCCTGACCAAGCGGGGCGAACGCATCACCATCGTGGGCGCGACCTCGGGCGACACCGGCTCGGCCGCTATCGAGGCCTGCCGCGACCGCGACGCGGTCGAGATCTTCATCCTGTATCCGCATGGCCGTGTGTCGGAAGTTCAGCGCCGGCAGATGACGACGGTGGCGTCTCCGAACGTCTGGACCATCGCGGTCGAAGGCACTTTCGATGATTGCCAGGACCTGGTGAAGGCGATGTTCAACGACGCGGCGCTTCGCCGCGAACTGCGCCTGTCCGCGGTCAATTCGATCAACTGGGCGCGCATCATGGCGCAGATCGTCTATTACATCTGGGCGGGCCTCGCGCTCGGCGCGCCCGACCGCGCCGTTAGCTTCGCTGTGCCGAGCGGAAATTTCGGCAATGTCTTCGCCGGCTACGCAGCGCAGGCGATGGGCCTGCCGATCGAAGGCTTCGTCGTCGGGTCCAACCGCAACGACATCCTGTACCGCTTCTTCGAGCAGAACGACATGTCCGTCGCCGCGGTCCAGCCCAGCCTTTCGCCCAGCATGGATATACAGGTATCGAGCAATTTCGAGCGGCTGCTGTTCGATCTGCTCGACCGGGATGGCGCGGCGGTCCGTGACGCCATGGCGGCTTTCCGGACGTCGGGACGCTTGGCGCTGGACAAGGCGCAGTGGCGCAATGCGAACGGCTTGTTCCACGGCCACCGGGTCGACGACGCGCGCACCAAGGCGGTCATCGCCGAAGAGTTCGCGAGGACCGGTGAGCTGGTCGACCCGCACAGCGCGGTCGGCATCGATGCGGCCCGCGCGCGGCGGGGCGATCCCACGGTGCCGATGGTTGCGCTCGCGACGGCGCATGCCGCCAAGTTTCCGGACGCCGTCGAGGCGGCGACCGGCATCCGGCCCGAATTGCCGAACCGTCTCGCGGATCTTTACGATCGCGCCGAGCGCTTCACCGTTTTGCCCAATGATCTGGCGGCCGTCAGCGGCTTCATTCGCCAGAATGTGGGACTGAGGGGCGCCGCATGACCGTCCGCCTCACCACCCTGAATAACGGGCTCCGGGTCGTCACCCATGACATGCCGGCGGTCGAGACGGCCTCCGTCGGGGTGTGGGTCGGTTCGGGCACCCGGAACGAGACGCCGGACGTGAACGGGGTCGCGCATCTGCTCGAGCATATGGCCTTCAAAGGCACCAAGACGCGGAGCGCCACCGATATCGCCGAGCAGATCGAAGCGGTCGGAGGCCACCTCAACGCTTATACCGGGCGGGAAAGCACGGTCTATTACGCCAAGGTGATGAAGGAAGACGTCGACCTGGCGCTCGACCTCGTCGCCGATATTCTGCTCAACGCGACCTTCGACGAAGAGGAGCTGCGGCGCGAATGCGCGGTGGTGCTGCAGGAGATCGGCCAGGCGCATGATACGCCCGACGATCTGATCTTCGATCATTTTCAGTCGACGGCCTTTCCGGATCAGGCGATCGGCCGTCCGGTGCTGGGCTGTCCGAAGGTCGTGGGCCGTATGTCGCGCCAGGCCATCACGGACTATATGCGCAAGACCTATTCGAGCGATCGCATGGTGCTTGCGGCCGCGGGCCGGGTCGACCACGACAGGCTGGTGGAGCGCGCCCAGGTGCTGTTTGGCGGCAGGCTGGGCAACGGGGCGATCGAATGCGAGAAAGCGTCTTATACCGGCGGTGATTTCCGCGACTCCCGCGATCTCGAGCAGCTCCATCTCGTGCTCGGCTTCGCCGGCGTTCCGTACAGTGACGAGGATTTCTACGCGGCGACCGCGCTGACGACGCTGCTCGGCGGCGGCATGTCGTCGAGGCTTTTCCAGGAAATCCGCGAGCGGCGCGGCCTCGTCTATTCGATTTACTCCTTCGCCTCTTACTATGCGGACAGCGGCCTGTTCGGCATCTATGCCGGCACTGGCGCGGACGAGGCAGGCGAGCTCATCGAGGCGATCTGCACAGAGATTCGCAAGCTGCCGAGCACGCTCTGCGAAGCCGAATTGTGCCGCACCCGCAACCAGCTCAAGGCCGGCACGCTGATGTCGCTCGAGTCGACCGGTTCGCGCTGCGACCAGCTCGGCCAGCAGACGTTGGTCTTCGGTGCGCCGGTCCCGATCGATGAGCAGGTGCGGCGAATCGAGGCCGTCGACAGCGCCGCGATCACGCGGGTCGCGCAGCGCATTTTCTCCAGCAAGCCCACGGTTACCGCCGTTGGGCCTGCCGACCAGTTGCCAGCGTTCTCAGACATATCCAGTATGCTTGTTGGGTAGGCGACTTCGTTCCGGCGAGCAATGATGTTCGGGTTTCTTGCCAATCGAATGCCTTCGGTTCGCATCGATGGCCCCAATGTGTATATCCGGCCGCCGCGGCGCGGCGACGAGCGGCAGTGGATGGCTCTCCGCCGCATCAGCCGCGATTTCCTGATTCCGTGGGAGCCGTCCTGGCCGTCGGACGCGACGACCGCCGCGGCTTACCGCCGGCGATATCGCCGCTTCTGCGAGGACTGGCGCTTGCGCGTCGGCTTCGCCTTCTTCGTCTTCGATCAGAAGACCAATCAGCTGCTCGGCGGCATCACGCTTTCGAATGTCCGGCGCGGCGTGTCGCAGAGCGGCAGTGTCGGCTACTGGATGGGCGAGCCCTTTGCCGGCAAGGGCCATATGTCGGAGGCGGTCGGGCTCCTGCTGCATTTCGCCTTCGAGACCTTAGGGCTCAATCGCGTCGAGGCGGCCTGCCTCCTACACAACGACGCGAGCCGGCACTTGCTGCGGAAGCTGGGCTTCAAGGAAGAAGGCGTCGCGCGCCGCTATCTCTGCATTAACGGGCGCTGGCAGGATCACGTCATGCACGCCATCCTGCGGGAAGACCCGCGCCCGGCCGTCGTCCGGCGGGCGACGTCGCTTTACGCTTAGGCGTGGCCGGCGTCGCCGGACAGGAGTGACAGGTCGATGCCGATCTTGGCGATCGCCCGGGACCATTTCGTGTCGATCTCGGAATCGAAAATCAGGCCTTCGTCCGCCGGCACGTTGAGCCAGGCATTCTGCTGGATCTCTCCGTCGAGCTGTCCGGGGCCCCAGCCGGCATAACCGAGCGCGAGCAGGGAATTCCGCGGTCCACGGTGGGCGGCCATGTCCTTCAGGATATCGACCGTCGCGGTGAGCCCGATCAGGTCGCCGACCATGATCGTGCCGGCCTGGCCGTAATCCGTGCTGTGCAGCACGAAGCCGCGCCCGGTCTCGACCGGTCCGCCGAAATGAATCGGCAGATCCGGGGGCGTATCCGAGGACTCGATGTTCAATTGCCGCAGCAGATCCGGGAAGGTGATGCTGTCGATCTGGCGATTGACCACGAGGCCGACCGCCCCTTCGGCATTATGGACGCACATATAGATGACGGTCTTCTCGAACCGGGGATCGCGCATGTTGGGCATGGCGATAAGCAGCTGCCCGGTGAGATATCCGCTTTCTGAACCGTCCTGCTTGATATTGAAAACGTCCATCGTCGTTAACTCTCTCTGCGCATGCGCACAGTGATGAAATAATGATAGCCCAGTGGATATTCAAACTGAATCGTAAGGAGGGCTCGGATCCTGTCCCGGCCGGCGTCATCACGCGCGCGCACCGAGATTTGAGGGGAAATCTCGTCGTCGGCGGAGTATACCAGGGGAGGCCGGTACGGGATCGGCCGGAAAATCAAATGATTAGAAGGCAAGTCGGATAGCGTGACGGTCCTTCGGAGGATATTGGCGCCCTTCAGCCTGCTGTTGTGCCTGATCGCGGCCGCGGCGCCCGCCCTTGCGGCGGCGAGCGACTGGTCGGTAACCGAGCAGGCGAGCGTTCGGCTTATCGCCGCGGTCGACGGGGTCGGCGATCGATCGACCGTGCCGATGGGTATTCAGTTCCGTCTGAAGCCGGGCTGGAAAATCTATTGGCGTTCGCCGGGGGATGCGGGCCTGCCGCCCAAGGCCGACTGGAGCGGGTCGCAGAACATCGCCGGGACCTCGGTGGCATGGCCGGCACCGGAGCGTTTCTCGGTCTACGGCCTGGAGACCTTAGGCTACAAGCGCGAGGTCGTCCTGCCGGTCGAAGCCCGCCTTGCCCAGCCGGGCCGACCGGTCGCGGCGAAGGTGGCGGTGAGCTACCTCGTCTGTGCCGAGATCTGCGTGCCGCGCGAAGCGAAGCTGGCGCTGACGATACCGGCCGGGCCCGCCGCGCCGTCGAGCGAGGCGTATCTGCTCGCCCGCTACGCGTCCCGCATTCCGCCGAAGGATGGCCGTCACGGGCTTTCCCTTTCCCTGCTGTCACTGGCGCCGGCCAAGGCCGGCTTCGTCCTGACGATGCGGGCGACGGCGACGGCTGCCTTCGTGGCGCCGGACGTCTTCATCGAGGGCCCGGATGGCGCGGTTTTCAACCGGCCTTCGGTTAAATTGGAGCCCGGCGCCCGCGTCGCCGATCTCACGGTGAAGGGAAGCGGGCTGGACGCCGCCCATCTCGCCGGTCAGCCGCTCCGCCTGACCCTCGTCGACGGTGACCGCTCGCTCGAAGCGGATCTGACGGCGCCGCGCCCCGGGCCGCCCGCAGCGCCGGACAAGGCGATTTTCGCCATCCTTGCCCTGGCGCTTCTCGGTGGCCTGATCCTCAACCTCATGCCTTGCGTTCTGCCGGTCCTGTCGATCAAGCTGCTCGGCGTCGTGGGCTATGGCGGGGCCGAGGCGCGCAAGGTCCGCGCCGGCTTCCTGGCGGCGGCGGCGGGGATTATCACGTCCTTCCTGCTGCTTGCCGCGGCATTGATTGGGCTCAAGGAGGGGGGCGCGGCGATCGGATGGGGCATTCAGTTTCAGCAGCCCATCTTCCTCGTTTTCCTGGCTCTGATCCTGACGCTGTTCGCCGCCAACCTGTCCGGGCTTTTCGAGATTCGGCTGCCAGGCCCGCTCTCGGACTTTGCCGTCCGGCACGGCCACGGCAGCTCGCTTGCCGGCCATTTCATGACCGGGGTGCTGGCGACCCTGCTCGCGACCCCCTGCACGGCGCCTTTCCTCGGGACCGCGGTAGGCTTTGCCCTCAGCCGTGGGCCATTCGAGATCGCGCTGGTCATGCTGGCGGTCGGGATCGGGCTCGCCTTCCCCTATCTCGCCATCGCGGCCTTTCCCCGGCTGGTGTCCTGGCTGCCCCATCCCGGTAAGTGGATGATCGTGCTGCGGCGCATTCTCGCGCTGGCGCTCGTCGCCGCGGTGGTGTGGCTGCTGACCGTGCTGCACAGCCTGATGGGGGCGGACGCCGTGACCTCGGTCGCCGTGCTGCTGGGGGTGATCGCGATGGTCCTCGGCGCCAAGCTGGTTCCGGGCTCGCGCATCGGCCGCAATGCGGGCGTGATCGTCCTCGGGCTGTCGGTGGCGGCGCTGCTCGTTCCGGTGTATCGGGCGGAATCGCCCGCGCCGGCGCCAACGGTTGCGGGCAAAGATCATTGGGTGCCGTTCGACGAGGCCGCGGTAAAGCGTTTCGTCGATGACGGCAAGGTCGTGCTCGTGGATGTGACGGCGGACTGGTGCATCACCTGCCAGGTCAACAAGCGGCTGATCCTCGATGACGCAACCGTGACGGCCGCGCTCGCTAAGCCATCGGTCGTCATGATGCGCGCCGACTGGACCCGGCCCGACCCGGCGATCGCGCGCTACCTGGCGCAGTTCGGTCGGTACGGCATCCCGTTCAACGCGGTGTATGGGCCGCTCGCGCCGGACGGAATCGCGTTACCCGAGTTGCTCACCACGGATGCGGTATTGACTGCCCTCGCGAAGGCGGGCGGCAAGGCGGCCCAAGCCGCGCGCTGAATCCGGGCGGTACTTTACGGTTGGCCTGTCCTCGTGCTTGGCTTATGTGTTTCCGATACGGACGCAGGCCGTCCAGAACAATCAGACAATTGCGCATGGGAGTTGGACATGACGATCAAGGTTGGTGACAAGATTCCGTCTGCGACGCTGTATCGCATGGGCGATAAGGGCCCGGAGGCCGTGACGACGGACGAGCTGTTCTCCAAGAAGAAGGTGGTGCTGTTCGGCTTGCCCGGTGCGTTCACGCCGACCTGCTCTGCCAAGCATGTTCCCGGTTTCCTGCAAAGCGCCGACAAGTTCACGGCGAAGGGCGTCGATACGATCGCGTGCGTCTCGGTGAACGACGCTTTCGTGATGGGGGCCTGGGCGAAGGATCAGGGCACCGGCAACAAGGTGCAGATGCTGGGCGACGGCAGCGCCGAGCTGACCAAGAAGATGGGTATCGAGCTCGATCTGAGCGGCCGCGGCCTTGGCGTCCGGTCACGGCGCTTCTCGATGCTGGTCGATGACGGGGTGGTCAAGAAGCTGAACCTCGAAGAAGGCGGCGGGCTCGAGATTTCCGGCGCGGAAACGCTGCTCGGCCAGATCTGACCACCGAAGCACGACGTACGAACAGGGAGCCTGCGGCCGAGGCAGCCAAGGGCTCCCTGCGTTTCCCTTCCATCCCGCCTCATCTCTCCGGTGAACGGCTAATCCCTCGGAATTCCGGCACGCGCCAGCGCGTCGGCGCGCTCGTTCTCGGGATGGCCGGCGTGTCCTTTGACCCAGATCCACTCCACCCGGTGGCGTTCCAGCGCGGCTTCGAGCCGCTGCCAGAGATCGATATTTTTCACCGGCTTCTTGGCCGCGGTCTTCCAGCCTTTGGCCTTCCAGGCGTGGATCCATCGCGTGATGCCGTCGCGCAGGTAGACACTGTCCGTGTGGAGTCGCACCGTGGCCGGCCGCTTGAGCGCCTCGAGCGCCCGGATCGCGGCCATCATTTCCATGCGGTTGTTCGTCGTCTCCGTTTCGCCGCCGTTCAGCTCCTTTTCCTCGCCGCGCCAGCGCAGGATCGCGCCCCAGCCGCCCGGTCCGGGGTTTCCACTGCAGGCGCCATCGGTGAAGATGTCGATGAACTCGTCTTTGCGCGTCGTCATAGGCCGTAGGCGCTCGCGCTCTTGACGCGCTGGTGGAAGGTCAGGATCCGCAGATACTCCAGCGGGTCCTTCGGATTGACGAAAGCCCCTTCCGGATGGTTCAGCCAGTCGTACAGCCGCGTTAGCAGGAAACGCACCGCGTTGCCCCGGGCGAGCAACGGCAAGGCCTGGATTTCCGCCGCCGAAAACGGGCGGACCTTGCGGTAGGCGGAAAGCAGCAGCTTCGCCTTGGTGACGTTGAAGCTATGGTCGCGCTCGAAGCACCATGCGTTCAGGCAGATGCTCACGTCGTAAGCCAGGAAGTCGTTGCAGGCGAAGTAGAAATCGATGATGCCGGAAAGCTTCTCATGGCGGAAGAAGACGTTATCGGGGAACAGGTCGGCATGGCA
>CAZPFL010000106.1:0-16598 GCA_964585785.1 uncultured Rhodospirillaceae bacterium
GGAACCAGAGAATTCCTTTGAAGATCGTCTCCGTGCTCATCAGGTTGCCGACGATGCCCTTGATGACGAAGACGTTGAGACCGACCGGCGGGGTAATGAGGCCGATCTCCAGCAACTTGGTCATGAGAACGCCATACCAGATCAGGTCGATATGGAGCTTGACCATCGCCGGCAGGAAGACCGGGAGCGTGAGCAGCATGATGCCGATGGGGTCGAGGAAGCAGCCGAGAAAGAACAGCACGCACATCGTGCCGATGATCAGCATGAGCTGACTGGCCTGCCCCTCGACGACGAGGTCGGCGATGAAGTCCGTAAATCCCGACAGCGCCAGGAACTTGGTGAGCAGGATGGCGCCGATGGCGATCATGAAGATCGCGGCCGTGGTGTTGATCGTCTCCTTCACCGCGAGCACGATCTTCTCGACCGTCAGCGTGCGCTGCGCGAAGCCGATGATGAAGGACATCAGCGCGCCGGTGGCGCCGGCTTCCGTCGGCGTGAAAATACCGGCGAACAGCCCGCCGAACACGCCGATGATCAGCGCGACAACCGGCCAGGCGCCGGCGATCGCCCTCCAGCGGTCGCTCCAGGTGATGGCGACGGGCTCCGGCGGCGCCAACTCGGGCGACAGCCGGACACGGGCCACGATCATCAGGGAATAGAGCCCGGCCGTCAGAACCCCGGGCAGCAGGCCGGCGATGAAGAGCTTGCTGATCGGCAGCTCGGCATAAATGCCGTAGAGCAGCAGCAGGATGCTGGGCGGGATCATCGAGCCGATCGTGCCAGCGGCCGCGACCGTGCCCGCCGCCATGCCCTTGTCATAGCCGCTCTTCAGCATCTCCGGCACGGCGATCCGGCCCATCGCCGCGGCGCACGCCACCGACGAGCCCGTCACCGCGGAGAAGCCCGCCGCGGCGCCGACCGAGGCCACAGCCACGCCCCCCGGCAGCCAGGACAGCCAGGCGCGCGCGATCCGGAACAGGCCGTCGGTCAGTTGCGAATGAAAGCAGACATAGCCCATGAGCAGGAACATCGGCACGGAGCTCAAGGTCCATGAGGAGATGAAGTCGTAGGGAACGCCGGTGAGGATGCCCCACGCCGACTTCGCGCCGACCATGATCCAAATGCCGATGAAGGATACGCCCCCGAGCGCGACGCCGATCGGCACGCGGAACAGGAGCAGGCCGACAAGGGCCGCGAGGGCGACAGCGCTGAGGGTTAGATCATCCACGACAGACCTAGCACATGTATTTTGTTCTTGAAGGAGGATACGGGCGAAAGTTGAGCTGCGCCTAGTCCATCAGTTGCTCGTCACTGGGATGTTCCAGGACCGAATTGTCGCCGACAATCAGCCGCCAGGCCTTGTAAAGCAGGACCAGGACGAGCAGGCCGCATCCGATCGGCAGGTAGAAGCGCGTCGGCCAGATCGTGATCTGGGAATTGCCGAGGGCAATCTCCCCGACCTGGTATTTCTGATACGCATCGATCCCCGTGGCCCATGTCAAACAGCCGAAATAAGCCGCGGAAACGATTGCGACGACCGCGATCAGCAGCTCGGATGCGCGCCTGGGCAGGTGCTGCGCCAGGATCTCGACGACGATATTCGCATTCAGCCGCTCGACCAGCGCAAGCGGCAGGAACACGATGGCGACGATGTAGTAACTGGAGACGATTTCGATCGTGTTCGGGAAAGGCGCCGCGAAAATGTAGCGCATCGCCACATCAAGGTTGATGTGGAGCATCATCAGGATGACCGCGCATCCGGCCATCAGCCCGAGCAGATTCGAGGTTCCGTGAAGGAACTTCTTGACCATTTCGCTCCCAGCGCTTCCATCCCTCAACGAGTCTTGCGCGCTCGTTCGTCCCGGTGGAAAGCGTCCCTGTTTCAATTCTGGCGCTGATTGTGTCCAGGAGACCCCATGGTGTCAAATCGATTGCTGACCGGGTGACGATCGAGCCCGCTCGCGCCGGGATTCGCTGGATCAAAGGGCCGGCGCTTCCGTCCGGGGCGCCGGCGGTTTGGCGCACGCGGCGGCCGAATCAGTGTTCCGCCGACATACCCGTCCGGGGACTCGCTCCCGCCGCGGCAACGCGGATAAGATGGGCGCGACGCCGTGCGCGGCGCGAACGGCACATAGAAGGGAGAAACGCCCGTGTCCGACGAAATCAAGTTTCCGGTCGAAGCGACCCATATCCTGATGTTCGCCCGCGCGGTCGGCGACGACAATCCGATCTACCGCGACGCCGAATACGCCGCCAGGAGCGAAGTCGGCGGCATCATCGCGCCGCCCACCTTCCCGCGGGCGGTGTCCCAGTTCGATCCCACCTACCCCATGCGCCCCAAGCCGGGCCAGAAGTGGTTCGGCTCGGGCAAGAACCCCACCGGGCTCGACGGCCCCGCGCCGACCAGCGGCGGCCTGCATGCCGAGCAGCATTTCGAGTACCACCGTCAGCTCCGGCCGGGCGACGTGCTCACGGTGACGATCAAGGATGGCGCGACGTGGGAGAAGGAGAGCAAGCGCGCCGGCAAGCTGCTGTTCCAGGAGCGCATCCAGGAATACCGCGACGAGGAAGGCGAGCTGGTCATCACCGCGCGCGCCGTTAGCGTGAAGACCGAACGCCCCGTCGAACAGAGCTGAAAGGAAAGAAGAAAATGCCGCTGAGCGCCAAGAAGCTGAAGGTCGGCGACACGCATGAGGAAATCGTCGTCGACGACCTGACCCGCACGCAGCTCGTGATGTATGCCGGGGCGTCGGGCGACTATAACCCGCTCCATACCGACGACCTTTACACCCGCGAGGTCGCGGGCTATCCCGGCGTGTTCGCACATGGCATGCTGTCCATGGGGATGACGGGAAAGATGCTGACCAACTATGTCGGCGACGGCCGCCTCACCAAATACGGCGTGCGCTTCACCAACCAGGTCTGGCCGGGCGACACGCTCACGGCCAAGGCCACCGTCACGGCGATCCGCGAGGACAGCGGCCAGCAGGTCGTTGACCTGGCCGTCGAAACCGTCAACCAGGACGGCAAGACGGTGCTCACCGGCTCGGCGACCGCGCGGATCGATCCGTAGCACGGAGATGTCCGGAGAACAGGCACCATGGACCTGAAGTCTCGCAGCTTTCGCGCCGTCGGCTACCCGCTCCGCCTGCATTCCGGTGCCGGCGCGCTCGAGGCGCTGCGGACCGAGGTCGAGCGGCAGAAGGCGACGCGCGCCTTCGTGATCTCCGGGCGGACGGTCGCGACCAAGACCGACCTGCTCGGCCGCATCCGCGACAATCTCGGGCCGCTCTACGCCGGCGCCTTCTCGGCGATGGACAAGGACTCGAGCTGGCCCGCGGTGCAGAAGGCGGTCGAGGCGGCGCGGGGTGCGGGGGCGGACCTGCTGATCGCGCTCGGCGGCGGCAGCGTCATCGTCGGCACCCGCGCGGTCGCCATCCTGCTCGGCGAGAAGGGCGACGCCTTCAGCCTGATGACGCAATATCCCGAGGGCAAGCCCGCCTACAGCCCCCGCCTGATGGCGCCGAAGCCGCCGATCATCAACGTGGTGACGACGCCGACGACCGCGATGAACCGCGCCGGCACCGGGCTCAAGAACGAAGACCTCGACCATCGCATGGAGTTCTTCGACCCGAAGACCCGCCCTTGCGCGATCTTCTGGGACGCCGACGCGCTGCTCACGGCGCCGGCGACGCTCATCCGCTCGACCGCCTCGACCGGCCATTCCAGCGCGCTGCGCGCGCTCGGCACGGTGATGAACCCACTCGTCGAGGCCGACCGCCGCCAGGCCTTCCGCCTGCTCAACACGGCCCTGCCCCGCGTCATGGAGGAGCCGGACAACGCCGCGCTCCGCATCGACCTCTGCGCCGCGGCTTTCCTGCAGAACCGCGCGGACGACGACGACCAGGGCCGCCGTCGCGTGCGCGACCGCACCGGCAGCAGCGCCTACGCGCTCGCGACCGCGCTGCACATCCGCTACGACCATGTCTGGCAGGGCGAATCGACCACGTCGGTGATCCCGACCGTGACCCGGCTCACCCCGCCGGAGGACGTGAATGTCGCCGCCCGCATCGCCGAGGGGATCGGCGTGTGGCAGGAGGGCATGTCGTCGGAAGCCGCCGCGGCGGCGACCGCGGATGCGCTGACCGCACTCTACAACCGCATCGGCATGCCCGCGCGGCTCCGCGACGTCGACATCCCCAAGGCCGAGCTGCCGCTGCTGGCCCAGGACACGCTGAAGAACTTCAACGCCAACCCGGGCGACCGGCCGGACGATTACTCCGCCCGGATGCTGCGCCTCCTCGAGGCCGCGTGGTGAGCCATGCCGCTGCACTATCCGCACCTGTTCGGCGGACGCATAAGCGACTGGATCCGCTTCCTTGCCCGCTTTCTCCGGCTCGCGGGCCCCTATTGGACCTCGGCGGAGAAATGGCGCATTTGGCTGCTGACCTTTCTCCTCATCGTCCTGACCGCGGGACAGGTCGCGCTCGCGATCGCCTTCAATAGCTGGTACGAGAACTTCTTCGACGCGCTGGAGAAGCGCGTGCTCGCACGCTTCCTGCTGCTGATCGGACTGCTGCTGCTGATCATCGCCGGCACCGCCGGCGTCACCACGATCCACCTGCTGATCAAGCGGCGCATCCAGATCAGCTGGCGCGATTGGCTCACCCGCCGCGTGGTCAACGAGTGGATGACCTCCGGCCGCCACTATCAGGTGGCGCAGATCCCGGGCGACCATGACAATCCCGACGGCCGGATCGCGGAGGACATCCGCATCACCGCGGAATACGCCATCGACCTGGCGCATTCGCTGTTCTACTGCCTGCTGCTGCTGATCAGCTTCACGCAGATCCTGTGGCGGCTGTCCGGGCCGCCGGAGCTGCGTTACGGCGGTCTCGATCTCTATATCCCCGGGCATATGGTCTGGGTGGCGTTGATCTATTCGGCGGCCGGCTCCGCGATCGCGCTGATGCTCGGCTGGCCCTTGATCCGCGCGGCGAACACGCGCCAGTCGGCCGAGGCGAATTTCCGCTTCGGGCTGGTCCGTACGCGGGAGAACTCGCTCGCCATCGCGCTGCTCAGCGGCGAGGCCGACGAGCGCCGCGGCCTGCGCGACCTGTTCCGCGGCGCGATCGCCGCCTGGGACCGGCAAAGCTACGCGCTCGCGCGGCTCATGTTCTTCAGCTCGAGCTGGTCGATCCTCTCGCAGGTCTTCCCCATCCTCGTCGCCGCGCCGCGCTACATCGTCGGCGCCATCACCCTCGGCGTGCTGATGCAGACCGCGCAGGCCTTCCAGCAGGCCGTCGCCGCCCTGTCATGGCCGATCGACAACCTCTCCAAGGCGGCGGAATGGCGCGCGTCGGTAGAGCGCGTGGAGCGGCTGCACGACGCCGTCAACGACCTGACGAGCCGGCATCCGGCGGACGCCCCGCTCACCATCACCGTGGAGCCGGACGGCCGCCCGTCGCTCGCCTTCATCGACTGCGCGATCAACGACCCGGACGGGCGGCCGGTAATCGCCAGCTTCCGCACCGAGATCCGGGCCGGCGAGCGCGTGCTGATAACGGGCGATCTCGGCGCCGCCGTGAAGCTGTTCAAGGCGGTCGCCGGCCTCTGGCCCTGGGGCCGCGGCCGCATCACGCTACCGAGCAACGGCGACATCTTCTTCCTGCCGCAGCGGCCCTATGTGCCGCTCGGCACGCTGGGCGAAGCGGTCTGCTATCCGACCGATCCCAAGACCTGCAATGTCGAGACGATCCACCACGCGCTCCAGCGCGCCGGTCTCGAAGACCTGATCCCGCGGCTCGGCAAGCGCGAGCCCTGGGAGCAAAGCCTGTCGCTCGACGATCTGCAGCGCCTCGCCTTCGCCCGCCTGCTGCTCCACCATCCCCGCTGGATCTTTCTGCAGGAGGCCACCAGCTCGCTGGATGCCGTCGGCAAGGCGGCGATGATGGCCCTGCTGCGGGAAAACTTCCCGGACGCAACCGTGATCACCATCGACCCGGACCCGGCACTGGCCGCCTTTCACCGCCGGCATCTCACGCTGGTGCGGACCAACCACGTCGTCCATTTCGCCGAAAAGGCAGTCGATCGGGACGCGCTCGCGCCGAGCGTTTGAGCTGAGCTGAGCCGCGCCGCCCGCGTCAGGACGCGCGCGCCGCCTTGATCAGCGCGGCGAACCACCTGGCCGAGGATTTCGGCGTGCGTTTCTGCGTCTCGTAGTCCACATGCACGATGCCGAAGCGCTGCGTGTAGCCGGAGCCCCATTCGAAATTGTCGAGCAGCGACCAGACGAGATAGCCGCGCACGTCGGCGCCGGCCGCGATCGCGTCGTGCATCGCGCCGATATAGGCCGTGAGGAAGGCGATGCGCTTGGGGTCGTCGACCTTGCCTTGCGCGTCGGGCTTGTCGTCGCCGCCGCAGCCGTTCTCCGTCACGTAGACGGGCAGCTTGTAGCGCTTGGTCAGGGTCAGCAGCACGTCGCGAAAATCCTCGGGATAGATCGGCCAGCCGATCTCCGACTTCGGCGCGTCCGGCGGCGGGCTGCCCCAGGCAAAGCCCCAGGTCATCGACGGGTCCGCCTTGACGAAGATCGGGCCGTAATGGTTGAGGCCGAACCAGTCCATCGGCTGGCAGATACGCGCCATGTCGCCGGCCTTCACATAAGGCTCGATCGCGGGCGCGATCAGCGGCGGGTAGCAGCCGAGGAGTTGTGGGTCCGGGAAAGCGCGGTTCCAGTGCTGGTCCAGCATCTCGGCCGCGTCCTTGTTCTCGGGCTTGTCGCCTTCGGCGCGGGTGATCTGCCAGTTATGCACCGCGCCGATCGAGGCGCCCGGCACCAGCGACCGGATCACGGCGACCGAATCGCCATGCGCCATGTTGACGTGATGGATCGCCTTGAGATGCGCCGCCTTGTCCACCACGCCCGGCGCGCCCCAGTCGATGGCGTAGCCGAACATCGTGAACACGCCGAACTCGTTGAAGGTTGCCCATTTCTTGACCCGATCGCCGTAGCGCCGGCAGGCAAGCGCGGTGTAGTCGGCGAACCAGCCGGCGCTGTCCCGGTTGGTCCAGCCACCGAGGTCGTCGAGCGCCTGCGGCAGATCCCAGTGGTAGAGGCAGAGCCAGGGCTCGATCCCGGCCGCCAGCACCTCGTCGATCAGCCGGTCGTAGAAGTCGAGGCCCATCTCGTTGGCGACGCCCCGCCCGCGCGGCAGCACCCGGGGCCAGGCGACCGAGAAGCGGTATACCTCGAGCCCCAGCGATTTCATCAGCGCCACGTCTTCCTTGTAGCGGTGATAGTGGTCGCAGGCGACGTCGCCGGTGTCGCCGTTGGCGACCTTGCCTTTGGTCAGGCAGCGCGTGTCCCAGATGCTCGGGCCGCGGCCGTCTTCGCGCGTCGCCCCTTCGATCTGATAGCTCGAGGTCGACGAGCCCCAGACGAAGTCGCGCGGCCAAGAAACTTTGGTTAGGTCGGTGGTCATGATGGTATGTCCGATGATCGCTCAGGCGCAGAGTCCGTGCCGACATCGCGGCCAGTCCAGCGGCCGGCGGCGCGCCATTCTAGCACAGCCGCCGGGGCGAGCGCCCGTTCTCCGATGCGTCAGCCCTTCGCCTCGTTCGTCTCGTTCGTCCAGGGCACGATCTTCAGGTCGAGCACGAAGATCGAGTAGACCACCGGCACCAGCAGCAGCGTGATGAAGGTCGCGACCAAAAGGCCACCGATCTGGGCGTAGCAGAGCGGCTGCCACAGCGGCCCACCGTGTATGGCCAGCGGCAGCAGGGCAAGCGCGGTGGCGCCGACCGTGATCAGGACGGGCCTGAGCCGCACGATGCCGGCGTCGAGCAGCGCCTGCTGCAGCGGCTCGCCGCGCGCCGCCATCTCCTCGATGAAATCGAACAGCACGATGACGTGGCTGACGATCACGCCGATCAGCGCGACGATGCCGAGGAAGGCCATGTAACTGAAGCTGGCGCCCATAACCAGGAGGGCGGCCAGCGCGCCGACGATGCCGTAGGGCACGGCGATGAACACCAGCAGCGGCTTCACGGCGCTGCGGAACTGGAAGACGAGCGCGATGAAGATCAGCGCCGCCGAGACGCCCATCAGCATGCCGAGGTTACGGAAGCCCTGCGTCGTCTTGGCGTATTCACCCGAGATCTCGAGCGTGTAGCCGGGCGGCATGGTCTTGGCGAAGGCCTGCAGCGGCGCCAGCACCTGGTCCGTCACCTCGGATGCCAGCGCCCCCGGCACCGGGAAGCCGTAGACGGAGACGGTGCGGAATTGCTCCAGCCGCCGGTAGCGCTCGGTGCGGAAGCCGTGGTCGAGCGTGGCCACGTCGAGCAGCGGCACCTTGTTGTTGTCCTCGGTCGAGAAGACGTAAAGGTTTTCCAGGTCGGCCAGCCCGGCGCGCTGCGGCGCCTGCATGCGCGCGATCACCGGGATCTCGCGGTCGCCGTCGCGGACGGTCGCCACCTCGGCGCCCGAGATGCCGGCCGCCGAGGACAGCGCCACGTCCTGGTTGGTGATGCCGGCGAGATTGGCCCGGTCCGGATCGATGCGCAGCGTCATGCGCAGCGTCTCGTTACCCCAGTCGTCGCGCACCCGCGCCACCAGCGGCGACTTGCGGATGATCGTCTGCACCTGCGCCGACAGCTTGCGGAGCGTGCGCACATCCGCCGCCTCCGCGGTCGCCTCGACGGTGGCGCGGCCGGAAATGCGGACCGCGATCGGATACGGCACCGGGTTGGTCTGAAGCTGGTGCACGTCCACAATGGCGCCCGGTATCGCCGCGCTGAGCCGCCGCTGCAGCGGCCCGACGAGCCCGGGCGTCGCGTCCTTGTCGGTCACCCGCACCAGCACCTGCGCGTAGTTGAGCTGCTGCGGCTCGGGCGTCACCGAGGACCAGAAGCGCGGCGCGCCGCCGCCCACAAAGGTGGCGATCGAATCCAGCAGCCCCTTGCCCGGCGCTATTTGGGCGATGCCGTCGCGGATCTGCTGCTCGACCTCGGCCGCCGCGCGGTCGGTATCCTCGAGCGTGGCGTCGTTGCGCAGCCACACATCGACATAGAACAGATACTGCACGTCGTCGGGGAAGAAGGAGTTCTTGAGATGCGTCTTGATCACCCCGCCCAGCACGAGGATTGCCAGCGACGCGACGACGACCAGCTTGCGGTGGCGGATCGCCGCGCTGCCAACCCGGTAGTAGAGGCCGGTGAAGCCGCGCGAGCGCCGCTCCTCAATACTGCGCTCCGGCCGCTTGGGCGCACGCAGCAAGTAATAGCCGAGCAGCGGGATGAAGCTCATCGAGACGAGGCGCGAGGCAATCAGCGCGCAGGCCATCACCACCGGCAGGCTGTAGAGGAATTCTCCGGTGTTGCCGCTGAGCAGAAGGAACGGCAGATAGGCCACGGTGTTCGTGATGGTCGCGAACAGGATCGCCTGCGCGAGCTGGGTTGGCCCGAGCCAGGCGGCGGTCAGCCTGGGTTTACCAGCCTCGAGCTGCCGTTTTATCGCGTCGCCCGCGACCACCGGGTCGTCCACCAGCAGCCCCAGCGCGACGATCAGCGTGGCGATCGAGACCTGCTGCAGCTCGATCCCAAGCATGTAGATCATGCCGAAGGTGAGCGCGAGGGTGATCGGCATCGACAGCATCATCAGCAGGGCCGAGCGCCACTCCCAGAAGCCGAGGAAGGCAACCAGCACGACGAGGCCCACCGCCTCGTAGAGCGCGGTCATGAACAGGTCGGTGTTCTGCGACGCCTGCAGCGGCTGGTCCGAGACGCGGGCGTAGATTAGGTCCTCCGGCAATTGCCATTTGACCTGGCTGATCACCTGGTCGACCGCCGCGCCGAACTTGCTGATCTGCTCGCCCGCGCGCATCTGGATCGCCAGCGACACCGCGCGGCTGCGCTGCCAATGCCCCTGGCTGTCCTTCCAGCTATAGAAATTCAGGAAGCGCGGCGGGGTCTGATAGCCGCGCCGGACATCGGCGACGCTGCGCAGGTAGACCGGCGCGCCGCCCGAGGTGCGGGCGATGATCACGCCGCCGAGCTGGTCCTGGCTCGTGAACTCGCCGGACGGCTCGACCAGCACGTTGAGGCCGCCCGCCTGGACCACGCCGCCCGGGATCGGCGTGTTGCGCGCCGACAGCACCTTCTGGATGTTGGCCGGCTGCAGGCCGAGCGCCGCGATCCGCTCCTGGGAGTAGGTCAGGAAGATCTGCTCCGGCAGCACGCCCGAGCGCTGCACGATCGTCACCATCGGAACGGCCTGCAGGTTGCGGCCAATCAGGTCGGTGAACTTGTCGAGGTCGCGGTAGCTGTATTTGTCGCCCCGTACCGCGTAGAGGCGCTTTTCCGTCTCCGCCGGATCGCGGATCACCGCCGGCGTCCAGGCGTCCGGCTGGAAGCGGGCGACGCCCAGCGTGTTGGACAGGAAGCGCGCGACATAGCTGTGGATCGCCGGGTCGTCCGCCTTGGTCCGCATGTCGATGCCGACGAATCCCGGCCCTTCGAGCGGCCGGATATCATCGGCGAAGCGGTCGCGCCGCAGGCTGCCGGCGAGCGTGTCGATACCGCGGCGCGTCACCGTCGGGTCGATGCTGCGCGGCAGGGCGACGACGAGCGACGCGCGGCCGCCCTTCCCCGTCCCGGACCGGGCGGCCCGGATCGCGGCGGCGATGTCACGCGCACGGAGCGAAACTTCGACCGCGCTCTCCTTCGGGCTCGCCACGGTCAGCAGCAGCGCCGCGGTATCGCCGAAGCCGCTGTTGAACTGGATCGGCCCCGCGCCCTTCGGCAAGGTCGCGTTGAGCTGGTTGAGCCGCAGATTGATGTTGTTGAATTCCTTCTCCGTGTCCGTGACGGACTCGCTGAGCTGCACGAACACGATGGAGACGCCCGGCAGGGTCAGCGACTTGATGCCGTAGGTCGTCGGGTCGGCGCCGTGCACGGCGGCGTTCTCCGCGACCGTGCTCTCGACGTTGCGTGTGACGAGCTGCTCGATCTTGCCGGCGTCCGTGCCCGGCCAGGGCGTGATCACGGTCGCGACGCGGACCGGGATCTCCGGGTCCTTGCGCTTCGGCATCGCCAGGTAGCCGTAGACACCCCACAGCACGACGACCGCCAACAGCACCCATGAGATCTGGCGGTGCTCGGTGAAATAACGCGCGACGTTGTGCTTTTCGCCCGGTTCGCGTGGGCCCGTGTCCCGTTCGCTCTGGTCCACCGCCCTGCCCCGCCGCCGCTAGGGGATGACCCGGACGGTCTCGCCGTCGTGCACCAGGGTCGCGCCGTAGACGACGACCTCGGCGCCGGCTTTGAGCCCGCCCGTGACGGCGATCGTGTCGCCGAGAATCCGCCCGACTTGAACGTCCTGGAGATGCACCTTCGGCGTGTCGCCCGCGCCCGAGACGAGGTAGACCGCATAGCCCTTGGGATCGCTGTGCGAGCGCACGATCGCGGCCATCGGCACGACCGCCACCGCGCCGGTCGCCGCCTGCCCCTGTGCGACCGCGAGCGAGGCGACCATTCCCGGCTTGAGGCGGCCGTCCGCGTTCGGCACCGTGACCTCGACCTGGAAGACCCGCGTCGAGCTGTCGGCCGAGGCGGCGATCGCCGTCACCTTGCCCTCGAAGCGGCGACCGGGCTCGGATTCCGTGGCGATCGCCATCGGACTGCCCTGCTTCACGTCGCCCAGCACGACCGCCGGCACGCCGAACACCGCCTTGACTTGGCTCACGTCGGCGATGACGAAGCCGACCGCGCCGGGCGCCGCCAGTCCGCCGACCTCGATGTTCCGCTGCAGGATGACGCCGTTCAAGGGGGCGGTCAGCTTGCAGTATTGCAGGTCCAGGTCGGCCGCGTTGAGCTGCGCCTTCGCGCCGGCGACCGCCGACTGCGCCGTCTGGTATTCCTTGATGTAGGAGTCGTATTCCGGCGCCGTCATGCTCTGCTGCTTATAGAGGATGGTGGCGCGTTTGTAGTCGCCCGCGGCCTTGGCAAGCGCCGCATTCGCCTCGCCGAGCTGCGCGGTGGCGCCCTCCACCTTGTCGCGATAGGGCTGCTCGTCGACAACGGCCAGCACCGTGCCGCGGGTCACCACGTCGCCGGACTGCACGTCGCGCGGCTTCCCGTCGGCGCCGGGCCGCTGCAGGATCGAGGTCACGTAGCCGCTAACCTGGAAGGCGAGATTGACCGAGCGGTCGGGCTCGATATTGGCGGTGTAGCGCAGCGCCGAGGCGAGGTCGCGGCTCGCCACCTTCTGCACGCGCACCGGCGTCGGCGCCGCCGCTTCCGGTTCCTTGCGGTCGCACGCGCCGAGCGAGAGGCCGACGAGCGCGGCGGCGGCAAGGATCAGGGACGGGCGCATACGGCTCTCCTACTCCTCGCCGAGCGCCTTGGCGAGGTTGGCGCGCGCCGTCCACACCTTGAGCACCGCCTGCTGGTAGTCGTTGGTGGCGTCGGCAAGGTCGGACTGCGCCCGCAGCAAGTCGTCGAGCAGCGCCGACTGCTGCACATAGCGGTTGCGGGTGACCTGCAGCTTCGAGCGGGCGGCGTCCTGCGCCTTCTTGGCGACGCCGATCAGCGCCTCGGCGTTCTGCAGGTCGCGGATGCGCGCGTTGACCTCGGTCGCGACCTTGGCGTCGACGCGCTGGATGTCGTTATGCGCCTGGCTGACCGAGCGCCGCGCCTTGGAAATCTCGTCGCCGCGACGGCCCCAGTCCCAGAACTCCCAGCGCGCCACCACGCCGATATAAGCGCTCTCGTCGGGGATGAAGGTCGTGTTGACCGACTTGGTGTAGCTCGCGGTCAGGTCGACCTCGGGCAGATAGGCCGCTTTCTTGAGGTCGAGGTCGTATTGCGCGTGGCGCAGCTTGAGCCGCGCCTGCTGCGCGTCCGGGCGCTGCTTCAGCGCCTGCTCCCGGGCGGCGGCCATGTCGGTCGGCGTCTCCTCCGCGGCGAGCGCCGAGGTGACCGTGAACGGCGTCGCCAGGTCGCGCCCCATCATCTCGTTCAGCTTCTCCTTCTGCGAGAGCTGCGTGTTGCGCTGCGCGAGCGAGTCGTATTCCGCCTTGGCGAGCTTCGCCTGGGTGTTGAGCAGGTCGTATTCCAGCGCGGTCTTCTGCTTCACCTTGTTGGCGACGATGGTCACCAGCGACTGGTAGAAGTCGATGCTTTCCCGCGACGCCTGCATCGCGCTCTGGGTCTCCAGGATCTTGTAATACTGCGCCTTGACCTGGCGGGCGATCTCCTGGCGCTTGGCGCGCAGGTCCTGGCGGTCCATCTTCTCGTGCACCTTCAGCCGGTCGAGGTCGAGCCAGACCTTGTAGAGCCCGACGAGCGGCTGCTTCGCCTCGAGCGTGGCATGCGTCGTGAAGCCGTCCTGGGTGTTGAAGCGCGTCGTCCGGGGCGGCACCGGCTCGCCCGCGACCGTGCCGAGCGAGCCTTCCCCGAACTCGAAGCTCTCGCTTTCGAGGCTGCGCATCTCGCGGACATGCAGGTTGAGCGACGGGTAGCGCCGCGTCTTGGTGGCCGAGATCTGGTCCTCGGTCTCCTTGATCGTCAACCCGGCGTTGACCACCACGGGGTTGTTCGCCAGCGCCTGGGCGAGCGCGTCCTCGACGGTCAGCACGTCGCCCGCCGCATGCGCGGCGCCGACGGGTAATAGAACGGCAGCAATCGCCTGCAAGACGGCGATCAGCGGCAGCCGGTGCCGGATCATGCCCAAGCTCTCCCCACGAAGCTGGTAAAATCCTATTGCATTCGGTGGGATAAAGTCACTCCTTAGGTAGAAGACGGCGCAAATTAGCGCACGCGCCGCCGCAACGAGACCCGCCGGAACCGGGAGAGCGAAACATGAGTCGGATCAGAATCACCGTGGGCAAGGTCGCCGTGGACGTCGAGCTGCTCGACACGCCCACCGCGGCGGCGATCGAGGCCGCCCTGCCCTTCGAATCACAGGCGATGACCTGGGGCGAAGAGGTTTATTTCTCGACGCCCGTCAGCGCCAAGCGCGAGACGGACGCGCGCGCCGTCGTCACGCCGGGCGAGATCGCCTTTTGGACCGACGGCGACGCGATCGCCATCGGCTTCGGCCGCACGCCGATCTCGCAGGGCGATGAGACCCGGCTCGCCAGCCCCTGCAACGTCTTCGGCCGCGCGCTCACCGACGTCCGCGCCCTCGCGCCCATCCGCGGCGGCGAGACGATCACGGTGGCGAAGCTGGGGTGAGGCTTGGGCGCGTACGGCGCGAACTCATGCTTCGACAGGCTCAGCATGAGGCTGGTTGTTGTTGAGACGCTAGCAAGGGAGCCTCATCCTGAGCTTGTCGAAGGACGAGGCCGCACCGAACGTGTTTACCCTCTCTGCCCCACAGGCGGCCGGTTACGTCCGGCCGCCGTCTCACCCCTCTTCCCGCAGCAGATCCGTCAACGCGGAGACGTTCTCCAGGTCGCGGAAGCCGTGGATGACTTCCAGGCTCGCCTCGACCTGGCGGGGGGTGAGCGGGGCGTTCGGGGCGAGCGTGCGGTACTTGTCGTCGATCACCGCCCAGTCGATGCCGAGGCAGCCGGCGCCGCTCGGCACGTAAACCGTGTTCGTCACTTTCCGGCCGTCGGTGGTCTCGATCGTCACGGTCGCGCCTTGGCGGTAGGCCGCAAGGTTCTCGGTCGGCGGCGGGCCGACGCGGACCTTGTCGATCAGCGTGTGGATCACCGGGTCACCGATCTTCGCCGGGGTCGCGTGCGCCCAGGTGAATTCGTGGTCGGCCACCGCGGCGGCGACGAAATAGGCCGGGCTGTGCGCCATGTCGATCAGATCGGCGGGATGGCGCGGGCCGGTGAGCGCCGTCATGTCGGGGCGCGACAGCGTGATCACAGCGACCTCGTCGGGCTTGATCTTGCCTTCGCGCGCCGCGTTCGCCGCCGCCTCGGCCGAGGCGTGGTGGGGATGGCCGCCCGGCACCAGCTTGACCGCCATGTCGGTGATGATGTCCCAGGATTTGCCGAAATCGCGGACGATGTCGGCGCCGTCGGTGTCGCCGAAGACCCGGCAGAAGCCGCGCGGCGCCTCGAAGATGCTCTCTTCCGCGGTGTAGCCGCGCTGGGCCGCCATGGCGGCGTCGATGCCGTTGATCGTCGCCGTTCCCGCGTGATACTCGCGCGCCACGCTGGTGTTGGCCGACGCGTAGATCCCGCCCATCGAGGTCGCGGCGAGCGCGAGCGCATGCGCCATCTGCCCGGTGTCGAGCTTCAGGACCCGTCCCGCCGCGACCGTGCTGGCGAAGATCGCGACCAGGCAGCCGTGGAAGCCCTTGTCGAGGTAGCCGGGCGTGATCGACTCACCGATCCGGCCCGCCCCCTCGTAGCCCAGCACCATCGCCGCGAGCACGTCCTTGCCGCTCGCCCCCGTGCGCTCCGCCAAGGCGAGCGAGGCCGCGGTGAGCTGCGTGCCCATGTGGACGATGGCGCGCAGGTCGCTGTCGTCGGAGGCGGCGGCATCGCTCATCAGCGCATTCGCCCGCGCGGCGTTCGCCGCCGGCAGCTTCGCGCCCCTGTCGAACCAGACCGAGGCCTCGGGCCGGCCGCCGCGTTCCTGGGCGATCTCGCGGATGATCCTGGCGGACTCGATGCCGCGCCCGCAGGCGGCGCTGGCGATCGTGCTCGCGATCACCATCACGGCGTGGTCGAGGGCCTGCGCGGGAAGGTCGGCGTATGTAGTCTCGGTGAGAAACCCGGCGAGCGTGCGGGCGATAGTCATGGCAAGCCTCATCTCTGGATGGCGGAACGGTGGGTATTTCCGCCAGTATCACATGACGGCGGGACTCTACGGAAATGGACGGCGGAAACGCGCGGCGGAGGCGGCGGGCGTCCGAGCCCGCTCCGCCCCTCAACCCGCCGATTTAGCCGCGCAGGAGGCCCGCTATTTACGGCCGCCGGACGGCTTGGCCGGAAGGACAGCGTCCGACGGCGAGATGCCCTTGAGAAACTTGAAGAGATCGCTGTCCGTTGTGAGCACGAGGGTCGTGTTTTGCTTGATGATGCTCTTGTAGGCCTGCATCGTCCGCGTGAACTCGTAGAAAGACGCCGCCGCCGGGCTCTGGTTGTAGGCCTTGGCGTAGATGTCGGTGGCTTTCGCGTCCGCCAGGCCGCGGATCTCCTCCACCTTCCGGTAAGCTTCGGACTGGATCTTGTTCAGATCACGATCGCGGTTGCCGCGGATCCGCGCGGCCTCGCCGTGGCCCTCCGACAGGAAGCGCTCTGCGATCTGGCGCCGCTCGCTGATCATTCGATCGTAGATCTTCGGGCGCACGCTCTCATTGTAGTTGATCCGCTTGAAGCGTATGTCGAGCAGCTCGATGCCGAAGACGCGCACCTTCTCGGCCGCCGCCTTGAAGATCTCCTGCTCGACCAGCTTGCGGCCCTTCTGGATCGGCACCAACGTCCCGATGTCGCTTTGCTCCGTGCCGGTGATCAGGGTCGTATCGCGCAGCGGCACGCGGCCCTTCGTGGTGCGGATGATCTCGATCAGCTCATGCTTGGCGACGGCGTTGCGGGTCTCGCTGCCGAGAATGTCGTCCAGCCGGGACTGGGCGC
>CAZPFL010000107.1:0-16427 GCA_964585785.1 uncultured Rhodospirillaceae bacterium
GAAAGTCGATGGTCTTGAGCGGGATCAGCGCCTGGTCGTGATACATGCAGAGCGCCGCGTCGTAGCCTTGCCGGGCGCGCTCGTGGAACAGCGTGTCGGCCGGCGCGGGGCCCATGGCGGCGATGCCGAGGCGCTTCAGTTCCATGACGGCCGGACCGATGATGTCGACTTCCTCGCGACCGATCGTGCCTGCCTCGCCGGCATGCGGGTTCAGCCCGGCGATCATGAGGCGTGGCGTCTCGATGGCGAAATCGCGGCGCAACGCGTCGGCGGTGACGCGGCCGACGGCGACGATCTCGTCCCGCGAAAGTCGGGCGATCGCCTCGGTCAGCGCGACATGCGCCGTCACCGGCACGACCCGGAGGCCGGGGCAGGCGAGCATCATGACCGACCGCTCGACCCCGGCCAGCTCGGCGAGATATTCCGTGTGGCCGGGATGTTGGAACCCGGCGTCATAGAGCGTCTTTTTATGGATCGGGTTGGTGACGAGGGCGCCGGCCCGTCCGGCCGTCGTGAAATCCACCGCCGAGCGTATCGAGGCGATGACGGCATCCGCGTTGCGCGGGTCGGGATGTCCGGGAGTAGCACTCCCCGCGAGCGCCAGCGGAATGACCGGCAGCGCCGCGTCGAAGGCGGCACAGGCGGCCTCCGGCCGGTCGATCTCGGCGATCGGCACGGTCCAGCCGAGGCGTTGCGCGAGCTGTGCGAGGCGCTTGGGGTCGTCGATGACGAAAAACGCCGGCAACGAGCGCTCGCGGCGGCCGAGCCACGCCTTGAGGGTAAGCTCGCCGCCGATCCCGGCGGGCTCGCCCATGGTGAGCGCGATCGGGTTCTCGGCGCCGGTCATCCGCGGATGTCCACGAAGGCGGTTTTCCGGAGGTCGCGCATGTAGCGCTGGATCAGGAGATTGAACCGCTCGTTGCCGAGCCGCTGCCGGACCTGGTCGCGCGTCGGCATCGCACCCGGGTCGCTGCCCTTTCGGTCGCAGAGCGTTGCGAGCATCACGCCCTCGGCGACCCGGACCGGTTCGCTCGTCTCGCCCACGTCGAGCTCGGCGATCGGCCCGCGGATGCCTTTCGGCAGGTCCTTCAGCCGCGCGTCCTTGACGTCGCCCGACTTGGGTGCTTCCAGCTTGGATGCCACGGCGCGCAGATCCGCGCAGCTTCGCACCGTCGCGCGGATTTGCTGGGCGCGCTGTTCCTGCGTGCGGACCTCCGCGGCATTGGCGTTGCGGGCGAGCGGCAGGATGAGCTGGGTATAGTCCACGGTCACGTTGCCCGCGCTCGCGGTCGGATCGATACGGTCGATCAGCAGCAGGATGTGATATCCGGCCAGGGTGTGCACGGGGCCGCCGACCTCTCCCTTGTGCAGGCCGGTGACCACGCGGTCGATCTGCGGGTCGAGCTGGCCCTTGGTTACCCAGCCCAGGTCGCCGCCGACTGCCGCGCTGGCGCTTTGCGAGAATTCCCGCGCCAACGCGCTGAAGTTGGCGCCGTCGCGGATCTGCTGCAGCAGCTTCTCGGCCAGGTCGTAAACCTGCTTCTCGTTGTCCGGGTTGTCGACGGGCAGGAAGATCTCGGCGACATGATTGCGGGGCAGGTTCTGGACCGCCTTCAAGCGCTTCATTTCCTCGTCGATCTCGTCGTCGCTGACGACCACCTGATGCGCTAGGCGCTCGGCGATGATCTTGTTCCAGGCGGCGTCGGCGCGGACCTTCGCCCGCAGCGCGCCGACGTCGACGCCGGCCCGGGTCAGGACCGATTCGAGGGTGCCGGGCGGCAGGTGGTTCTGGGCGTTGAGCTTGACCAGCAGCTTGTCCACTTCTTCCTTGCTGACGTGGATGTTGAGGCGCTTCGCCTCCTGCAGCTGCAGCTGCTCGTCGATCATGTTGCGCAGCACCTGGTCGGTCAGCCGGCGCCGGTTCTCCGGCGTATCCGGTATGCGCCCCGTGACCATGACCAGCTTGACGCGCTCGTCGAGGTCGTAGGCCGAGATCACGTCCTCGTTCACGACCGCGGCGATGCGCAGCACGTTCTGGTCCTGGGCGACGCAGGGCGCCGGCGCGCCCATGGCCAGCAGGAGCGGGACCCCGGCTGCGGCGACGCGCAGGGCAATCCGCGCGAGTCTCCGGTAACGCTTTGATATGGAATAGAACATATTCAATCGCTATGGCGCCGGTGCAGCTCAGCCGGTCTTCTGGCTCACTTCGCCTAGATTTTTGAATCTAATACGAAATAGCACAGAATCGGAAGGTTTCACATCGACGTCCCGGAAGAAGCTCCTGGTTCCCAGAATATCGAAGATAATGCACTCATCCTGGTATCGTATCAGCGCGGTATGCTGAAGTTGCTGGCCGGTCGCCAGATCCTCGTGGGTCGTCAGCCGCAGCGACCAGTGATCGGTTATTTGTGTCGCGAAGGCAAGGGATAGCTCCTCGCGCGCGTCGAACTGCGGTGTCGCACCCACGAAGCTGTACGAGCCGGTCAGCTGGTAGGCGGCCGGCCCCAGGCTGAAGCTCACGTCGTTCCGGTGCGGGTTGAACAGCTTGTCCGAGGCAAAGGCGAAACGGTACAGGATATTGGCGTATTTATTGGGCCTGACGTCGATGCGGCCGACGATGTCCGAGAAATGCTCCTCGATGAGCTGGTCCTGGTGAAGGCTGCTGTCGGTGCTGAGCCGGTAGCTCTGTCCTATGAAGGCGGTGGTCCGGCCGTCATGCGCGCCGTAGGCGCCCATCTGCAGGCCGTAGGCGACACGCTGGCCGGTCTCGACCCGGTCTTCGCCCGGCAGCCGGTCCTCGCTGAACAGATTGGTGTCGTCCGGTTCGTAAACAGCGCTGTCTTCGACCGGAATATTCTTCGGATTCATGCCGTTCGGCGTTGCCGTCATCATCGCGATCGGCTCGATGATCTGGCGCACATTGCCCGTGCTCCGGGCGAAAGGATAGCTGACCTTAGCGGTGACACGCGGCAGCAGCCGGCCCGTGACGGTGCTGTTGACGTCGGTGCTGACCGTCGGGTTGGTGGTCTGATCGACGTTGTAGACATCCGCCAAAAGCGAGGTACTGAACGACGAGACCAGCCCGAAATCGGTCGTCTTGCTGATTTCGTAGCCCGGTTTGATCGACGCGCGCTGTGTCGTCGGGCCGTCGTTCCGGGTCAGATAGCGGAAATTCGTGTCGACCAGCATGCGCCCGCCGAGGGAGTCGGCCCTCGACACATGGTTATATTGTAGCAGCGGGGCGATCAGCGGTTGATCCGGCCGCGATTCGGTGCGCGTGTCCTGAAAGCTGTAGATGTTCGCCGCCGCATAGGAGCCCGGCCGGAAGCCCTCGAGGAAGACGTTCGAGTTCAGCACGTCGTTGGGCTCGGAGAAGAAGTTGAATTTCCGCAGGTAGGTGCGGTCGCTGGAGCGGGTCACGTCCGCGCCGGCGCGCCAGGTCTCGTTGAAATCGTAGTTGGCTTTCAGATGCCCGTGGCCGCGGATCTGGTCGTTAAGGGTCGTGGTTGTCGATCCGTCGGCGCTGGTGACGTCGCGGTTGGCCTCGGTGATGCTGCCGGTCAGCGACATTTCGCCCTTGTCGAACCGCTGGCGGTACTCGCCGCTGAAGACCAGGCCTTCGTCAATGGTGTAGATCGGCGAGAGCGTGACGTCCTTGTCGCGGTCGAGAACAACGTAATAGGGCAGCCGGAAAAAACCGCCCAGATTGCCGCCGGTGCCGAAATCCGGCGCCAGGAACCCGGTTTTCCGCTTCACCGTCGGGTCGGGGTGCGAAAAATAGGGCACATAGGCCACCGGAATCCCGAACATCTCCATGAAGGCGTTGTGATAGCGGATCTCGTGGCGCTGCTCATCATGCTCGACCCTCTCGGCCAGGATCTGCCATACGGGCGGCCGGTTGGGGTCCTTCTTGCAAATCTTGCAGGGTGAATAGACCGCGCGCTTCATGACGGTCAGGTTGCCGTCGCTGCGTCGCGCCTCCACCGCGGCGATCCGGCTGTCGTCGGTGAGGAGAAGCCGGAGCTGCTTCACCACGCCGTTCTTCATCGCGTCGTTCAGCTGGACATATTCCGCGAACACGACGTCGCCGCTCGGCTCGAGCAGGGTGACGTTGCCGGACGCGCTGACCGTGTCGGTCTTCTGATTGTAGCTCACGCTGTCGGCCATGAGGATTCGATCGCCTTGCGTGATCTCGACATGGCCGCGCGCCAGGATGGTGCCCAGCTCCTGGTCCTGGGTTACCTCGTCGGCCGAGAAAAGCACGGGCTGGTTGGTCCCTTTGACTTTCTGCGCCATGGCGGGCGGTGCCAGGAGACAGGCGACAGCGAACAGCATTGCGGCCCGCCGGCGTAGCTGCATCAGCCGTCCTCCAGGTGGAACAGCATGGCAAGGCCGACAAGCGTCGACACGCCGGCCGGGGTCCAGGCGGCCAGCAGGATGGGCACGCTCGCGGAAAGCCCCAGCGCGTGGATGATATCGGTCATGAAATAGAGCGCGAAGCTGCAGCTCAGGCCGCCCAGCAGCGCCGCGCTGGTGCCGGTGCGCCGGTTAATCCGCAAGGTGAAGGAGGCGGCGATGAAGATCATCGACGACAAGAGGATGGGGTAGGCGATCAGCGAATAGAATTGGAGACGGTGACGCTGGCCCGAAAAGCCCGCGGCTTCGATGGTCTTGATGAATTCGGGCAGGCGCCAGAACGACATGGTATCGGGCGGCGAGAAGCTCTCGAGGATGTTGTTCTTCGTCAGCTCCGTGGGAATCGTGAGATTTACGACCGGCCGGGTTTCCGGTCTGGTCGTCGAGAGCCAGCCCTTGGGGATCAGCCAGTGGTCTTGCCGCAACGCGGCGCGATCGGCGTCGATCCGCTCCAAAAAATGATTCTTCTCGTCGAACCGGAAGAAGACGACGTCATAGAGCACCAGATCCTGCGGCGAAACCCGGAGCGCGTGGATGATCGAATGCCCACCATCCGCGTCGATCTGGCGCAGCCACAGGCCGTTCTGCGATACCGAGATCAGGCTCGTCCGGTTCTTGAAATATTCGGCTTCGAGCTTTTGGTATTTCTCCAGCATCACCGCGGAGATCGGGTTGATGATGGTGACCGCGACGATGCCCAGGATGATGGTGATCAGGAAGGCGGGAAGGATGAACTGCCAAGCCGAGATGCCCGCCGCCCGTGCAACGACGGCTTCATTGGCGCGCGCCAGCCGCCAGAAGGTCAGCATGGCGGCGAACAGCGTCATGAACGGCATCGTCGTTTGCGCCAGGAAGGGCAGCTTGAGCAGGCTCATGTGGAGCACGAGCCCCAAGGTGACGTTGTCCTTCTCGGCGGCGCGCCGCAGCATCTCGACCACGTCGAACAGCATGGCGATCGCCATGAAGATCAGAAAAACGCCGACCAGCCAGAAAAGAAACTGGAGCGCCAGGTAGGTCGACAGAGTAGGTGAAACTTTCACGGGTGGTCCCGATCCGACGAAGTTGCACCTTACCGAGAGGCGTCAGGCGGGGTCGCGGCGGTCATCGCCGCGCTTTCGCTGTCCGAACGCCATCCGCTTGTCGTGCGTCCCTCGACGCTAGCAGGACTCGTGCGGTCTGGGGAATGCCGGTGCAGATCGAACCTTGTGCCCATGCCTGATCTTTCTTTTGTTATCGACGACTAATAGTACGGATTGTCCTTTAAATGAAACAATCTTTCCAATCCTCTTCTGTCAGGCATTGCGTTTCTGCCGGCCAAATGTACCGTTAATAAGCTCTTAACAGGCGTGTGCCACTGTTGCACCCGCGGCGCGGCCGCCGAGTCGGACGCGTGCACAGGGATCGGTCGATGACGTCACAGACAACAAACCAAGCGGGGCGGCGTGGTGTGGCGGACACCTTGTCCGGCGCGGTGGCGTTGATGCGACCGCGCCAGTGGGTCAAGAACGCCTTCGTCTTCGCCCCCGTGTTTTTTACGCCGAGCATGATGTCGGTGACGTCCGTCGGCCTGGTGTTTCTCGTCTTCATCTGCTTCTGCTGCATTTCCAGCGGGGTCTACTGCTTCAACGATCTGCGCGACCGGGAATCCGACAAGAAGCACCCGAAGAAGCGCTTGCGGCCGCTGCCGTCCGGCCGCATCTCGGTCGTTGCCGCAGCGGTGCTGGGGGGCGTCCTGATCGCGGGCGGCTTCGGGCTGGCGCTCGCCACGGTGCCCGCCGCGGCGCTGGTCATGCTGGTCTATGTCGGCGTCAACGCGGCCTACAGCTTCGGGCTGAAGAACATCGCCATTGTCGACGTCTTGATCATTTCCTTCGGCTTCGTTCTCCGCGTCTATGCCGGCGCGATGGTGATCGGGGTCGAGCCGACCCCATGGATTCAGATCTGCGCGGGCCTCCTCGCGCTGTTCATCGCGCTCGCGAAGCGGCGTGACGACGTCGTCCTTGCCATCGGCACCGAGCACCGGGTCAGCCTGTCCGGATATACACGGCTGTTTCTCGATGTTTGCATCGGGGTCACGCTGTCCGCGCTGCTCGTGTCTTACATGATCTTCACGTTGAACGACGAAGCGATGGTGCGGCTCGGCAGTAACCGCTTGTTCCTCACCGTGCCCTTCGTCATCGCCGGGATCTTTCGCTATCTGCAGCTGACGCTGGTTTTCGAGCGTTCGGGCTCGCCGACCGAGCTTGTCTTCAAGGACGGATTCCTCACCGCCACGGTCGCCGGGTGGCTGTTGGTCTATGCCTATCTGATCTACCTCTAGCCGGCGGCCCAACGCCTCGACGGCAATCGAACGGATGAGAACGGATCCAGCGCGCAGTATGAAAGTCAAAGAGCTCGAAATGCATGGCTGGGGCAGGGTGCCCCGGGCAACATCCTTTGCCTTCCGGCCCGAAAAGCTGTCGGCGGCCGCGGCCGCGGTGTGCGCCAGGCCGGACGGCGGCCTCGTCGCCCATGGCGGCGGCCGCAGCTATGGCGACGCCGCGCTGAACGACAAGGGCTATGTGCTGCTGACGCGCCGCCTCGACCGTTTCCTCGCCTTCGATCCCGAGCAGGCGGCGCTGATCTGCGAGCCGGGACTCACGATCTCGGAGGCGCAGTCCTTTCTCCTGGCGCGCGGCTTCATGCTGCCGACGGTGCCGGGTACCGGCTTCGCGACGCTCGGCGGCGCCGTCGCAAACGATATTCACGGCAAGAACCACGACCGGCACGGCAGCATGGGCGACCACCTGCGCTGGTTCGAGCTGCTCACCGCGGACGGCGCGATCCGCCGCGTCTCGCCGGAGGAGGATCCCGAGCTGTTCGCCGCGACCATCGGCGGCGTGGGGTTGACCGGTATCCTGGTCACGCTTTGCCTTTCGGTGCTGCCGGCGAAGTCGAACGCGGTTCGGGTGTCCGAGATGCGCGCGGCCGATCTCGACCATTTCCTCAGCTTGCTGGCGCAATATCGTGATAAGGCAACGTATTCGGTTGGCTGGATCGACGTGCTCGCGCGGGGGGCCCGGTTCGGCCGCGGCATTCTCGAAGTCGCCGAGCCGTCCGACACCCCGGTGCCGGCCAAGGGCGGGCGGCATGTCAAGGTTCCCATCGACATGCCGGGCTTCGTTCTCAACCGACTGTCGATCAGCGCGATGAATGCCTGGTACTACCACCGCATCCCGGCGCTCGGGCGCGAACGGACCGTGCCGCTCGGGCAATTCTTCCATCCGCTCGACAAGGTGACCGATTGGAACCGGATGTACGGCCGCGCCGGCTTTCACCAGTTCCAGTGCGTCGTGCCGGACGAGCAGGCGCCGGTGGGCATGCGCCGGCTGCTCGAGGCGATCACCGCCTCGCGGGCCGCGTCCTTCCTGGCGGTGCTCAAGACCATGGGGGGCAATGGCCGGGGCTATCTCTCCTTTCCGATGCGGGGCTTCACGCTGGCGCTCGATTTTCCCGCGCGCCCGCAAGCGCGCGAGGTGATGGCGCGGCTCGAGGCGATAACGCTCGACCACGGCGGGCGGGTTTACCTCGCGAAGGATTCCTGCCTGTCCGCGGAAGGCTTCGCGCACATGTATCCGGCGCTGCCGAAATTCCGCGCAGTGCTAGAGCGTGTCGATCCGGACGCGGTATTCGAGTCCGATCTTGCGCGACGGCTGCAGATAAGGGGCGAGGCGCGATGAGCGGGCAGGGTGAGCCGCGGCGCTGCTGGATCGTGCTCGGCGCGTCGTCCTCGGTCGGCCGCGCCTTCGCGCGCCAGGCGGCGGGGGAAGGGAACGATGTCATTCTCGCCGGCCGCGACACGGACGACCTTCAGCGCACCGCCGCCGACGTCGCGCTGCGGTCGGGATGCCAGGCCGACGTGATGTCGTTCGACGCCGAGGCGATGGACACGCACGAAGCGTTTGTCGACGCCTGCATCCAGCACGGCCGTCCGATCGACGTCTTCGTCCTGTTCGGCGCAATGCCGGAGCAGGAGGCGACCGACCGTGATTTCGCGCTCGCGCTCCAGACGATCAACGTCAACTATGTCGGCGCGGTGTCCGTGCTCAACCGGCTCGCGCCGCATCTCGAAGCGCAGGGGGGCGGCCGGGTTGTCGTGCTGTCCTCCGTCGCGGGCGACCGCGGCCGGCTGAAGAACTATCTCTACGGTTCGGCGAAGGGCGCGCTCAATCTCTATCTGCAGGGGCTGCGGGCGCGGCTCGTGCGCAGCAATGTATCGGTCACGACCATCAAGGCGGGCTTCCTCGACACCGATATGAGCTACGGAATGCCGGGCCTGTTCCTGGTCGCGTCCCCCGAGGCTTGCGCCGCCGCCTGCCTGAAGCTGAGCGCGAAGGGACGCGACGTCGTCTATTTTCCGCTCTTCTGGTGGGGGATCATGACGATTATCAAGTCGATTCCCGAACGGATCTTCAAGCGTCTGAACATCTGAGCCTGAGCCCGTGTCTCAGCCGGGGACCGCCGGCCGATCCGAGGCCGCCGGGAGCGGGCGCGGGAAGGTCATGATGAGCACCGCGGCCAACATCGGCAGCACGGCGTTCACATACATGAGCAGATTCATGATCGGGATCCGCGACGCGTAATTCCGGAGCGCGTAGCTCGCGATGATGATGAAGGCGGCGGCGCCGATCGCGGCAAGGACAAGCTTCAACTGCCCGCGCCGGTTGAATGCGCCGGAGAGCAGGATCGAGATGCCGACAAGGGCGCAGGACAGCGGCAGCAACGGCTGGCTCATCCGGCTGTGCAGCTCCGCGCGCAGGTCGTCGCGATGCTTTTCGTCCATCGACGGCGGGTGGAGCAACTCGCCGATGAAATATTCACGGGTGTTCCGGCCGGAGCGCTTTTCGTCGCTCTTCAGGTTGACGTTGATGTTGCTCGCCTTGTCGATGACGAAGCTCTCGAAACGCGGCATATCGCAGTCCTTCGTGGGCTTGCGCAGAAGCGCCGCCGGGTCGCAGGCATGTCCTACGCCGTGCCGGAAGACCTGCCAGCCGCCTTTCGACATCTCGACCATCCAGCGGCCGTCTTCGGTTTCGACCAGCCGGCCGCGCTCGGCCAGATAGGTCGTGGGCTCCTTGTTGGGGCGGCTGTCTTGGATGAAGACGTCCTTCATCTCGCCGTCTTTGCCGACATCGCGGAAATAGATCGTGATGCCCTGCGTCGGCGATGCGAACACGCCTTCCTGGAGCAGGAGCTTGGGCAGGTCGTTGCGGTATTTGAACTCGAGCTCCTTGTACTCGCGGAAGGTCAGCGGCACGAGGTAGAGACTGAGATAATAGCTCAGGCCCGACACGAGGATGCCGATGATCACCACCGGCTTGGCCAGCGCGATCGGGCTCAGCCCGGCGGCCCGCAGCACGATCAGCTCGCTGTCCATGATCATCTTGTTGTAGGTGAACACGGCCGCGCCGAAGGTCGCCATCGGCGCGACGAACAGCACGAAGCGGGGAAGCTGAAGGGACGCGAAATGCAGGAAGCTCGATACCGGCAGGCCCCGATTCAGCATCATGTCGACCGCGTCGAGCGACCGGAACAGCCAGACCATGAAGCAGAGAACGAAAGCCGCCAGCATCGTCACCGCGAAGACTTGCCGCCCGATATACCAGGTGATGCTTTTCATTCCCGTTCGACGGATTGCTGTCGACCCGCACTGCGGCTGCGGTGCATGGCGGCCGCGTGACCTGGGACTACCTCTATCGGGCCCGGGTCGCCCGGTCAACGTCCGCGTTCCGCGCCGACGGCCGGCGCCGGATCGCCTTTTTCGGCTGCGATCGCGGAAACCCGCCCTTCCAATTTTCCGGTATGCCGCTACATTGCCACGCGATTGGAAGGATTTCAGAATACCGTGCGCCGGCCCGGCAAACCGCCGGTTGCCGCCGCGCCGACCGAATGGAAAACCAAGGCGACGACATAACTGAGGCGACCACATGAAAATCACCTTCGCGGAACTCGCATTGCCGAAAGCCGGCGCCATCGTTCTGGGCGTCGGCCAGGGCAAGAAGCTCGGACCCGTCGCGCGCGACGTCGACAAGGCCAGCGGCGGCGCAATTTCCCGCGCGCTCAAGGTTGGCAGCTTCGAGGGCAAGGCGAAGCAGCTGCTCGATATCGTCGCGCCCGCCAACGTCCCCTTCAGCCGCATCCTGCTCGCCGGAACCGGTGAAAAGCTGGGCGAGCGCGAGCAGGCGGATCTCGGCGGGCGCGTGCTTGCACAGCTCAACCGCTCGGGCGAGGAGAAGGCGACCTTCATGGTCGATTTCGGCGGCCGGGACGTGCCGGGCGTGGCGGCTCAGCTCGGTTTCGGCGCGCTGCTGCGCAGCTACCGCTTCGCCAAATACCGCACCAAGGCGAAGGAGAACGGCGAGAACGGCAAACCGAAGATGGCGTCGCTTGCCGTTGCGGTGAAAGGCGCGGCGGCGGCGCGCCGCGCCTTCGGACCGCTGGAGAAGCTGGCCGAGGGCGTCGCGTTCACGCGCAACCTGGTCTCGGAGCCGCCGAACGAGCTCTATCCGGCGACCTTCGCCAAGGAGGTCCGCCAGCTCACCAAGCTCGGCGTCAAGGTCGAGGTACTGGGCGAGACGCAGATGGAAAAGCTCGGCATGAAGGCGCTGCTCGGCGTCGGCCAGGGCTCGGCGCGCGAGAGCCAGGTCGTCGTCATGCAGTGGAACGGTGCGGCGCGGTCCAAGCAGCCGATCGCCTTCATCGGCAAGGGCGTCACCTTCGACACCGGCGGCATCTCGCTCAAGCCGGCGGCGGGGATGGGCGACATGAAGTGGGATATGGGCGGCGCGGGCGCCGTGTCCGGGCTGATGAAGGCACTGGCCGGCCGCAAGGCGAAGGCGAATGTCGTCGGCCTGCTGGGGCTGGTCGAGAACATGCCGGACGGCAACGCGCAGCGGCCGGGCGACATCGTGACCGCCATGTCGGGCAAGACAATCGAGATCCTGAACACGGACGCGGAAGGGCGGCTCGTGCTGGCCGATGTGCTGTGGTACTGCCAGAAGCGCTTCAAGCCCGCTTTCATGGTCGATCTGGCGACGCTGACCGGTGCGATCATCACGAGCCTCGGCCACGAATATGCCGGGCTGTTCTGCAACGACGAGAGCTTGTCAAAGAACCTCATCGCGGCGGGCGAGGCGACCGGCGAGAAGCTCTGGCGCATGCCGCTCGCCGAGGCCTACGACAAGATGATCGACAGCGACATCGCCGACGTGAAGAACATCGGCGGGCGCGACGCCGGATCGATCACCGCGGCGCAGTTCCTGCAGCGCTTCACCAACGAGGTGCCCTGGGCGCATCTCGACATCGCCGGCATGGCCTGGTCGACCAAGGACGCGGACACCGTGCCGAAGGGCGGCACCGGCTACGGCGTTCGGCTGCTCGACCGGCTGGTGCGGGACAATTACGAGCGCTGAGGCGGGCGGGGCGGGCGCGATGACCGAAGTCCGCTTCTATCATCTGCAGCGCATGCCCTTGGAGCGCGCCTTGCCGCTCCTGCTGGAACGGACGCTGGAGCGCGGCTGGCGCGCCGTCGTGAAGGCGGATTCACCCGAACGGGTCCAGGCGCTCAACGGCCAGCTCTGGACCTACGGCAAGGACAGTTTCCTGCCGCATGGGACCGAGCGCGAGGGCGACGCGGCGCTGCAGCCGATCTGGCTGACCGACCGGGACGAGAACCCCAACGGCGCGAATGTCCTGTTCCTCGTCGACGGGGCGGACAGCGCGCAGCTGGACGATTTCGAAATCTGCTGCGACATGTTCGACGGCCGCGACGAGGCGGCCGTCGCCGAGGCGCGGACACGCTGGTCGGCCTGCAAGAAAAGCGGCCACAAGCTGACCTACTGGCAGCAGGACGAAGGCGGGCGCTGGCAGAAGAAGGCGGAAGAGAACGCGGCGGAGAACGCCTGAGACGCCGGCTCAGGCGCCGCTCTCGCCGGCGGTCTCGAGCGCCTCGTGGACGCTCAGCCAGCGTTCCTCGGTGTCCGCGATGCGCCGGTCGAGATCGGCCTTCTCGCGATTGAGCGCGGACACCCGTTCCGGCGAATCCGTGTAGAGCGCCGGGTCGGCAAGCGACGTCTCGATCGCCGTCCGCTGCGCCGTCAACCGCTCGATATCGCGCTCGGCGTCGCGCACCGCCTTGCGCAGATGGGCGACCGCGGCTCGGGATTCGGCGCGCTGGCGCCGCTCATCGCGGCGGGACGGGCGCTTGTCTTGGCCGTTCGTTCCTGCCGACGATGCGGCTGTCGCCGGTGCGAACAGGCCGGCCCGGTAGCTCTCGATATCCCCGTCGAAGACCGTGCAGGTGCCGTCCGCGATCCGCCACAGGCGGTCGACGGCGAGCGACAGCATGTGATGATCATGCGTCACCAGGATGACCGCGCCGTTGAAGTCGTTGAGGGCGCGCAGCAGGGCCTCGCGGGCTTCCAGGTCGAGATGGTTGGTCGGCTCGTCGAGCAGCAGGAGCTGCGGCGCCTCGCAGCAAATGTCGGCCAGGACGAGGCGCGCCCGCTCGCCGCCGGACAGGCTGCCGATGGTCTGATTGGCCCGATCCTGGGAAAAGCCGAAGCGGCCGAGGTGGCTGCGCACCGCGCTTTCCGGACGATCGGGCAGCCGGCGGGCGATATGCTGATAGGGGCTTTCAGTCGTGTCGAGCTGATCGAGCTGGTCCTGGGCGAAGTAGCCGGTCCGCAGCTTCGGCGACCGCGTGACCGAGCCGGCCGTTGCTTGAAGCTGATTGGCAAGAAGACGCAAAAAGGTGCTCTTGCCATTGCCGTTCTGGCCGAGCAGCCCGATCCGGTCTTCCATGTCGATTCGGAGGCTGAGGCGGCTCAGCACGGGCTTGTCGGGGGCATAGCCGACGCTGACCCGGTCGAGGCTGAGCAGCGGCGGCGGCAGCGTGTCGGCGGCCGGGAAGTCGAAGGTGATCCCCGCCTCACTGTCCACGGTGACGATCGGCTCCATCCGCTCCAGCATCTTGATCCGGCTTTGCGCCTGCTTCGCCTTGGTGGCTTTGGCGCGGAAGCGGTCGATGAAGCTTTGGATATGCTGGCGCTCGCGCTCCTGCCGCCGCTGCAGGTCCTGCAAATGGGCGAGGCGCTCCCGCCGGGTCCGCTCGAAGCGGTCGTAGCCGCCGGGATAGAGGGTCAGCTTGCCCGCGTCCAGGTGCAGGATGCCGTCGACCGCCCGGTTGAGCAGCGCGCGGTCATGGCTGACCATTAGAAAGGTGTGCGGATATGCCGCAAGGAAGCCTTCGAGCCACAGCGCGGCTTCCAGGTCGAGGTGGTTGGTCGGCTCGTCCAGCAGCAGCAGGTCGGGCGCCGAGAAGAGCGCCGCGGCGAGCGAGACGCGCATCCGCCATCCGCCGGAAAGCGCGCCCACCGGGCCGCCTTGCGCCGCCTCGTCGAAGCCCAGCCCGGCCAGGATCTTGGCCGCGCGGGCCGGCGCGGCATGGGCGTCGATCTCCCCCAACCGGGCGTGGATCTCGGCGATCCGGTGGCCCTGCTGGGCGGTCGCCGCCTCGGCCAGAAGGGCGCTGCGCTCGGTATCCGCCGCCAGCACTACCTCGATAACCGACGCCTCGCCGCGCGGCGCGAATTGCGCAACTTGGCCGACACGGTTACGCTTACTGAGCGCTATTTCGCCGCCGTCCGGCTGCAGCTCGCCGGCGATCAGGCGAAGCAGCGTGGATTTGCCGGCTCCGTTCCGGCCGACGAGGCCAATGCGCCGTTTCGGCCCGATCTGGGCCGTCGCCTCGTCGAACAGGACGCGGCCGCCGATGCGGTATGTCAATCCGTTAATACTGAGCATTTGCGGCCAGATAGCACGCCGAGGGGGTTAACGGAAAGTCGCGGAATTACTACGAAATCTCTCATGCGGCGCTTGCCGATCGGGACTCGGGCGTCTATAACCCGGCGCCTGATTTAAGCCCAGAACAAAGATGAAGGACCGTTGCTTATGGCTGTCGAGCGGACATTGTCCATCCTGAAACCGGACGCGACGCGGCGTAATCTGACCGGCAAGATCAATGCCCGGTTCGAGGAAGCCGGCCTCAAGATCGTCGCGCAGAAGCGGATTTGGATGACCCGTCAGCAGGCAGAAGGCTTCTACGCGGTGCACAAGGACCGCGCGTTCTTCAGCGATCTGTGCGAGTTCATGTCCTCCGGGCCGGTCGTCGTGCAGGTCCTGGAGGGTGAAAACGCCATCGCGCGCAACCGCGAGATCATGGGCGCCACCAACCCGACCAACGCCGCCGCGGGCACGATCCGCAAGGATTACGGCGAGTCCATCGAGGCGAACTCGGTCCACGGCTCCGACGGCGCGGAGACGGCGGCCACCGAGATCGCGTATTTCTTCAGCAAGCTCGAAATCATCCCTTAAAAAACCGCGCCGAGGGCGCGGTCTAAGGGCAAGCAGGTCGCTGGCCGGCAGGTGAGGCCGGCCAGGCCGCATGCGCTACCCGACTAGCGTGATGGCGAGAACAATCAGCAGCAGGGCGACGAAAATGGTCAAGGTGGTGAATATCTTCACCACGCGATGCCATGTTTCGAGGTTCTCCCGCGGTGCGCTGAGATACTCCATCGGTGGTTCCATTACGCATCTTCCCCGATTTATTCGTTCGACGACAGTTAGGTATCGCGGTTCGCCCGTAATCGCAAGTCCCTGCGCGCGGCTACCCCGGCGACGGGTTGATCAGGGATTCGGCCGTCGGCGCGCCGTCCTTCAGGATGGTCTTTTCGCCTTCCACCGACGCCCGCCCTTCGGCGACCAGGCGCAGCGCCAGCGGATAGATGACATGCTCGGATTCGAGGATGCGCGCGGCCAGCCGCTCCGCATCGTCGCCCGGCAGCACCGGGACCGCCGCCTGCACGATGATCGGCCCGTCGTCCATCGCCGGCCGGACGAAATGGACGGTGCATCCGGTGATCGTCACGCCCGCGTCGATGGCGCGCTGATGGGTGTCCAGCCCCTTGAAGGCCGGCAGCAGGGACGGGTGGATGTTGATCAGCCGGTTGCGCCAATGCTCGACGAATTCTTCCGAGAGGATACGCATGAAGCCGGCGAGGCAGACGAACTCGACGCCGGATTCGCGCAGCGCGCTGTCGATTACCGCGTCGAAATGCTCACGCGTCGGATAGGCTTTGTGGTCGATGAAGACGGTGGGGATGTCTGCGTCCTTCGCGCGCTTCAGCCCGTAGGCGTCGGCGACGTTCGAGATGACCAGGACGATCTTCGCGGGAAAATCCGCGTCGGCGCAGGCGTCGATCAGCGCCTGCAGATTGGTGCCGCGCCCGGAGATCAGCACGCCGACCTTCATTTTCTCCGTTTCCATCACGTCCCGCCGAGGAATTCGACCGCTTGCCCGGTTCGCGGCGCGATCGTGCCGATGCGATAGACGGTTTCGCCGCCTTGCTCAAGCGCCTTGGCAACGTCGTCGACCCGCGCCTCGGCGACCACCACCGCCATGCCGATGCCGCAGTTGAAGGTGCGCAGCATCTCGGCCTCGCCGATCCCGCCCTGCTCGGCGAGCCAGCGGAAGACGGCGGGGACCGGCCATGTGCCGCGGTCGATGCGGGCGGCAAGGGCATCCGGCAGGACGCGCGGCAGGTTTTCCGGGAGGCCGCCGCCGGTGATATGGGCGAGCGCCCGCACGCCGTCCGGCCCGCCGGCGCGGATCGCCGCGAGACAGCTCCGGACGTAGATGCGCGTTGGCGCGAGCAGGACATCGGCGAGCGCTTGGTCCGGCGCGAACGGCGCCGGGGCGTCGTAAGCCGCGCCGCTGACCTCGACCACGCGGCGGGCGAGAGAATAGCCGTTGGAATGCAGCCCGGTGGAGGCGAGTCCCAGGATCCGGTCGCCGGCTTGAACGGTGTCCCCGGTCAGCGCCTGCCCGCGCTCCACGGCACCGACGGCGAAGCCCGCAAGGTCGTAGTCGCCGCCGCCGTACATGCCGGGCATCTCGGCCGTCTCGCCGCCGA
>CAZPFL010000108.1:0-16381 GCA_964585785.1 uncultured Rhodospirillaceae bacterium
TCTTGCAGGGCTCGATGGTCCGCTCGATCAGGTCGTCGACCAGCGCTTCCAGCTTCGCCCGGCTGAGCTTCATGTTGAGATGCTTCGGACCGGACTGGTCGGCGGTGATGAACGGCAGGTTGACGTCGGTCTCCATTGCGCTCGACAGCTCGATCTTCGCCTTCTCCGCCGCCTCCTTGAGGCGCTGGAGGGCGAGCCGGTCGCTGCGCAGGTCGATGCCGTTCTCCTTCTTGAACTGGTCGGCGAGGTAGTCCACGACCCGCTGGTCGAAGTCTTCGCCGCCGAGGAAGGTGTCGCCGTTCGTCGACTTCACTTCGAACACGCCGTCGCCGATCTCGAGCACGGAGATGTCGAAGGTGCCGCCGCCGAGGTCGTAGACCGCGATCGTGCCCGTTCCCTTCTTCTCCATGCCGTAGGCGAGCGCGGCCGCCGTCGGCTCGTTGATGATTCGCAGCACTTCGAGGCCCGCGATCTTGCCGGCGTCCTTGGTCGCCTGGCGCTGCGAGTCGTTGAAGTACGCGGGAACGGTAATGACGGCCTTGTCCACCGCTTCGCCGAGATAAGCTTCGGCCGTTTCCTTCATCTTCTGCAGGATGAAGGCGCTGATCTGGCTCGGCGCGTAGCTCTTGCCCGCGGCCTCAACCCAAGCGTCGCCGTTGTCGCCGGAGACGATCTTGTAGGGCACAAGATCCTTGTCCTTCTTGACCTCCGCGTCTTCGGCGCGGCGCCCGATCAGGCGCTTGATCGCAAAGAAGGTCTTTTCCGGGTTGGTCACGGCCTGACGCTTCGCCGCGTGGCCGACCAGACGCTCGCCGGAATCCGTAAACGCCACCATCGAGGGCGTCGTGCGGAAGCCTTCGGTATTCTCGATGACCTTGGCCTGCGAGCCCTCCATGACGGCCACGCAGGAATTGGTCGTTCCCAAATCGATGCCAATGACTTTGCTCATTTCGTCCTTTCCCCTTTCGGCGAACCCTGGACCACCGGCCTAGCGTTGAACGCCGGTTCTGACGGCCTGCCCATCAGCGCCGCGCTGCAGGGTTCCCATCTACGGTCTGATAAGCAACAATCGCTATATAGGGAGCGGCAGAGGGCTGTGCAAGAATTCAGAAGGGCTGTTTTTGTGCGGAAAATGGTTGAAAATAGGCCGAAATCCGCCGCCGACCGGCGGCCCGCCCAGGGCGGCGGGGCGAAATCGGCCAAGACCCCAGGATGATCATCTCCGCGAGCTATAAAACCGACATTCCGGCCTTCTACGCGGACTGGCTCATGGCCCGGCTTAAGGCCGGGTTCTGCCGCATGACCAACCCCTGGGGCGGCCAGACCTACGACATCCCGCTGGCCCCGGCGGCGGTCGACGGCTTCGTGCTCTGGACCCGCAATATCGGCCCGCTGGCGGCGCGGCTTCCGGCCGTGGCGGCGGTCGCGCCCTTCGCGGTCCAATACACGGTTACCGGCTATCCGCGCGCGCTCGAGACAAGCACGATCCCCGCCGCGCGCGCCGTCGCCCATATCCGCCGGCTGCGCCAGGTTTTCGGGCCGCGCGCCGTGGTCTGGCGCTACGACCCGATTCTGTTCACCAGCCTGACCCCCGCCGACTGGCATCGTGCGAATTTCGCGGCGCTTGCCCGGGCGCTTTGGGGCGCGGTCGACGAAGTGGTGGTCTCCTTCGCGCATGTCTATCGCAAGACCCGGCGGAATCTCGACGCCGCGGCCGATCGCGCCGGCTTCACCTGGGAGGATCCGGAGGCATCGGCCAAGCGGGCGCTCGCGGCCGACTTGGCGACGATTGCCCAGGACGCCGGCATGGCGTTTCGCGTCTGCGCGCAGGCGGACTATGTGCCGCCCGGCGGCGCGCTCGCGCGCTGCATCGACGCGGAACGGCTGTCGGACATCGCCGGGCGCCCGATCGCAGCCGCCGTGAAGGGCAACCGGCCCGATTGTCTCTGCCATCAATCACGCGACATCGGCGCCTACGACACCTGCCCGCACGGCTGCTGCTACTGCTACGCGGTGAACGCGCCGGCGAAGGCGAAACGGCGCCATGCCGCGCACGACCCCGATGGCCCGTTTTTGTTTCCGCCCCCGCCGGCCGGCGCGTCGGATCAGGCGTCGTCGGCGAGCCGGATGCCGGAGAACATCCAGCGCTGATGCGGATAGAAGAAGTTCCGGTAGGTGATCCGGATGTGTCCCGGCGGCGTCACGCAGCATCCGCCGCGCAGCACGATCTGGTTGGCCATGAACTTGCCGTTATATTCGCCGATCGCGCCCGCCGCCACATGGAAGCCCGGATAGTTGGAATAGGCGCTGCCCGTCCATTCCCACAGGTCGCCGATCATCTGCGCCGGCCGGTTGCCGCCCGTCTTCGCCGCGGCGGGATGCAGCCGACCGGAGTCCAGCAGGTTGGCGCCGCGCTCGATATCCCCCGGCAGCGTGGCTGCGGCGCATTCCCACTCCGCTTCGGTCGCGAGACGCTTGCCCGCCCAGGCGGCATAGGCCGCCGCCTCATAATAGCTGACATGGCCGACCGGCAAGCCGGGATCGAGCGGCCGAAGGCCGGAAAGCGTGAACTCGAACCAGGCGCCGTCGATCTCGCGCCAATAGAAAGGCGCGTGCCAGCCTTCGCGCCGCGCGGTTTCGATGCCGTCCATGAACCAGAAGGCGGGGCTCGCGTACCCGCCGTCCCGCATGAAGTCGAGATATTCGCCGTTCGTCACCAGGCGTGACGCAATCCGGAAATCCTGCAGCAGCAGCTCGTGGCGCGGCCCTTCGTTGTCGAAAGCGAAGCCGTCGCCGTCATGGCCGATCGCGCGGACGCCGCCGGCGACGTCGATCCAGCGCAGCGGCGCGGCGCTGCTCAGCGCGGCCGGGCTGACCGGCTGATAGGCGGGGTAAAGCGGGTTGCACGAGAACGCGTGCTTGATGTCCATGAGCAGCAGTTCCTGATGCTGCTGCTCGTGATTGAGCCCAAGCGTGATCAGTGCGGCGAGCCGTTCATTCGCCTCCGCGCCCGCCGCCGTCACGAGCCGCGCCATCGCCGCGTCGACATGCCGGCGATAGTCGAGCACCCGCTGCAGCGACGGCCGGGTGATCAGGCCACGCGCCGGCCGTGCGTGGCGCGGCCCGACGGCCTCGTAATAGGAATTGAAGAGATAGGCGAAGTCCGTGTCGAAGGGCGTGTAGCCGGGGAGGTGCTCGGTCAGCAGGAAGGTCTCGAAGAACCACGTCGTGTGCGCGAGATGCCACTTCGTCGGGCTGGCATCGGGCATCGACTGGACCTGCTGGTCCTCGGGTGACAGCGGCGCAACTAGCGCTTCGCTGCCCTGGCGTACCGCCTGATAGCGCTGCAGCAGCGAGCCGCCGGCGCTGCGGGCCGCCTGTCTTGCTTTTGCGATGGTATCCCCCTCTCCCGCACAACCGCGGGCCGATTAAGCCGTCGTGTCGACCCTCTCATGCGGGCCCGGCGGCGTATCGGGATTGCCTTTCGCGACGACCACCATGGCTGGACGCAGCAGCCGGTCGTGCAGGACGTAGCCGGGCTGCAGCAGCTCGACGATCGTTCCGCTCGGCTTTCCCGAATTCTCCACCTCGTACATGGCCTGATGGTATTCGTGGTTGAACGGCTCGCCCAAGGGCTCGATCTTCTTGACGCCGTGCTTCTCGAAAGCGCCGAGCAGATCCTTCTCGACCATTTCGACGCCGACCACGAGATTCTTCACCTGCTCGTCCCGGTCGCACAGCTCCGGCGGCACGCTTTCAAGCGCACGGCGGAGGTTGTCCGACACGTTGAGCAGGTCCTTGACGATACCGCTCGCCGCGAATTTCCGTGCGTCCGTCACTTCGCGCTGCGCCCGGCGGCGGGTATTTTCGGCGTCGGCCAGGGCCCGCAGGCTGCGATCCTTGAGCTCGGCGAGCTCGGTTTCCAGTTGCTGAACGCGATGCGCCGCCGCCGGTTCCGCGGCCGCGGTATCCGGCGTCGCCGCGCCTTCCGCCGCGCTCCTGCCGGCCTCGCCGCCCATGGTGTCTTTTTCCTCGTTCATCGACTCTCTCTTCGGTCAGGTTCGTGTCATTTCGATAACAGGCCGCTCACGACCTTGGCCGTGTAATCGACCATGGGAATGATCCGGGCGTAGTTCATGCGCGTCGGTCCGATCACGCCGATGGCGCCGACGATCCGCTCGTCGGACTGCGCGAAGGGGGCGATCACCATGGAACAGCCCGCCATGGAAAACAATTCATTCTCGGAGCCGATGAAGATCTGCACGCCTTGCGCCACATCGGCCGCATCGATCAGGCGCAGCAGCGCCTCCTTGGTTTCCAACAACTCGAACAGGCCGCGGATCCGTTCGAGGTCCCCCATCGCGGTCACGTCTTCGAGCAGCCGCGCCTGGCCACGGACGATCAGCACGCCCTTGTCCGGCCCGTCGCTGTTGGCCCAGACGGCAAGACCGTTCTCGACCACCTTCGACGTCAGCACATCGAGCTCAGAGCGGTGCGCCCGGATTTCGCCTTCCACGCCGGAGCGGCATTCGCCCAGCGTGCGCCCGATCATGCGCGCTGTCAGATAGTTGCTCGCCTCGACCAGGCTCGACGCCGGCATGCCGATCGGCACGTCGATGACGCGGTTCTCCACGTCGCCGCTTTCCCCGACCAGGACGACGAGCGCGCGGCCTGGTCCGAGATTGACGAATTCGATATGACGCAGCTTTTCCGCCATCTTGGGCGCCATGACCAGCGCCGCGCATTGCGACAGGCCGCTCAGCAGCGAGGACGCCTTTTCCAGCACCTGCCCGGCGTTCAGGCCGGAGCTTCGGCATTGCGCTTCGATGATCGTGCGCTCGTCGCGGGTCAGGTTGCCGATTTCGAGAATACCGTCGACGAACAGGCGCAGGCCCGCTTCGGTCGGCAACCGTCCGGCCGAAGTGTGCGGGGCGTACAGGAGGCCCAACTCCTCGAGATCGGCCATGACGTTGCGGATGGTCGCGGGCGAGAGCTGCAGCCCGGACCGGCGCGACAACGTCCGTGAGCCGACCGGCTCACCCGTCTCGACATATGCTTCGACAACGTGCCGCAGGATTTCCCGCGACCGCTCGCTCAGCGTGTTCGGCATGGTGGCGGGAATGTAGTAACCGGCCCCCCAAGCGTCAACGCCGGAGCCTGTAAAATGCCCGGAAAGCTTGGCTGGACGCCGCCAAGCCGAGGGGTTAGCTTGCGGCGCGCAACAGATAAGGAGGCCGCCGCATGCGTCCGTCCGGCCGAGCGAACGACGCCCTTCGCCCCGTCGCATTCGAAACCGACGTCTCGAAATACGCCGAGGGGTCCTGCCTCGCGAAATTCGGCGACACCCACGTCCTTTGCACGGCCAGCATCGAGGATTCCGTGCCTCCTTTCCTGCGCAACAGCGGCGAAGGCTGGGTCACGGCGGAATACGGCATGCTGCCCCGCGCGACCGATACCCGCAACGACCGGGCGCGCACGCTGCGCGCCGGGCGAACGCTCGAGATCCAGCGCCTGATCGGCCGCAGCCTGCGTGCCGTCACCAACCTCACCGCCTTTGGCGAGCGGCAGATCAAGGTCGACTGCGACGTCATCCAGGCCGATGGCGGCACCCGGACGGCCGCAATCACGGGCGGCTATATCGCGCTCTATCTTGCCTTCCGGCACATCCAGAGCATCGGCGTAATCTCGGAGATTCCGATCGCCGGGCAAATCGCGGCGGTTTCCTGCGGCATCTGGAACGGGGCGGCCGTGCTCGACCTGGATTATGCGGAAGATTCGACCGCACAGGCGGACGCCAATTTCGTGCTGACCGACAAAAGCCATATCGTCGAAGTGCAGGGCACCGCGGAGGGCGACCCCTTTTCACGGGACGAGTTCCTGTCACTGCTCGACCTTGCGGACAAAGGCGTCGCGCAGCTTTGCGTAGCGCAGCGCGAGGCGCTCGGGCTTTGACCATGCGGCGGCGATTCTCCGGTGACCGCCTGGTGATCGCCAGCCACAACCCCGGCAAGGTCAAGGAGATCGCCGAACTGGTGCGGCCGTTCGGCGTGGCCGTCGTCTCCGCCGGCGCGCTCGGCCTTCCCGAGCCCGAGGAAACCGGCAGCAGCTTTGCCGAGAACGCGGCGCTCAAGGCGCGCGCGGCGGCCGCGGCAGCCGGCCTCCCTGCCCTGGCCGACGATTCGGGCCTCGTGGTCCCGGCGCTCGACGGCGCGCCAGGAATCTATTCAGCGCGCTGGGCCGGCCCCGGGAAAGATTTCAGCGTCGCCATGGAAAAGGTCGAAAAGGCGCTCGCCGGAAAAGACGACCGCCGCGCCCATTTCGCCTGCGCGCTGGCACTCGCCTGGCCGGACGGCCATGTCGAGCTTTTCGAGGGCACGGTGCATGGCTCCCTCGTCTGGCCGCCGCGTGGGACGCGCGGCTTCGGCTACGATCCGATGTTCCTGGCGGACGATCGTGACGAAACCTTCGGCGAGATGGAACCTGCCGAGAAGCACCGCATCAGCCACCGCGCCCGCGCCTTCCGGCTGCTCGTCGAAGGCTGCTTCGGCGACCCGCAATGAGCGCCGCGCCGACCGCGCTCTATGTCCATTGGCCCTTCTGTTTGTCGAAGTGCCCCTATTGCGATTTCAACAGCCACGTCCGCGAGTCGATAGACCAGGCGCGCTGGCGCGCCGCGCTGCTGCGCGACCTCGAGGGCGCCGCCGCCGGCACCGAGCGGCGGCCGCTCGCCAGCCTCTTTTTCGGCGGCGGCACGCCCTCCCTGATGGCGCCGGAGACGGTCGCCGCCATCATCGAACGCGCCGCCGATCTTTGGACCTTGTCGCCCAACACCGAAATCACGCTCGAAGCAAACCCGACGTCCGTCGAGGCAGGACGGCTCGCCGATTACCGCGCCGCTGGGGTCAACCGGGTCTCGCTCGGCGTGCAGGCGCTCGACGACGCAGCGCTCCGCTTCCTCGGCCGCGAGCACAGCGCCGCCGAAGCGATCGCGGCAGTGGAGACGGCATCGCGCTTGTTCGGGCGCTTCTCCTTCGACCTGATTTACGGGCGGCCGGGACAGACGGCGGCGGCCTGGCAGGCCGAGCTGGCACAGGCGCTTTCGCTCGCCGGCGATCATCTGTCGCTTTATCAGCTGACGCTCGAGCCCCGGACCGCCTTCTTTCGGCGCGCCCAGGCCGGCGAAGCGCTTATTCTCGACGAGGATTCGACGGCTGCGCTCTACGAGCTGACGCAAGCGGAACTCGCGGGCGCCGGCCTGCCGGCCTATGAAATATCGAACCACGCGCGCCCGGGCGGCGAATGCCGCCATAATCTCGTCTATTGGCGCTACGGCGATTACGTCGGCATCGGTCCCGGCGCGCATGGCCGCGTCACGGTCGACGGCGCGAAGATAGCGACGCAGCGCATCCGCTCCCCCGAGGGCTGGCTGGCAGCCTTGGAGAGCGGCCAGGACGCGCAATCGGAGCGGACCCTTCTCGGCGCGCGCGAGCGCTTCACGGAAATGGTGATGATGGGGTTGCGGCTTACCGAAGGCATTCCGCTGGATCGGCTCCGCGCCGAGTGCGGCGCCGAGGCCGCCGCGTGGATCGACGCTGCGCACCGGGACGACCTGATCGAAGCGGGCTTTCTCGACCCCGCGCCCGACAGGCTGCGCGCCACCGTCGAGGGCCGACAACGGCTCGACGCGCTGCTCGCCCATCTCATCGCCTAGAAGCGCGGTGGCGCGGCGCCTGGTCTCAATTCGTGGGCGGCGCGAAGGCGGTTGCGGCCGGCTGGATCATCTGGACGCCGTCCTTGCGGACTTCGAGGATGGCGAATTTGCGCTCCGCGACACCATCAGGGTTGAGGCGGAACAAGCCATCGACACCGAGAAATCCATTCTTGTTGGTGAGCGCCTCGAAACTGAATCGCGGCTCGCCCTTGTCCTGGGCGAGAACGGCAGCCAAGGCCGTCGCGTCATACGCCAAAGAGGCGAGCCGCTCGGGCGGCTGCCCGAAGGCGTTCTTGAAGCGTGTGTCGAAGCGCTCGCGCTCCACCGGTGACGGCGCGGCGAACCAGGCGCCGACGAGCGAAGGCTCCGCTTCCGGCTTCGGGATCTCGTCCCAGTTGCGCAGGCCGAGATACCGGACCGCAGGAAGGTCGACGTCGTAATAAGACAACAGCGATGTGAGCGAGCGCAGGCGCTGGCCCGTATCGGGCAGCAGCACCGCGTCGAAATCCACGTCGCCGATCGTGTCGCGCTTCTCCAGCCGTTTCAGCGCCTGACGCGAGACCTCGTCATGCTGGCGCTGCAACATCGCGCGCTGTTCCAGCAAGGCCTTCCGGCGCCGCTCGTAGTCCGCGATGACTTTAACGTCATCGCTGAAATCCTCACTCGAGGGATTATAGAAATGCGCCCGCACCAGCGTCCCGTTAAGCGGCGGCAGCGCGGTGCGCATCGCATCGGCAACGGCGTTGCCATAGGCGTCCTGCGGCGCCAGGACGGCGAAGCGCGAGAGTCCCCTCGAAGCCGCGAATTGCAGGATCGCGTCGACCTGCTGCTTCGGCACGAAACCCATGATGAAGACGCCGTTGCCGGCGACGCTCATCGAGTTGGAAAACGCAATGACATTCACCCCGGCGGTGTGCGCGAGCGGCGCCACCGCTTCGACCGACTGCGCCAGCAAGGGACCGAGGATCACCTGGGCGCCGCTCCGGATCGCCTTTTCCGCGGCGGCGGCGGCGCCTTCGGGCGTTTCCTTCGTGTCGAACGGCATCAGCGTGAACTTGTCGTTCGCGATCTCGAACACCGCCATCTCGGCCGCGTTGAGCATGGAAGCCGCCAATTTTGCGCTGGGGCCGGAGAGCGGCAGCAGGATCGCGACGCGGACCGTGCCGTCCGGCGGAATCGGCTGGCGTTGCAGCGGCCCGCTCTCGCTCCCGCGCAACGACGACAGCGGCGGCAGCGCCGGCAAGCCCTCTTGCGCGCCGCTTCTTGGCTGGCCCGCTCCCCCGCCGCCGTTTAGACTTAGCTGCCCGCAGGCCGCAACCATCGATACGATCAGCGTGGCCAGAACAAACCGCAAGGCAGTGTGCAATGGCCAGCAAGAGCCGGACCGATTTCCGCTCAACAGCACCGGGTGCCCCCCCTGATCGTGAGCCTTATCGCGAGGCAGAAGGTAGCGAGCCTAGCGGCGAGACGGACGGAAGTAAACCGGCGCCCGGGCTTTACGTGGTTCCGACGCCAATCGGCAACATGCGGGATATCACCCTGCGCGCGCTCGATATTTTACAAAATGTCGAGCTCATCGCCTGCGAAGACACCCGGGTTACCGGGCGGCTGCTGGATCACCACGGAATCACGACGCCGGTGACGCCCTATCATGAGCACAACGCGCGGCGCGTGCGGCCGGAGCTGCTGCGCCGGCTCGCCGAGGGCGCCAGCATCGCGCTTGTGAGCGACGCCGGCACGCCCCTGATCTCCGATCCCGGATACCGCCTGGTGCGCGAGGCCATGCTGGCAGGGCACGGCGTGACGGCGTTGCCGGGCGCCTCGGCGGTGCTGACCGCCCTCACCGCGTCGGCGCTGCCGCCGGACCGGTTCCTGTTCATCGGGTTCCCGCCGCCGCGGGCCAGCGCGCGCCAGCAGACCTTCGAGGAAATCGCCACGGTGCGCGCGACGCTGATTGCCTTCGAATCGGCCCGCCGTCTTGCCGGCTGCCTTTCCGACATGCGCGCGGTCCTGGGCGATCGCGAAGCCGTCGTGGCGCGCGAGCTGACCAAGCGCTTCGAAGAGTTGCGCCGCGGCACGCTTTCGGAGCTCGCACTCCACTACACCCGCACCGGACCGCCCAAGGGCGAGGTCGTCATCCTCGTGGCGCCGCCGGGCGACGCGCCGCCGCCAGAAGTAGACACCGTCGATGCGCTGCTTCGCGAAACCATCCCGGGACGGACCTTGCGCGATGCGGTCGATATCGTCGCCACGAAGCTCGATATGCCGCGCCGCGCCGTTTACGAGCGCGCGCTGGCGATCAAGTCCGAACCGCGGCAATGACCCGTGCCGCGCGCCGGCGCGCCTGGCGATGGGGGCAATGGGCGGAGGCGCTGTGCATCGGCACCTTGATGTTGCGCGGCTACCGGATCCTGGCCCGGCGCCTCCGCTATCCCGTCGGCGAGATCGACATCGTCGCGCGACGCGGCGGCACGCTTGCGGTCATCGAGGTGAAGGCCCGCGAGAATCTGAGCGACGCGGCCGAAGCGGTCAGCGGGCGGCAGCGCCGCCGCATTGCCCGGGCCACGGAGTGGCTGCTTGCCGAGCGGCCGGGCCTCGCCTCGCTCACCATCCGCTTCGACGTGATGCTCGTCGCGCCCTGGCGATGGCCGCGGCACCTTCGCAGCGCCTGGCACCATGAAGGCCGGTAACATGCGGTTGCGGTTCGGCCCGGTGCTGCTATACAGCAAGCTCATGAAACGCATGCCGCTATTTCGCCTGGGGTGCCGCGCGACTGCGCTTGTCGCGCCCGGAATAATCCATGCTTTCTGCCTCGCCGTCGCCTTCGCTCTCCTGTCCGGCTGCGCCAGCACTGTGATCGGCGCGGGCGCGGTTGCCGGCAATGCCGCCATGCAGGACCGCGGATTCGTCAAGACCGTGGAGGACACGGCGCTCGAGGCCAAGATCAACGCCAAGCTCTTGGGCTACAGCGCAGAGCTGTTCGTTGACGTTTCCGTCGAGGTCTATCAAGGACGCGCGCTTCTCACCGGCAAAGTGAAGCGAACCAACGACCGCATCGAAGCGGTGCGCCTTGCCTGGAATGTCTCCGGCGTCCGCGAAGTGATCAATGAGATCCAGGTCGAAGACACCAGCGATCTGCTGGACGCCGCCCGCGATCACTGGGTGACGGCGGAGCTCGCCACGAAGATCACCTTCGACAAGGAGATCAAAAGCGTCAACTATTCGATCGATACGGTGAACGGCACGGTCTACCTCATGGGAATCGCCCAGAGCCAGGCGGAGCTCGACCGCGTGCGCAACATCGCGCGTCAGCTTTCTTATGTCCGGCGGATCGTGAGTTACGTGGAGATCAAAAAACCCAAGCCGACGAAGGGCTGACCCGCTCGCGGTGGTCCGGTATGGAACATAGCCTATGAGCCAGACGTGCGACCCGAGAGAAATCCTCAGGCAAGTCGGCCGCGCGCCGGACGAGCGCTTCGATCTGGCCGAGGCCGCGCTCGCGCTCGCGGCGCTCGACCTTTCGAACGCTTCCCGCGATCCCTATCGCGAACATCTGCAGGCGCTGGCCGAGGATGTCGCGGCCGCCTGCCCCACCGACGCCGGACTGGAGAATCGCTGCGCCACGCTTCGCGATGTCATCCACAGCGGCTACGGGTACGAAGGCGACAGCGCGACCTACGACGATCTTCAGAACGCCAACCTCATGCAGGTCATCGACCGGCGCAAAGGCCTCCCCGTCGCGCTCGGCATTCTCTACCTCCACGCCGCGCGGCGATGCGGCTGGGATATTGCCGGTCTCAGCTTTCCCGGCCATTTCCTGCTGCGCCTCGATTGCGACGGCGAACGCGCGATCATCGACCCCTTTCACGATGGGCGCGTCTGCGATGCGGGCGACATGCGCGAGCTTCTGAAAGTCATGCAGGGCGCCGATGCGGAGCTGACGCCCGCGCATTACCGCGCGGTGAGCGATCGTGAAGTCCTGCTCCGCCTGCAGAACAATGTGAAGCTCCGCCTGATCCAACTGAACCAGCCTGCGCGCGCCGCCGCGATCGTCGAGGACATGCTTTTGTTCGCGCCCGCGCTGCACGCGCTCTGGCGCGAGGCCGGCATGATCCACGCCCATGCCGGCAACCTGCAGCACGCCATCACCGCCTTCGAGAGCTACCTCGACCACGAGACGAACGACACCGCCCGCCGTGAAGTCGCGGGATACTTGCGGCAGATCCGAAGCCGACTCAACTAACTGGTGCAGCGGAACGGCTGGGCTGCCGCGCCGCCGCCCGCTATAGTCCGCCCAGCCCGACCGGCTGTACTTCTCCGGACCCAGGAGTTCGCCATGAGCCTCGCCGTTGCCATCCAGATGGACCACATTTCCGGCATCAATATCGATACCGACAGCACCTTCATGCTTGCGCTGGAAGGCCAGAAGCGCGGGCACGGGCTGTATCATTACCTGCCACAGCATCTTGCCTTCCGCCATGGCCGGCTGGTCGCCCAGATGCAGTCGCTCGAGGTTCGCCGCGAGCGCGGCAACCACTACACGTTGGGGGCCACGGCGACCGTCGATCTGGCGACGATGGACGTGGTGCTGATGCGCCAGGACCCGCCGTTTGACATGGCCTATATCACGGCGACGCATCTGCTCGAGCATGTGCACCCGAAGACCTTGGTCGTGAATGACCCGGTCTCGGTGCGTAACGCCCCGGAAAAGCTGTTCGTCACCCATTTCTGCGAGCTGATGCCGCCGACCCTCATCACGAGCAGCCGCGACGAGATCGTCGCCTTCCGCAAGGAGCACAAGGACATCATCCTGAAGCCGCTGTTCGGCAACGGCGGCGCCGGCGTCTTTCACCTGACGCCGGAGGACGAAAACCTGAACGCGTTGCTCGAGATGTTCACGCTGATGTACCGCGAGCCCATCATTGTGCAGCGCTATCTGCCGGAGATCCGCAACGGCGACAAGCGCATCATCCTGGTCGACGGCAAGCCGTCCGGCGGCGTGATGCGGGTGCCGCAGGCGGGCGAGGCGCGCGCGAATTTCCACGCCGGCGGACGCGGCGAGAAGGCTCCGCTCACGAAGCGTGAGCTGCAGATCTGCGAGGCGATCGGCCCGATCCTGCAAGACAAAGGATTGATTTTCGTGGGCATCGACGTGATCGGCGATTACGTCACCGAGATCAACGTGACGTCGCCCACGGGCATTCAGGAGATCAACCAGCTCGACGGCATCGCCATCGAGTCCGACATCTGGGACGCGATCGAAAAGCGCGCGCGGCACCGCTAGACGGCCCGCGCCGTCCTTGCCCGGTCAGGCCGAAAAGTCGAACAGGTTGTTGCCCGCGGCGAGGGACAGCAGGCTGCCACTGCCGTCGAAGGTCGCCGTGCCCTGGAACGCCTTGGCGTAAAGCAGGTTTTGACGCTGCGTCTCGAGCTGTTGCTTCGTGGCGTCGGACGTTTGCTGCGTTTGTATATTGGACGCCGCCGTCTGGTTTTCGCTCACGAGCTTGGCGTTGAAGTCGCGCTGCGCGGTGACTTGGGTGAGCTGGCCCTCGATGACGGCGATGTTGAAACGCAGCTTCGCGGACGCGGCGTCCAGGTCGCTCAAGGCCTGGTCGAGTGAAGCCGAGTCCTGGAAATCGTTGTAGAAGTAGGAATGCAGCACGCCGAGCCCCTTGCGCGTCAGCGTGCCGCTGATGAAGGGCGTCGAATCGCCTTGATGTGTGATCGAGACCGCGCCCGTGGTCGAGTCGTAATTCACGGTATCCGTCGCACTGAGCGTCTGCCCGGCGACCGAGTCGTCGATCGGAAACTTCTGCAGCTGTGATCCGAACAAGTCCGGAAAGTAGACGTCGCCGGTGCTGCTGTCCGTGATGTAATAGTCGCTGTTCGAGTAGACGCCCGTCACGGTCACGTCGACCGGGCTGTCGGGTTTCGTCTTGTAGGTGATGCTGCCGGCCGAGAAGACATCCCGGATCGAGCTGCCGATCAGGTTGTCGGCGACACCACCGGACGACTGCACCTTGATGTTCAGCTGCCCGAGCAGCTGATCGAACGTATTCGCGTACTGCGCCCGTTGGGTCGCGTCGCCCGGATCGTTCTGTGCCAGGACGATCTGCTTGCGCATGTCGCTCAGGATCTGCTTGAGCGAGACGAGCGTGTCGCGCCCGTTCGTCACCGCGCTCACCGCCGAATCGAGCGCAGGCTGCAGCCGCTGATAGTTGAAGGCGCGCTGATTGGCGATACTCACCGTGCCTTGGAGGCTCTGCGCTCTGCTCTGCTTGGCGGCGGCCGCGCGTTGTACCGAGGCATTCGCCGCGGCGGCGGCTTTCAGGCCGCTGGCCGACGCCACAGCCGGCAGCGCCGCAAACAGACCGGAGCTGAGCTGGTCGAAGGTATAGTTGAAGCCGTAGTTGTTGTTGTAGCCATAGCTGGGGCTAGAGCTCGAGCTAAAGAGAGCGCTGTAACTGACACCAGTGCTGTTCACAGAGGATACCAAGCCAACAACCCTCGCAACGTCCTATCTGCTCACGCCTCTGCCCAGGCCCGGAGACCCGCCGGCCGGCAAAATTTGCCGGGCCCTAGGCAGATTTTTCCCACTAACCCATTGTATCATAACATATTTTTTGAGAAAAACAACCTCACTGTGCGGGTGATGACGGCGGCAGCCCGGCGCAACGGTTAAAGCGCGCCCAGACAGCGCGGCGTTCCCCATCGATTTCTTCGACCTGCTCCTTCTTGGCCTGCAGGAGCTCGTATTCCGGCGAGCCCGCGATGGCCACGTCGCTGTCGATCGCGGTTTCGATGGCAAGGGCGGCTTCGTCCAGCCTATTCAGCGCCTTATCGCGCGCGGCGACGCAAGCCGCCGGGGCGGCTTTCGCCGGCTCGGCAGCGACCGCCTCTAGCACCGACGCCGCCGGGACAACCGCGAGAAAGAGGACAAGGCATAGGCTCACGGCTCTCATCATGGTCCGGAGTACCGCACCCGCCGGCTCGGCGCAACGGCGGCGACGGCTCAGCCCCTGTGTATTTCGTTGCCTTCGCTGTCAAAGAAAACGGTCAGCGACAGGATCATGTCGACGGTCTTACCGTCCGAAGCGAGCGGCAAGCGAACCCGCTCCAGCTCGTAATAATCCCTCTCCGGCCGCATTTTCGAGCGCCCGCGCGACCAGCTCGGCTTGCCGGTCTCGACGACGTCGATCAGGACCTCCGGATGGAAGTTGGGCATCTGTTCGTGGAACCACTTGCCGGTATTGTCCTCGCCGGCATAGTCGACGACCTGCGTTCCGACCAGGCGAAAGCGAAAACGATACGGATTCCGGGCCACGTCGATCAGCCATGTATTCGGGAGCAATGTCGGAATATCAACCGGATCGATGTGCTGGCGTCCTGGCAGACCGCCGCTTTTGGGATGCACCGACCGCCAATATTCATAGATCGCCCGCACCTTTGGATGGCAATCCTCCGGTATCGTCTGACTAAAGGGTGATCGCGGTGCTTCGCTCATTGTTCGCGCGGCGGCCGGAGTCTTCGATTTACCGTTAATTTGATTAAAGATTGCACTTTATTTCTTAAGAAATCCGTAACGGGGCCGGTTCGATTCGCCGGATGTCCACACCCTCTATCCCGCCCGGCGGTATGCCGGTAGACTTCGCGGGGAGGTAGAACATTGGCGGCCCATGTAAATACCGTAGCGTTTCAAGGCATCGACACGCTGGCGATCGACGTCCAGGTGACCATGGCGAACGGGCTTCCGACGTTCACCGTGGTCGGCCTGCCGGACAAGGCGGTCGGCGAGAGCCGCGAGCGCGTGCGCGCGGCGTTGGGCGCGCTCGGCCTCGGCCTGCCGCCCAAGCGCATCACCGTCAACCTGTCGCCGGCCGACGTGCTGAAGGAAGGCAGCCATTTCGACCTGCCGATCGCGCTCGGGCTGCTGGTCGCGATGGAGGTGCTGTCGGGCGAGGAGGTCGGCCGCTACGCCGCGCTGGGCGAGCTGTCGCTCGACGGCGCGCTCACCGCGGTCGCGGGCGCGCTGCCGGCCGCCATCGGCGCACATGCCGAAGGGCTCGGCCTGATCTGCCCCGCGGCGTCGGGCGGGGAGGCGGCCTGGGCCGGCGAGGTCGAGATCCTGGCGGCACCGACGCTGCTGTCACTGATCAATCACTTCAAGGGCTTGCAGGTGCTGACCCCACCGGAGCCGGCGCCGCCGCCGGCGGAAGCGCCGCCGCCCGACCTCAAGGACATCAAGGGCCAGGAAGCGGCCAAGCGCGCGCTCGAGGTCGCCGCGGCTGGATCGCACAATCTGCTCATGATCGGGCCGCCCGGATCGGGCAAGTCGATGCTGGCGCAGCGACTTCCCGGCATCCTGCCGCCGCTTTCGCCGCGTGAAGCGCTCGAGGTCAGCATGATCCACAGCGTGGCGGGGCTGCTGTCCGGAGGAGGGGTCACGCGACGCCGCCCTTTTCGCGACCCGCATCACTCGGCCTCGCTGCCGGCGATGGTCGGCGGCGGGCTGCGCGCGCGGCCGGGTGAGATCAGCCTCGCGCATAACGGCGTGCTGTTCCTGGACGAGCTGCCGGAGTTCAACGGCATTATGTAGCAAAGACACCTCAGAAAACCGCCGAATCCTGAGCATCTGGTGGCATACTGCCCTTAACAGGGAGATCATCATGC
>CAZPFL010000109.1:0-16272 GCA_964585785.1 uncultured Rhodospirillaceae bacterium
GCGATCGCCCCGCCGTAGACGTTGACCTTGCTGGTATCCCAGTGCAGGTCTTTGTTCACCGCGCAGGCCTGGGCCGCGAAGGCTTCGTTCGCCTCGATCAGGTCGAGATCGTCGACCGTCCAGCCCGCCTTCTCGAGCGCGCGGCGGCTGGCCGGGATCGGGCCGGTGCCCATGATCGCCGGATCGACGCCGGCGGTGGCCCAGGAGACGATGCGCGCCAACGGCGTGATGCCGCGCCGCGCCGCTTCCTCGGCGGTCATCAGGACGGTCGCCGCGGCGCCGTCGTTGATGCCCGACGCATTGCCTGCCGTGACCGTGCCGTCCTTGGCGAAGGCCGGGCGCAGCCCCGCCAGCTTTTCGGCGGTCGTGTCCGGCTTCGGGTACTCGTCGGTATCGATCACCGTCTCGCCGCGCCGGGACTTGATCGTGACCGGCACGATCTCGTCCTTGAAACGGCCTTCGGCCATCGCCTTGCCGGCCTTTTGCTGGCTCGCCGCCGCGAAGGCATCCTGCTGCTCGCGCGTGATCTGCCATTTCTGGGCGACGTTCTCGGCCGTGTTGCCCATGTGATACCCGTTGAAGGCGTCCCACAGGCCGTCACGGATCATGGTATCGATGAACTGCAGGTCGCCCATCTTCTGGCCGTTGCGCAGGTTGGCGCAGTGCGGCGCCTGGCTCATGCTCTCCTGCCCGCCGGCGACGACGATCGACGCATCGCCGACCTTGATCGCCTGGAAGCCGAGCGCCACCGAGCGCAGGCCCGAGCCGCAGAGCTGATTGATCTGAATGGCGGTCTTTTCGACCGGGATCCCGGCCTCGACCGCCGCCTGGCGCGCCGGGTTCTGGCCCGCGCCGGCGGTGAGGATCTGGCCCATGATCGCTTCGTCGACGTGGCCGCCCTCGACCTTGGCGCGCTTCATCGCCTCGCGGATCGCGACCGATCCGAGGTAAGACGCGGGGACCGAACTCAACCCGCCATTGAACGCGCCGACAGCCGTCCGAACGGCACTTGCGATAACAACATCCGACATTGATTGGCACTCCCTATCACTGACGAAGATATCCCGGGCTCATGAACCGTCCCTCGGCCACCCCGTGGGTCCTTGGCAGGTGCGGCTATGCTACTGGGCGCAATAACAAATTCATATGGCTTGGCGCGTCGCGAAAAACAACCGTCCCCACCGCGACGATGATAAACCGCGGGCGTTCATTTGTCCCGCCGGATGAGCGGCTCAGCTTGCGACGCGGAGCCACGCCGCGATCTGCGGCCAGAGCACGGTTTCGACGCCGCGGCTGACCATCATGCCGATATGTCCGACATTCGGCCGCATGACCGTCGCGTCCGGCAGGCGCTGTCCCAGCACCTCAGCCGATTCCGGCGGCACGATCCGGTCGTGCGAAGGGATCACCACGAGCGCGGGCAAATCGATCGTGGCCGGATCGACCGCCTCGCCCTCGATCCGCCAAGCGCCGAGGGCCGGCGTATTGGCGCCGTACCACTGCGAAAGACACTCGCGCGCCACCGGCGCGGAGAGCGGCACCCCGTCGTTTAGCCAGTCCTCGAGGGCGACGAAATCCTGCGCCATCTCCGATCCCGGGTCCAAGGCCGAGAAGGCGGAAAATTTCCGCTCGGCGAGCACCGGGTCGAGGCCGGCGAAAAGCGCCTGGATGATATCGACGGGAAGCTCGCCCAAGGCGGTCATCAGCCACTCCATGGCCGTGGCGACGACCGCCAGGCTCATCGCCTGCCCCGGGCGGCTGACATGGAAATCCCAGGGCGTGGCCAGGAGCGCGAGCGCCCGCAGCATCTCGCTCCGCCGCTGGGCGAGCGCGACCGCCAAGAGGCCGCCCATGCAGTAGCCAAGCAGCACCGGCCGCGCGCCGCTCAGGCTCACGACGGCGTCCAGGGCCGGCACGAGCCGCCGGGTGACGTAGTCGGTCAGGGTGAAAGGACGCTCGGCCGCGCCGGGGGCGCCCCAGTCGACGAGAAACGGCCAGAAGCCGCTCGCGGAAAGCCAGCGGGCAAAGCTGCGGCGGGACGAAAGGTCGAGGATATAGGCGCGGTTAACCAGCGACGGAACCAGCAGGATCGGGACCGGCGCGCGCCCGGTGCCGACATGACCATAGTCATAGAGCGACGTCGTGCCCGCAGTCCAGACCGCGGGCGGCTCCGTCAGGTCACGGCTGTAGGGATGGCTGCGATAGCGTTCGACGCCCGTCAGGAAAGCATCGAGCCGGCGGCGGCCTTCCCGCTCGATCGCCGCGGTCAGCGCCTCAGCGTTTGCCTTTGCGAGGCTTGCGCGGAGTGCTTCCGCGTCCTTGCCCAGCCCCGGGCTCCATCGCAGCAAGCCGTTTCTCAAGAGCGGCAAGGCGGCGTTCGAGCTCATATAGCTCATCGCCGCGGCCATCAGATGAAGCGGCAGCGGCCTGGGACCCAGCCTCGGCATGCGTGCGGCGTGCGGCGAAGACGGTGTCAAAAGGCGTTGCTCCTCCCGTCGGAGTCAGGGGTGGCGTCGCACCGGGCGTGAGCCACCAAGCAAAGGGATTCGGCGCCGGCGGCGCTCCCCCAGGAGCGGTCCGGCCTTGCTGCCCGGCCGCGGCCGCAAGCATTCGCCCGACCGAGGCCATCGTTTCCGGGTCCGCCGCCATGGCGCGCAACTGGTCCTGCCACAGGTCCAGGTAACGCTTAGCCAGCTCTTGCAGGTCGGGCGGTTCGGCCATGCCGGCACTATAGGCTGTGGTCCCCCGCTTTGCCAGATTGTGACCCTTCTTTGCGCTGCGGCAAAAATTTTAGCAAAACCGCTGCAATCTTAACCTTTTGTATCCTGCGCTGCGATATGGAATCATCGTACCGACGCCGCCGTCGCGAGGGCGGCTCAATCCGGGATGGTCGCCATGGCAGCCAAGAACGAACAGGGAAATACGCCCGTCACGATCAAGAAATACGCCAATCGGCGGCTTTATAATACCGCGACAAGCAGTTACGTGACGCTCGACCACTTGTGCCAAATGGTTAAAGACGGCGTCGAGTTCGTGGTCTACGACGCCAAGACCGGCGAGGACATCACCCGCTCGGTCCTCACCCAGATCATCGTCGAGGAGGAAGGCAAGGGCGACAACTTGCTCCCGATCAGCTTCCTGCGCCAGATCATCAGCTTCTACGGCGACAGCATGCAGCGGATGCTGCTGCCGCGATACCTCGAGCACACGATGGAGCTGTTCTCCGAGAACCGCGAGCGCATGCAGGCTTATATGAAGGAGACGATGGGCGGGATGTTCCCTTTCGGCTCGCTGGAAGACCTCGGCAAGCAGAATATGGCGATCTTCGAGCAGGCGATGAAGATGTTCGCCCCGATGGCGAAGGGGCAGGCCACGGGCGCGCCGGCGAAAGAAGAGCCGGCCGAGAAGGACAAGGTGACCGATCTGCAGCAGAAGCTGGATGAGCTGCAGCGCCAGCTCAACGACATGGCGAAGAAATAGGCCCTCGACGGGGCCCTGGCGCCTAGTCGCCGACGGCGATCGAATCTCCCACGATGGCGCTTTGCGGCGCCGGCTTGCCAGCCATCTTGTGCTTGGGCATCTTGCCGCCCGGCCGGCCGAGCTGCGGACGGCCGTAGTAAAACCCCTGCAGGTAATCGACGCCCTCGGCCTTCAACAGGTTGGCGTCCTGTTCCGACTGAACGCATTCCGCGACCGTGGTGATGCCGAACCCGTCCGCCAGATTGAGCAGGGTGCGGATGAACAGAAGATTGTCGGGATTTTCGCCGAGGTTGATCACGAAGGAGCCGTCGATCTTGACCACGTCGACCGTGAGCGACTTCAGGTGCCGGAACGAGGTGTAGCCCGAGCCGAAGTCGTCGAGGGCGACCTTGCAGCCGAGGTCCCGAACGGCCGCGACAAAGCGGGCGGAATCCTCGAAGTCGTCGAGCGCCGCCGTTTCGGTGATCTCGATCATCAGGCGCTTGGCGATTTCCGGCTTGCCCTTCACATGGCTGACCAGCGCCCGCAGCCACGACCGGTCACTCGCCGTCAGGCTGGAGATATTCAGGGCGAGCGTGATGTTCGGATCGTTGATCAAATCCGAGATCGCCATCTCCAGCGTGTAGCGATCGATCTGGCGCATCAGGCCGAGCCGCTCCGCCACCGGCACGAAGGCGCCGGCCGACACGATCTCGCCCTTCTCGTCGATCATGCGGATCAGGGTCTCATAATAGGCGACTTCCCCGGTGCCGCTCAGCACGACCGGCTGGTAGGCGAAGACCACGCGTTCTTCCTGGAGCGCCTTGGTGACCTGCTCGCCGATCTGCATGTATTCGCGCTGACGGACGCGCTGCTCCTCCGACATCTCGAAGAAGGCGAAGCAGTTGCGGCCGAGCCGCTTGGCGTCGCACATCGCGCCTTCGGCGCTCGCCATGAGGTCGTGCGCGGTCTGAATCAGCCCCGGGAAGGCGGTGCCGCCGATGGTGACCGTAACATGGATCGGTCCGACCGCGGTCTGCACGGCTTCCTGGCGGAACACGTTGAGAATCTTCTCGGCCGCCGCCGCGATACCCAGCTCGTCGGCATTGCCGAGAACCACCCCGAAGGTGTCGCCGCCGAGCCGGCCAATGACGTCGGTCGCCCGCATGCATTCCTCGAGACGCCGGCCGACGCCGACGATTACCGAGTCCGCGGTCTGGCGCCCATAGGCGTCGTTGATCATCGCCATCTTGTCGATGCCGACGGCGAGAAATCCCCCGGCGACACTGTAGCGCTCGGCATAGGCCAGCGCATGGTCGACCGATTCCCTGAGACGCGACTTGTTGTAAAGACCGGTGAGCTCGTCGTAGTTGGCGCGCTGCTCGAGCAGGATCTCGTGCTGCTTGCGCCCGGTGATCAGGCGCAGCACGCCGTTCAGGCGAACCGGCTGCCCCGATTCGGAGAACTCCGCCGCTGCGCGTTCATGGATCCAGCAGAAACCGCCCTTCTCGGTGCGAACGCGGTACTCGCAATCGAACGGTTCGCGGGTGGTGAAGTGTTTGGACAGGTATTTGAGCCGGGCTTTCAGATCGTCCGGATTGATGCGCTCATGATACGCATCGCCGGACAACACCGCGTCGGGCGTACTAATCCCGAACATGTCGGCGGTGTTGCCGATCCACGAGATGTTGTCCCGGACCAAATCCCAGGAATAGACCACGTCGCCGGAACAGGCGAGCGCAGCCTTCATGATTTTCGACTCATCAGCCACTGTGTTTTTGGCACGCGGACCTTACCGCACGCTCACCCCACCAAATGTCAACACGCATTCAGTATAGTATTAGCGGATTTTTCGTATAAATTCTAGATTAATATTTTCTTTATTTTGAGTCTACTTATTAATACTTATAGTTAATTTACGATTAACGCAGTAACCATATTTATTATCACTGTAAATTACTTCTTATATTGCTTCGACCGAGATTGATGTGACCGGGCGCACGGCCTCGTCTATCCGGCAGCGGCTCCCGGTTCCGCCAGCACGAAGGTCAGGCGCTGCCAAAACGACGCCAGCCCGTCGGCCGCGGTCAAAGCCGGCCCGGCGTCGAACAGATCATAAAAGGATCGCGCGCCCGCCAGCAGATCGGCGGCCGTCGTCGAGCCCGCCCGGCCCGGTCCGGCGACGATCGGACGCGGCGCGCACAGCAGGATGATGTCGTCGAGGTCCATCCAGCGCAGCAGCCCCGGCATCGTCATTTCGGCCGTGATCGAGCGCTGCTTGATCGCGTCGCGGAAACGCGGCGGCGGCTCGACCATGGCGATCGTAGCGATCCGTACGTCCAGCGCGGCCGCCAGCAGGCCCGCGGCCGCGCCGAGATCGTGACCGATCACCGCCGGGTGGCCGCAATCGGCGGCGATGCCGAACTCACGGCCGGTGATCCAGTTGAGCACCATGGAGACGTCGGACGCGTGCTGGCCGATCAGGCTGTGGCCGAGCAGCATGCCGTGGACGGCCAGGCTGCGCAGCGATGCGCCGGCCCTGCCGATCTCCCGCGGTCGGCGCTCGCCGGCCCCCATCAGCTCGAGGCAGACCGCGACATGCCCGCGCCGGGCCGCCTCGGCCGCGAAATCGGACCCCGCCGCGACCGCTTGCGCTTCCGCCGTGCCATCCGCTTCGCCCCAGGAGACGTGCATGCCGATGCCCTCGCCCTGCAGGCAGATAACCGGAACGCGCGGCGACGCAGGCGTATCGTCACGACGGACGACGCGCACGGGTATGTCATGGCCATGGCGGCCGCGGACGTAGAGGCTCTCATGATGCAGGCCGTTGACGAGGCCGAGATCTTCACGGCGCAACACCTGCGGCGGACCGCCGAAACGGCCATAGCCGGACACCTCGGCGAGCTTGATGCGGGCGGCCTCCTGCCACGCACGCGGATCGGATATGCCGGCGCGCGACCAGCACATCGCGCGCGGCGCCGTCGCAGCGGCCTGCGCCAGCGTGTCATAGGGATCGAGACAGAGGTCGTCGACCGCCGCCGCCGCGGCGTTTCCGGCCGCCCCGCCGGGGGCGTCGGGCGCCTTGTCCCTGCCGCGCCGCCATCGATCAAGGATATTCGCCATCGCGGCACTATAGTGAGCATCCGAGCCGGTCCGCAACGGCACCGGAGGCTCTTGGCCGCGCGGTCCGATTTCCGCCCCGCGGCAAACATGCGCTAAGCTCCTGCCGAACCCGATTCCCCCGAAAGTGCGTCCAGCCAGAGAGGTGCCGCCATGGAGCGACCGACAACGAAACTGCGCTCAGCGCTGAAGGCCAAGCCCTTCGTCTACATGCCCGCGGTGTATTACGCGCTGGGCGGCCGCATGGCCGCGGCGATGGGGTTCGACGCGGTCTATGTCGGAGGGTATGTCACCGGCGGCTCCCGGGCGGTGAGCGAACCGCTGCTCACCATGACCGAGCAGGTCGAAACGGCCGAAGCCGTCGCCCGCTCCATCCCTATCCCGACGGTCTGCGATGCCGGCGCCGGCTTCGGCGAGCCGCTGCACGTCACCCGGACGGTGCGCGAATTCATCCAGGCCGGCGTGGCCGGGATCCATATCGAGGACCAGCTCTACCCGAAGCGCGCGCATTACCACAAATACGTGGCCCACGCGGTACCGGTCGAGGAGTTCATCGACAAGATCCGCTGGGCCTGCATCGAGCGCGACAAGGTCGACCCGGATTTCGTCGTCATCGCGCGCACCGACACCTGCCGCTTCGAAGGGCTCGACCCGGCGGTCAAGCGGATCAACCTCGCCGCCGAGGCCGGCGCCGATATGGGCCTCCTGTTCCCGCGCGACCACGAAGAAGCAGTGCGCGCGCCCAAGGAATGCACGCTTCCGCTCGTCTACGTGCAGAGCCGCGGCAACCGCGACGGGCGGCCCATCTATCCGATGAAGCAGCTTCAGGACATGGGCTACGCCGCCTGCATCGATGCCCAGCTCTTCCTCCTGGTGAGCTTCCATTTCGCCCAGCGCGCGATGCAGGAGATGAAGGACACCGGCGAATACACCGGGATGTCCGAGGAGGAGAATCGTGCCGCGCGCCAGGCGATCGAGGACCTGATCGGTCTCGACGAGTATTACGCGATCGAGGAACAGACCGTCGAAGACGAGAAGTGGGGTAAGCGCTAGGCGGCCCTCGGGATCACGCGTCACTGCGCAAGGGATCCGATTGCCAACCCGCCCGACTTCTGGTTGCTTAGCGCCGGCCTCGCCACGACGATCCCGATAGCGGCGTCCTTCGACGGGTGGCGCCGGCCGAAATGAGTCCGCGAGAACTGGCGACCCTGCATGTCCACGGCGACCGCCGATACGTCGATACCCGCCACGTCGCTTTTCCTGACGACGGTATCGGTCTGCCTTGCCGCCGGCATGCAGTCCATGGACAGCTTCACCGCCGGCGTCGCCCTGCCCAGCATGATGGGCGCCTTCTCGGCGAGCCATGACGAGATCGCCTGGGTTCTCACCTCCTTCCTGATCGCCGTCGGCGTGTTCACGCCGTTGACCGCCTGGCTCAGCCGGCGCGTCGGCCGCAAGCGGCTGCTGCTCATCGCGATCGTCGGGTTCTGCGCCGCATCGGTCTTGTCGGGCATGTCGAATTCGATCGACCAGATCGTCCCCGCGCGCTTCCTGCAGGGCACCTTCGGCGCCGCGCTGGTGCCGCTCTCCCAACAAACCCTGCTCGACGCCTACCCGCGCCACCGCCATGGCATGGCGATGGCCTGGTTCAATGTCGGCATGCTGATCGGACTGATCGTCGGTCCGTTTCTCGGCGGCTACCTCACCGAATACTATTCCTGGCGCTATGTGTTCTTCATCAACCTACCGACCGGCTTCGTCGCCTTCACGATGATCTCGCTCTTCGTGCGCGAAACCGAGCTGACGTCGCGCCACTTCGACTTCCTGGGCTTTTTCGCCCTGGCGACGGCGCAGATCTCGCTGCAGCTCATGCTGGACCGCGGCGAGCGGCTGGACTGGTTCTCCTCGCCCGAGATCGCGGTCGAAGCGGGCGTGGCGGTCGCCGCTTTCTATGTCTTCGTCATCCACATCAGCACGGCGCGGAATCCCTTCGTCGACCCGGCCCTGTTCAAGAACCGCAATTTCACGATCGGCATGGTCTACATCTTCGTCCTGGCCATGCTCATGTTCGGCTTCATCGGGATCTTCCCCGCGATGATGCAGCGGCATCTGGGATATTCGATTCTCGCCTCGGGCATCATCATGTCGCCGCGCGGCATGACGACCTTCGCCGCGTCGATCGTCTCCGGCATGCTGTTCGGGCGCGTCGGGCCGCGGCCGATTCTGTTCGTCGCGCTGTCGATCATGGCGTTCTCGCTCTGGTACATGTCGACCTACACGCTCGACGTCGACTACGGCACCGTGCTCTTCACGCTATGCGTCCAGGGCGTCGGATTCGGGATGATGTCGACCACGGTGACCGCCGCGGCCTATATGACGCTGACGCCGGAGCTGCGGCCCGACGGGACGTCCTTCCTGTCGCTGTCGCGACGCATCGGCGCCAGCATCGGCGTCTCCTTCCTGGTCAGCCAGCTGCTGCGCTACTCGCAGGCGAACCGCGCCGCGCTCAACGAGAACATCAGCTTCTACAATGACACGCTGCATAATCTCGCGCTGCCGGAGCGGTGGAACATGCTCAACACGGAGGGCCTCAGCGCCTTCCAGCGGGAGCTCGTGCGCCAGGCGGACTTCATGGCCTATCTCGACGACTTCCGGCTGCTGGCACTGATCGTGATCGCGATCATACCGCTGGTCTTTTTCCTGAAGGTGACGCCGTCGAGGCCGGATTAGGACGGCTCGGTCGGGCGGGTCTGGTCCTTCGGCGCGGTTCGATCGACGGTGTCCTCGTCGAACAGAATGCGGCTCGCCGCGCCGTCAAGATCGTCGAACTGCGACGACTTGAGCGCCCAGAGAAAGGCGGCGAGGCCGAGCCCGCCCAGGAACAGCGCACACGGAACGAGGTAAAGAAGGCCTCTCATCGCGTCACCTTCCAGCCGAGTCTGAGCGCATTGCTAATCACCAAAAGCGAGGAAGCCGACATCGCCACGGCCGCGATCAGCGGCGTGACCAGACCGGCCATCGCGATCGGAATCGTCAGCAAATTATAGCCGAAAGCAAGTGCGAAATTCTGACGGATCAGCCGGTTCGCCGCGCGGGCGACGGTAATCGTCTCGATCACCGGGCCGAGCCGGACGCCCTGAAACACAACGTCCGCCGCGGTCTGGCTGATGTCCGCCGCGGTCGACGGCGAAATGGATGCATGCGCCGCCGCCAGCGCCGGCGCGTCGTTCAGCCCGTCGCCGATCATGCAGACGCGCCGCCCCGCCGAGGCCAGTTCCTCGAGCCGGGCGATCTTGTCCGCCGGCGTGCAGCCCGCGCGCCACTGCCGGACCCCGAGCGTCGCCGCGACGGGCTCCACGGCGGACGGACGATCGCCCGACAGCAGCTCGACAGCGAAACCTCGTTGCACGAGCGTCCGCACCGTTTCCGCCGCGTCCGGGCGCAGGCGGTCCGTCATGGCGAAGCGCACGGCCGGATGGCCGGGCCGCGACAGCCACAGCTCGAGCCCCGCCGACTCCGACGGCGCGCCGCCGGCCCATCCGCCCCGGCCGAGCCGCCATTCGCCGTCCGGCGCGGCGCAGCGAAGCCCGTGCCCCGGCACCTCCTCGACGCCGTCGGCCACGGATACGTCGGGCGCCGCCGCGGCGATCGCCCGCGCCAGCGGGTGCAGGCTGGCGCCGGCAAGCGCGGCCGCCGCCTTCAGGTCCGCGTCGTCCCAGCTTCCGTCCGTCACGAGTTCCGGCTGGCCCAGCGTCACCGTGCCGGTCTTGTCGAGGACGATCGTGTCGATTGCGGCGAGACGCTCGAGCGCGGTCGGCGACTTGACCAGCACGCCCTGGCGGAACAGCCGGTTGGCCGCGACGACCTGCGCCACCGGAACGGCGAGCGCCAGCGCGCAGGGACAGGTGACGAGCAGCACCGCGACCGCATGGAGCAACGCCGGCTCCCACGAGACGCCGCCGAAGACGAACCAGAACAGAAACGTCGCCGCGGCGAGAATATGCACCGTCGGGGCGTAGATCCGCACGATCCGGGCGGCGACCTCGACATAGCGGGCGCGGCGCTGCTCGGCGGCCTCGAGCAGGCGGGCGATTTCTGCGAGCAGCGTGTCCTGTCCGGCCGCCGTGACCTCGAGCGTGAGCGCGCCGCTCAGGTTGACCACCCCGGCATAGACGCGGCTCCCGGGCTTGGCGACCGCCGGCACGCTTTCGCCCGTGATCAGGCTGGTGTCGATATCGGAGGTCCCCTCGATCACGCGGCCGTCCACCGGCACGCGTCCACCGACGGGCACGAAAACCCGCATCCCGGCACCGAGCGCGTCGGGCGCGAGCGTCCGGCGGACGCCGTCATCGCAGAGCACCGTGACCGCCGTCGCATTGAGCGCCAGCAGATGCTCCACCGCGGACCGCGCCCGGCCGCGCGCGCTCTGCTCCAGAAAGCGCCCGATGAGCAGGAAGAACAGCAGCGCGGTCGCGGAATCGAAATAGACGTCGCGCATGCCCTGCATCGTTCCGATCAGGCTGACCGCCATCGTCAGCAGCACCGCGAGCGAGATCGGCACGTCCATGTTGAGCGCCCGACCGCGCAGCGCGCCGGCGGCGGAGCGGAAGAACGGCTGGCCCGCATAGGCGACCGCCGGGATGGCGATCAGCGCCGAAAGCCAATGCATCAGGTCGCGCGTCGGGGCCTGCATGTCCTCGGCGTTTCCGGCCCAAACCGCGACCGAGAGCAACATGATGTTCGCCGCCGCAAAGCCAGCGACCGCCATGGCGCGCAGCAGGGCGCGGCGCGTCGCTTCGGAGGCGTTGACGAGCTTGTCCGGGTCATAGGGCACGAGACGGAAGCCGAGCGCCTCGACCGCGTCACGGATGGCGTCGGCGCGCACGAGATCGGGCTTCCAGCGCAACGCCAGGCGCCGCGCCGTCAGGTTGACGCGGCCGAGTACCACGCCCGGGATCTGGCGCAGCCGCGTCTCGATCCGGTTCTGGCAGGCGGCGCAATGCATGCCGTCGACGAGCATGTAGAGGCTGCGCTCGCCGTTGGCTTCCCGGCGGATATAGGGAGACAGGCCGGAGGATTCCGGTTCGAAGGCCGCGCCCGTCCCGGTCCCGTCGACCGTCACGGATGCGACGCCATCCATCAGGGCACCATGATGCGGCGGGTTACGTGATACAGGCCGGCCGGATGCTCGATTTTGAGATACACATCCCATTGGCCGGGCAGCGGCGGCTGCGCCTTGCCGACATAATGGCCCCGCCCGTAATCATCGAGTTTGATTTTGAAGTCATGCCCCTCGCTCGTCGGCCGCACGAAGCGGGCGGTCACATGCGCGCCGGCAAGGGCCAGCTTGCGGGCGTCGGTCAGGGTGAGATCGACGCGGACGACGCCGTGGGCGTCCGGTTTCACGACCAGAGCGCTGGTCCAGCCCAACGCCTTCTCACGCGCGACCTCGTCCAGGGTTTGATTGTAATCCAGCCCCTTGATGTAGTAGTGGCTGGTCATAAGGCCGGTCCAGCTGGTCGCGGCGAAATAAACCATCACCATATTGACGGCGATCACGACCACGAAGAAGAGCACAAAGATCCACGGCATCCAGCGGTCGATCGGCTTGCTCTCGACATTTTCGATCATTTTGCGGGTCCCCGGAAAATCGCCTCATGCGTCGTCTTCGTCGCGCCCTTGACCGCAGGCACCTGCAGGAGATGGAAGGCGAAGGCCGTCTCCTCACCGCGCAGCCGGTCGCGCGGAACGCGGACATAGACCTGATAGCTCGTCACCGTATCGGGTGCGGCAAGAAGATTGACCACGGCGCCCGTGCCGCTCTGCCCGACCACCTTCATCGACGCCCCCGGCAAGCCATCGATCTCGAGAAGATAGGCTTTTTCCGCGCGCTTCTTGTTCAGGATCTTGACGGTATAGCCGTTGCGGATCGAGCCGTCGGACAGCGTCACGTACAACGGATTGCGGTCGCGCAGGACGTTCACGTCGACCGTCGGCCGCGACCACAGGCCGTAGATGATCGCGCTGGCGACGATAAGGAGCAGGACGAAATAGAAAATCGTGCGTGGACGCACGAAGCGATAGCGCGCCTGCTTGCCCGCCGCGCGCGCATTCTGGCGGTTGATCGAATCATAGGCGATCAGGTTCGCCGGCCGCCCGACTTTCGCCATCACCGCGTTGCAGGCGTCCATGCAGAGCCCGCAGCCGATGCATTCGAGCTGATTGCCGTCGCGGATGTCGATGCCGGTCGGACAGACCGCGACGCACTGGTTGCAGGCGACGCAGTCGCCGCGGCCTTCCATCGACTCGCCCTTACGCATCGGGCCACGCGGCTCGCCACGCCAGGCCTCGTAGGTGACGATCAGCGAGTCCTCGTCGAACATCGCCGACTGGAAGCGCGGCCAGGGACACATGAAGGTGCAAACCTGCTCGCGCGCAAAGCCGGCAAGCAGGTAAGTCGTCGAAGCGAACAGGCCGATGAAGAAGAGCACCGCCGGCGTGACTTCGAAATGGATGATGTCCTGCACCAGCGTCGGCGCGTCGTTGAAATACATGATCCAGGCGCCGCCGGTCAGCACCGAGATGAAGAGCCACAGCAGATGCTTCGCGCTGCGCCTGGCGATCTTCTCGAGCGTCCACGGCCCCTTATCGAGCCGGATACGCGCGCCGCGGTCGCCCTCTACCAGCCGCTCGACCCACATGAACAGGTCCGTCCATACCGTCTGCGGGCAGGTGAATCCGCACCAGACACGGCCCAGCAGCGCGGTCGCCAGGAACAGCCCGAAGGCGCCGATCAGCAGCAAGCCGGCGAGGTAATAGACCTCCTGCGGCCAGATCTCGATCCACATGAAATAGGCGCGGCGGTTCGGCATGTCGATCAGGAAAGCCTGATCCGGCGCCCCCGGCCCGCGGTCCCAGCGCAGCCACGGCGCGAAATAATAGATGCCGAGAAGGACGATCAATATCGCCCATTTCGCGCGCCTTATGGTGCCCGAAACTTTCTTCGGAAATACTTTTACCCGCGGAGCGTAGAGCGGTAGCTTCTGCTGTTGCGCCCTTACCGACTCCGCGGATTCATACGAAACTTCAGACATTGCCTCCGTCCGACAACATGCGCCAGTCGCAATCCCGTTCCGGGTGCGGTGGCTATTTGCCTCCGCCCAACGAATGGACGTACACCGTCAGCATCTTGATCGTCGCGTCATCGAGCCGTCCCTGCCAGGCCGGCATCACGCCCTGCCGCGGCGTGTTCACTTGATGCAGGATGTCCGCCAGCGAACTGCCGTAGAGCCAGACCGCATCCGCCAGATCGGGAGCGCCGACCTCGGGATTGCCCTGCCCCTTCGGACCGTGGCAGACGGCGCACTGCTCGGTGAAGATGGCAGCGCCCTTCTTCGCCGCGGCCGCATCGGTCGCCCGGTTGGTCAGCGACAGGACATATTGCGCCACGTCCTCAATCTGGTCCGGCTTCAGCATGCCGTCGGCGCCGAAGCGCGGCATTTCCGACTGACGCGTCGCGTCGTCCGCCTGCCAGCGAATACCGTGGCGGATGGTCTGCTGGATCGCGTCCAGCGTGCCGCCCCAAAGCCAATCGTCGTCCGCGAGGCTCGGGTAACCCGGCCGGCCGGCGCCGCCCGCCCCGTGGCAGGGCGCGCAATTGACGCCGAAAGCCGCCTTGCCGCCCGCCATCGCGAAGTTCAACAACTCGGGGTCGGCGCGAATTTGAGCCGGCGTCATGGCCTGGATCTTATGGATATAGACCGCCTGCGCCGCCTTGGCCTTTTCCATCTCCACATCCAAAGCCTTGCGCGAGCTGTATCCCAGGATGCCCGTCGTATGGCTGTGGAGAAACGGAATCGCCGGGTAGAGAACGAAATAAAGCAGCGACACCGCGATCGATGCGTAGAAGACGTACAGCCACCACCGCGGCAGTGGATTATCCATTTCCTGGATACCGTCCCACTCATGGCTGCGGATCAGCGTATTACCCGCAGTGTCCTTTTCCGGTTTCGTCGGCATCAGTGGCTCCTACGACTTGCGTTTCCGCTCGGCGTCATCGCGAAACGGAATCTCGGCATGGTCCTGCATGCGCCGCTTCTGGCGTCTTGACGGCCAGAAGGCCCACACCACAATCCCGACGGTGATCGCCATGAAAATCACGACCCACACGGGATAAAGCATGTCTGCTAAATCCAGCATCGAACCGCCTACTGCTGCAGGTCTTCCGTCCGGTATTCCCGGAAATCGACCAGCGTCCCCAGCATCTGCAGGTAAGCGACCAACGCGTCCATCTCCGTGACGACCTTGGGATTACCGTCGAAATTCGCGACGACCGCCTTCGGGTAGCGCTTCAGCAGCCCGGATGAATCGGCGTCCGGGTTGGCCTGCGCCTCGAGATCCGCCTTCGCGTTCTTGATCATGTCATCCGTATAGGGCACGCCGACCTCGCGGTTCGTCTTCAGATGCGCGACGATGTCGCTGTACTGCAGCGGCCGGTCGAGCATGAAGCCGTAGGTCGGCATGATCGATTCCGGCACGACCGCGCGCGGATCGATGAGATGCGCGACTTGCCATTCGTTCGAATATTTGCCGCCGACGCGCGCGAGATCCGGCCCGGTCCGCTTCGAGCCCCATTGGAAGGGATGGTCGTACATGCTCTCGGCGGCGAGGCTGTAATGGCCGTAACGCTCGGCTTCGTCGCGGAACGGCCGTATCTGCTGCGAATGGCAGTTGTAGCAGCCCTCACGGATGTAGATGTTGCGGCCCATCAACTCCAGCGGCGAGTACGGGCGCACGCCCTTCACCTTTTCGATGGTGCTGTGGATCGTGTAGAGCGGAACGATCTCGACGATGCCGCCGATCGCCACCACGATCAGCGTCAGCACCAGCAGCAGGATCAGGTTCGTTTCGATCTTCTCATGACTGAAACGCATGATCGTGCCCCCCTATTCCGCAGCCGCCACGGCGGGCGCCGCGGCGAAGTCCCGCTCGTCGCGGATGTCGCCACGCGCGGTCCGTATCAGGTTGTAGACCATCAAGAGCGCGCCGGTCAGGAACAGGATCCCACCCATTGCCCGCACCACGTAGAAGGGGTGCATCGCCTGCACGGTCTCGACGAAGGAATACTGCAGGAAACCCAGGCTGTCGTACGACCGCCACATCAGGCCCTGGAGAATGCCGGACACCCACATCGAGACGATGTAAAGGACGATGCCGATCGTCGAGATCCAGTAGTGATAGGAAACGAACCGGACGCTGTAGAGGCGTTCCCGCTTCCAGAGCCTTGGCGTCAAGAAATAGAGCGCCCCGAAGCTGATCAGCGCGACCCAGCCGAGCGCGCCGGAATGCACGTGGCCGATCGTCCAGTCGGTGTAGTGCGACAGCGCGTTCACCTGCCGGACCGACATCAGCGGGCCTTCGAAGGTGCTCATGCCGTAGAAGGCCACCGAGGTGACGAGCATGCGCAGCACCGGATCGGTCCGGAGCTTATACCAGGCGCCGGAAAGCGTCATGATGCCGTTGATCATCCCGCCCCATGACGGCATCCACAGCATGATCGAGAAGGTCATGCCGAGCGTCTGCGCCCAATCCGGCAGCGCCGTGTAGTGCAGATGGTGCGGACCGGCCCAGATGTAGGTGAAGATCAGCGCCCAGAAGTGGATGATCGACAGCCGGTAGGAATAGACCGGCCGC
>CAZPFL010000110.1:0-16157 GCA_964585785.1 uncultured Rhodospirillaceae bacterium
GCCGGCTGGCGCCGCTGCTGTTGTTCGCGCTCGCCGCCTGCATGCCCGGCAACGAGAACACGGTGATCGACCATCCGCTCGCGAACGACGCCCGCATGCCGGGCCTGTGGGCCGGGCGTCTTGGCGATAACGATGTCGTCGTCCTGCGGATCACCGCGGAAACGCCCAGGGTCCTGTCGGTCGATGTCGGCGTCTTTGCCGAAGGCGCCGGCCTTGCCCACTACCGCGCCGCCCGCACCACCATCGGCGGCCGGGACATCCTGGAGCTCACCGAGACCGATGCCTCGGCCCAAGCCGGCGCCGGCGCGAAGATGGACCTGCCCAAGCGCTTCTTCATCGCCTACCGGTTCGATTCCGACAACCGCCTTTCCGTCAACCTGCAGAACGATCTGACGACGCCGCTTGAGAAAGCGGTGGAGCAGGGCAGGCTGGCCGGCCACAGCGAGAAGCGAGCTGGCAACACGCGAACGCTCGTGACCGCACCGACGGCGGCGCTGCGCGACTTCGTCGCCCGGACTCCGAACGTCTTCGGCACGCCGGCGATCGCTTTCACGAAGGTCTCGCTGCCGGCGAAGTAGGGCTGGAAGCGGATGGCGGCCTTTTTTAGAGCTACTTGCCCTCCCCCCTTGCGGGGGAGGGTTAGGGTTGGGGGGTAAGCTGGCGCGTCCTCGAATTCCAGAGGCGGCGCCTTTCACCCCCACCTAAATCCTCCCCCATCGAGGGGGAGGACTCTTAGCGTATCTCAATTCCCTGGTTTGCCTCACCACCCCATGGCGCGGGACATGCGGCGGGGGTCGGCGCCGCCGGTGAGGCGGTTCTTCTCGCGGTCGTGGACGATGGTGCAGACCGCGCCGGCGTAGCGGGTGATCTCCGGCCACCAGGTGACCTTGTGCCCCTTGGCGGCGAGCGTGTCGCCGGTCGCCTTGTCGATGCGATTCTCGATCTTGAGCACGCCCGGGTCCGCCTCGTGCGGCTCGAAAGAGCTCGGGTGACTGTAGGTCGCGAAGCGCGGCGCCTCGATCGCGGTCTGCGGGTCCATGCCGAACTGGTGGATGTTGAGGAAGACCTGCAGCATCGCCTGGCACTGCACGTCGCCGCCCGGCGTGCCGAAGGGCATGGTCATCTTGCCGTCGATCATGGCGAGCGCCGGGTTCGGCGTGAGGCGCGGGCGCTTGCCCGGCGCGATTGCCGACGCGTGCCCCTCGACCGCCCAGTTTTGCGAGCCGCGGCTGGACGCGACCAGGCCCAGACCCGGAATGAGCGGCGAGGCGCCGCAGCTATCCGACGGCGTGGTCGAGAAGGTGTTGCCCTTGGCGTCGACCGCGCAGGCATAGGAGGTGTCGTGGCCGAGATATTCCGGCGCCTTGGGCGGGCTCAGCAGCTTCGCCGCCACCGCCTCGAAGCCGGCGACCGCGCCGTGCGGCGGCATCTCGGGCCAGGCCTCGTCGCGGCGGATCATCGCCTTGCGCTCCTGGTTGTAATCCTTAGACAGCAGCGTCTCGAGCGGCACGTCGATGTAGCGCGGGTCGCCGTAGAAGCGCTCGCGGTCGGCGAAGGCGAGCTTGATCGCTTCCGAGAGCGTGTGGATGTAATCGACCGAGTTGTGGCCCATGGCCTTGAGGTCGTAGTTCTCCAAAAGCGCCATCATCTGCAGCAGCACCGGGCCCTGGCACCAGACGCCGCAGGTGTAGACGTCGATGCCCCAGTAGCGCCGCTTGACCGGCGGCTCGATGCCGACCTTGAAGTTGCGCAGATCCTCCTCGGTGATGAAGCCGCCTTCCTCGCGGTGGAACTTGGCGATCGCCTTGGCGATGTCGCCCTCGTAAAACGAGGCGCGCGCGGCGTCGAGCCCGGCCTCGCGGCCTTTCTTCGCCGCCGCCGTCTCCTGGTCGACCATGAATTGCAGCGTGCGGCCCAGGTCGGCCTGAACGAAATTCTCGCCGATGTCGGGGATGCGGCCGCCGGGCATCATGATCGCGCTGTTCGTCGGGTAGCGCTTGTAGCCTTCGACCGACGCCTCGATCGAGCCGCGATAGGTCGGATGCATCGGGAAGCCGTCGCGCGCATAGCGGATCGCGGCTTCCGCGACCTCGCCGAAGCTCATGGTGCCGAAATGCTTGAGCGCGGTGAGCCAGGCGTCGGGCGCGGCCGGCATGACCGAGCGGCGCACGCCCGCCGGCACCCGGCCGTTATGCTCGCGCAGGAAGATCTCCAGCTTCGCCGCCTTCGGCCACCAGCCGAGGCCGCTGACCGTCACCACCTCGTTGGTTTCCGCGAGGTAGATGATCATCGGCGCGACGCCGCCGCAGTTGACGATGTCCGACTGCACCACGGCGAGCGCCATGCCGGCGGCGACGCCCGCATCGACCGCGTTGCCGCCCGCTTCCAGGATGTTGAAGCCGGCCTGGGTGGCGAGATAGTGGCCGGCCGAGACCATGTAGCGGGTTCCCAGCATCGTCGGTTGATAGGGCATGACGTCCTCCAGGGGCGGGTGCGCGGCGTCGGGGAATTCCGAGCGGTAAAGTCAAGTTTAGCGCCAATTCCGCGCGCAGAGAAAGAGCTTGCGTATCTCGCGGCGCGGCCGTGCCGATTTTCAGCCTTTACGGATTTGCAGCCGTAAACGGCAAATCGATTTTCATCTAAACAATTGACCTACAATGTTTAGTTTGCGATCCGCCGGGCCTGCGGATAGCGTTCCCGTCAGGCATCGCGCCGCCGCAGAAGCGGTGTGAACAATTTTCAGACAGGCGAAGGACGCTCACGATGAACCAGATCTTCAAGCCCGCTCCCCGCGATCGCACGCGCTGCGACGGCGAGCCGTTCTCCGGCATTGCACTTGATATCCGCGACCGCCTGGACGGCCGGATCGAGTATGACGACGGCGAGCCCGCGACCATTCTGCCGGCCGATCGCCGGCCTGGAGCTCGCGCCAACGGACGGAACCACATCCGCCCGGTGGACGGGACGGAGAGGGCAGTCTCCCTCCGCGCGCCGCTTGCCGCCGTCACGGGCGCCTCGGCCATCGAATACGACGACGGCAACCCCGCGACCATCGCACCGGCGGTCGACTGATCGCCTGAAGACGCCGGCGCCCGCCTAGCGGGCAGCCGGCGCGACGGACAGGCCGTTCGCCTTGTGCTTCTCGATGAAGCGCGCGATCATCCCGGACGCCTTCGCCTCCTCGACGACCTCGCGCAGGAAGGCGATGCCGGCCTCGTTCTTCTTGAGCGTGCCGACGGCCTGCTGCACGGCGGCGAACTGGCCCGGCAGGATGCGCATCTCGGGGTTCTTCTGGACGTCCTTGACGAGCCCGTTGCGGAGGCCGGCGAAGGCGTCGATCTTCTCGCTGATGAAGCGCTCTTTCGCCTCGTCGGCGGTCTTGGTCAGGATGAGCGTTGCGTTCTTGATGTTGCGCTCGAGCCAGAGGCCGTAGGCGCTGCCGCCGCGGGTGATGATGCTGACGCCTTTCTTATCGACGTCGCTGCAGGCCTTGAGCGGCGAGTCCTTGCGCACCAGGTAGGTCGCCTCGATCTCCGCATAGGCGGCGGTGAAGGCCATCATCTTTTCGCGCTGCGGCTCCGCGCCGACCAGGCCGATGTCCCAGAGGTCGTCGCGCGCGGCGGCGACCAGCCCGTCGGGCGAGGGGAAGGGCACCAGCTTGACCGGCACGCCGAGGCGCCGGGCGATCTCGCGCGCCAGGTCCGGCGACACGCCGTCGGGGTCGCCGTCGGGCGTCTTGCCCGTCACCAGCAGGAAGTTCGACATGTTGATCCCGGCGCGGAGCGTGCCGGTCGGCGCGAGTTCGGCGAGGACGGCTTTATTCATGGCGGATACCTCCTGGGCGATGGCGTTTCTTGTGGGGGGCGGGGACAGACTCGTGCGTACCCTTTTGTTGTAGCGGTAATCGCCTTGCTTGTCAGCTTGACCGCGGTTGCCGCTTCGCGTGGGGGAGTGCGCTATCGCGTTTGGCGGTGTACTGGCGATTGGGACCGGCGTGGTGCGTCCTTCGTCCCTCGACAGGCTCGGGATGAGGTTTTCCTCAAGGCCACTAAAAATTTACCTCACCCTCAGCTTGTCGAAGGACGCACGGCACTAAAGCAACGAACACGAAGACGGCGCGCCGCCGCCTCAGGCCTTCGGTGTCGTCAGGACCATCCACGTCACGCCGAAGCGGTCGGCGACCATGCCGAAACTGGGCGAGAAGAAGGTCTTGGCCAGCGGCATCTGGACCTGGCCGCCGTCGGCCAGCGCGTTGAACGCGCGATCGGCCGCTTTCGCATCCGCCAGGGAGAGGGTGAGCGAGATGCCCTGAAAGCTCGGCTTGCCGGTGCAGCGGCCGTCGGTCGCCATGATTACGGTATCGCCGATGCGCATGCTGCTATGCATGACCTTGTTGGCGTCGGAAGGCACGGCGCAATCCGCGCTCGGCGGCTCGGGGTTGTCCTTGAAGCGCAGCAGCATCTCGACCTTGGCGCCGAGGGCCTTCTTGTAGAACTCGATCGCTTCCTCGCAGCGTCCGTCGAAATTCAGATAGGACTGGATCAACATGGTGCTCTCCTTTTCTGAAGTGGGGTTGGGTGAGGGGGATTATTGCTGCCGTTGCGCTGTGCCTAAGGGCGGAGCGTGACGAGGGCCTGGCCGCTCGCCAGGTCGTAGGGCGACGACAGGTGGACATGCGTCATCTTCCACACGTCGTCAGCCTTCGTGTAACCGACCGTCATGCGCGTCCAGTATTCCTTTGCCGCGCCGTCCGGGAGCGTGCCGCTGCAGCAGTGGAGATGGTGGGAGAAGGCGACCTCTTCGCCGGCGGTGACGACGAGGTCGTGCATCGAGAAGGTCATCGACCGCGGACATTCCGCGAGGCAGGGTTCCCACTGCTTGCGGTAGGCGTCCGCGCCCTTGGTCTGAAGCGGCGCCATGAAGTCGTAGGTCACCACGCCGCGGGCCATGAACGAGTCCATGCGGTCGGCGTCCCGGTCGTTCAGCGCGTCCAGGTAGTCCGCGAGCACGGCCCGGATCTCGGCTTCCAGCCGGTCCGTGCGGGCGATGACTTGTTGGGGGGTCATTCTCGTCTCCCGGCACCTAGGCTGTGGCGAAGCGCACGGCGTTGACCGGCGGCAGGCGCGCGTCGAGCGTGCTCCAGGAGTCGCCGCCGTCTTCCGAGATCCAGAGCCCGCCGCTGGTCGAGCCGAAGGCGAGGCGGTCGCCCGTCTCGTCCACGGCGAGCGCGTGGCGGTAGACCAGGTCGTAGGCGTGGCGCTGCGGCAGGCCCTTGCGCAGGACCTCGAAGCTCTTGCCGCCGTCGCGGGTGCGCGAGACGACGATCTTGGCGTCGACCGGGTAGCGCTTCTCGTCCTTCATCGCGGGCACGAACCAGGCGGTCTTCGGGTCGTGCGGATGGGCGGCGACCGCGAAGCCGAAGGCCGACGGCTTGGCCGCCGTCACCTCGGTCCAGCTATGGCCGGCGTCTTCAGAGTGGTAGATGCCGCTGTGGTGCTGGCACCACATGACGTCCGGCGCGCCGGGGCAATGCGCGAGCTGGTGGATGTCCTGGGCGATGGGCTCGCGCTGCTGGTTCGGCGGCATGTACTCGTTCGACATGCCCTCGTTGATGTTGGCCCAGCTCGCGCCGCCGTCTGTCGTCTCCCAGACGCCGGCGCAGGAGACGCCGACGCGGATCGCATCCGGGTTGCGTGGGTCGACCAGCACGGTGCTGAGGCCCGGCATCTCGCCGCCCGCGACGCCCATCCACTTCTTGCGCGCGGGCATGCGCCAGAGCGCCTCGTTCAGCGTCCAGGTGTCGCCTCCGTCATCCGAGCGGAACAGCCCGCCCGGCATGGTGCCGGCGTAGACGCGCCCGGGGGCGCCGCCCGGCGTGAGGTTCCAGATCTTGCCGAGCGACCAGGGGTGCGGATCGTCGGCGGCGTCCTCGGGCTTGGCGGGGAAGGCGGGGGCGGGGAGCTCCTGCCAGTCGCCCTTGCCGGCGCGGCGCCACAGCTTCGCGCCGAAATGCCCGAGGTCGAGCCCGGCGAAGGTCGCGCCGTCATGCGCCAGCACGGCGGTTACCGGGTCGCCGAGGAATTTGGTGTCGGCGATATCCCAGCCGCGCTTGCTCCGGTGCAGCTCGAACAGGCCCTTGCGGGTTCCTACGTAAAGTCGATCGCTCATACGCTGCTCCTTCAGCCTCCGGTCAATGCCTGGAGGAGGTAGATTTCATCGGTTGGTTCGACGGGATCGGTGAGGCGCTCACGGTCGGCGATCAGGCCGCCGTTGACGAAGACCGCGACGTGCTGGCGGACCGCGCCCTGGTCGTCGAGCACGTAGCCTCGGAGCGCCGGGTGCGCTTCGAAGACAGCTGCGAGCGCGTCGGCCACCGTATTCGCTTCCACCGTGACGGTAGGGGCCGGGAGAAACCGCTCAAGCTGCGGTGTGAATGAGACTGTGGGCATGGTTTTGCCTCTCGATGCCGTGCCCGGGTGCCAGAAAGTCAAGCATTTGCGCCGATTTCAGCTTGACAAATGCGTTGATATCAACATATTGAGCTCATGTCAAATGACAGTTCGGTTCCGTTCGAGACGACGCTTCACGTTCGCGACAACTGCCTCTGCCTGCATGTGCGGCGGGCGGCGAGGGCGGTGGCGCGGCGCTTCGACGATGCGCTGCGGCCGCTCGACCTCACCAATGGGCAGTTCTCGCTGATGATGTCGCTCAACCGGCCGAAGCCGCCGAAGATGGGCGATGTTTCGGATCTGCTCGCGATGGACCGCACGACGCTCACCGCCAACTTGAAGCCGCTGGAGCGCCGCGGCCTCGTCGCCGTCAAGGCCGACGCCGAGGACAAGCGAAGCCGCCGCCTGACGCTGACCCCGGCCGGCGAATCCTTGCTGGCCGAGGCGGTGCCGATCTGGGTGCGGACGGAGGCGGAGACCGAGGCGCTGCTCGGCGGCTCGGACCCGGACCGCCTGCGCGCCGATCTGCGCGCGCTGTCGTAGCCGCGCCGGCATTCTGATGAGCCATTCCAGCGGCATCGCGACGCGCTCCGCTCAGGACGCCGCGGCCGCGGCGATCTCGCCGGCCATGCGCTCGAGGCTCGTGGTCCAGCCGATGTTGTGCGCGTCGCGCATCTCGACGGATTCGAAGACTTCCTGACGCATGGTCAGCTTCGTCTGCGCGCCGTGCTCGGCGAAGGTGACGGTGACCAGCGTCTCGTGTCCGCGCGCGCCGTCCGTATCCTCCCAGGCCCAGGTGAAGACGAGCCGCTCGGGCGGGACGACCTCACGGTAGACGCCGGACACCCGTTGGTCGGTACCGTCCTCGAGCCGCATCACCACGTGCCAGGCGCCGCCCGGCCGCGGGTCGAGTTTGCAGGTCGCGTACTTGGTATTGGGGCAGCCCCACCAGCGGACGAGATGTTCCGGCTGGGTCCAGACCTTGAAGACCAGGCTGCGCGGCGCGTCGAACACGCGGGTGAGCGTGAGCACCCGGTCGGCGGGCGCCGTCTCGGTCGCGGCGGCGCTATTCCTTGCTGTCACGGCTCTTCTCCTTCCCTTGCAATGCGCGCAGGTAATCGTCCAGGCGATCGAAGCGTTCCTCCCACAGGCGGCGGTAGCGATCGAGCCAGTCGTCGACGCCCTTGAGCGCCTCCGGTTCGATGCGGCAGGGCCGCCACTGCGCCTCGCGCCCGCGGGTGATCAGGCCGGCGCGCTCCAGCACCTTGAGGTGCCGCGAGATGGCCGGAAGGCTCATGTCGAAGGGCTCGGCCAGATCGGTCACCGAGGACTCGCCCTGCGCGAGCCGGGCAAGGATCGCCCGGCGGGTCGGGTCGGCGAGGGCCGAGAAGGTGGCGCTCAGGGGATCGGTTTGCATCTACTATTTAACCATCGCGTTAATTAACGTATCCGTTAAATATCATCGGCCCCGGATCGAGTCAACGCACATTCGTATACGCGCGGATGGTGGCCGTTTTAGGGACGGGAGCCGCGATGCGGGCCGATCGCGGTCAAGATTTGGTGAGGTGCTTCGGCGGGCGCGGACGGTCCGCCGCCGCGCGTCACCTGATGTTCAGGCGAGCGCCGCCAAGGCCCAGCCGCCGAGCGCGGTCAGGACCACGACCAGCCAGGGCGGCCATTTCCAGAAGGCGAGCAGCGCGAAGGCCGCCAGCGCCAGGCCGAAATCCATCGGCGTCCTGATCGCGCTGGTCCAGACCGGATGGTAGAGCGCGGCCAGCAGCAGCCCGACCACCACCGCGTTGACGCCCATGAGCGCCGCGCGCACCCGCTTGATCCGGCGCAGTTCGTCCCAGAAAGGCAGCGCGCCCACGGTCAGCAGGAAGGAAGGCAGGAAGATGCCGACGAGGCAGATCAGCGCGCCGAGCCAGCCATGCGGCGCCGGCTTCGCGACCGTGCCGAGATAGGCGGAAAAGGTGAAGAGGGGGCCCGGCACTGCCTGCGCCGCGCCGTAGCCGGCAAGGAAGGCGTCGTTGCTGACCCAGCCCGGCGGCACGACTTCGGCCTGGATCAGCGGCAGCACCACATGCCCGCCGCCGAAGACCAGCGAGCCGGTGCGGTAGAAGCTGTCGAACAGCGCGATGGTATGGCTCGCCTCTGCGGCGGCGAGCAGGGGCAGGCCGAACAGGAGGCCGAAGAACAACACGAGCGCGACGATGCCTTCGGTGCGCCCGACGGGGATGTTCATCGCGGCATGCCCGCCCTCGCGGCTGTCTTTCATGAAGAAGAGCCCGATCAGCGCGCCCGCCACGATCGCCCCGAGCTGGCCGTAGGAATTCGGCCAGGCGGTGAAGGCGAGCGCGGCGCCGACCGCCATGGTCGCGCGCGGCGCATCGGGGCAGAGATTCTTCGCCATGCCCCACACCGCGAGCGCGACCACCGCGACGGCGACAACCTTGAGGCCGTGCAGCAGCCCGATGTCGAGATACCGGCCATAGGCGGTGACGCCGTAGCCGAACAGGACCAGCGCCAGCGCCGAGGGCAGGGTGAACCCGATCCAGGCGGCGATCGCCCCTGGCAGCCCGCCCGCGCTCAGCCCGACGCCGATGCCGACCTTGCTGCTCGCCGCGCCGGGCGTGAACTGGCAGAGCGCGACCAGGTCAGCATAGGCTTGATCGTCCAGCCACTTGCGCCGGTTGACATACTCTTCCCGGAAATAGCCGAGATGGGCGACGGGGCCGCCGAACGACGTGAGGCCGAGCTTCAGCGCGACGAGGAAGATCGTCACCACCGGCTGCCGGGCAGCGGGTTCGGCATGGGCGCGCGCGGCGTCGTCGGTCACGGCGGATCCCTCCCTTTTCTTGGGCCCATCTCGGCAAATGGACCGCGCCCGGATGGATTATCCGCGAACGATACCCTATTTCGGTTACGGGACGCCGTCGATTTTGCCGTCCGGCGACCGCCGGCAATCCGGCAGCTCGACGTGTCGGAAGGTCGCATTGACCCTATAATTGGCCGGGTAGAGACTGCCGGCGCATCGGTGGGAAGAGATGAAAAAATCCCGTAAAAGCAATCTGCCTGTCCTGTTGCTCGTCGGCGCGCTGCTCGGCCTGTCGACGACCGCGGTCGTCTATTCGCCGGAGTTGTACCGCCTGTACTGCGCCGTCACCGGCTATGGCGGGACGGTGAACCGCGTGTCCGGCAAGAGCCTGGCGCAGGTGCCCGAAAAGACCGGCACGATCACCGTTTCCTTCGACGCCAACGTCGCGCCGGGGCTGCCCTGGGAGTTCCACCCGATGCAGCGCAAGGTGGTGACCCATTTCGGCGAGCCGACGAAGATCTATTACTACGCCAAGAACAACTCGGATCAGACCGTCGTCGCGCGCGCGACCTACAACGTGACGCCGTATTCCGCCGCGACCTATTTCTTCAAGATCCAGTGCTTCTGCTTCACCAACGAGAAGCTGGCGCCGGGCCAGAGCGTGAAAATGCCCGTCGTGCTCTATGTCGACGATCAGTTGACGAAGGACCCCAATACCCGCGAGGTCAACAACATCACGCTCTCCTATACCTTCTACCGCCAGGACGACAGCTCGGCGCAGGTGCGTACGAGCGCGCGCGACCTCAAGGCGGGGTCGGAGGCGCTCGACGAGACGCTCAAGGATACGAAGAAGGCGGATTTCGAGAATGACGCGCCGCGGCGCTGAGCCGGCTGCGCGCCGCCATCCCTTGACGGCCGCCGCGGCGTGGTTCGTCGCCGCGCTGGCGTTGTTCCTTCCGCTCAAGGTCGCCGCCCACGGCTACACCTTCGGCGCGATCGAGGTGGGGCATATCTGGGCGCCGCCCGCCGATGCGAAGGCCGGCGGCGTTCCGGTTTACGGCCCGATGCTGAATGTAGGCAAGGCGGCGGACCGCCTCGTCGGCGCGTCCTCGCCGATCGCCGAGAAAACCCGCTTTCGCATTTCCAAGGACGGCAAGACGACCTGGCCCGAGGGCGTCGACCTCGTCCCCGGCCGTCCGCTCGGGCTTGCCGCCTGGCGCGTGCATATCTGGCTCAGCGGCCTGAAGCGCCCGCTCAAGGACGGCGACAGCTTCGACCTCGTCCTGACCTTCGCGAAGGCCGGCCGGCACACCGTAAAAGTGATCGTCGAGCGCGCGCCGGACCACTAACGGCCCGCGCCGCGCCCGACCGGTCAGGCCGGCGGCGCCCGCCGGTCCTCGATCACCGTGCCCGCCGCCAGGATCTCGGCCTCATGATCGGTCTCGCGCCAGGTCTCGCCCAGCGCGGCGGCTTCCCAATCCCGCATCGACGGCAGCGCCAGCAGGCGGTCCGCGTAAGCGGTGGCGTCGGCATCGAGGGTGAGGCCGTAGGTCTGGACCCGGAACGCCACGGGGCAATAGAAGGCGTCGACCGCGGTGAATTCGTCGCCCGCGAGGAAGGGGCCGCCGAAGCGCGCGAGCCCGTCGCCCCACAGCGCGCCGATCCGGTCGAGATCGCGCTGCAGCGCCGGCGTCACCGCGTGCAGCCGCATCCGGATGCCGACGCTCATCGAGCAGTTGCTGCGCAGCGCCGTGAAGCCGGCATGCATCTCCGCCGCCGCCGAACGCGCCCAGGCGCGCGCCGCGGGATCGGCGGGCCAGACGCCTTGGTGCCGCTCGGCCAGGTATTCGGCGATGGCCAGCGACTCCCAGACGACGGTTTCGCCGTCATGCAGGCAGGGAACCAGGGCGCTGGGCGAGAAGCGGCGGAACGCCTCCCGGTTCACGCCCGGCGCGCCGTCCTTGAAGGGCACGAACATCTCCTCGAACGGAATGCCGCGCGCGCGCATCAGCAGCCATGGCCTGAGCGACCAGGACGAGTAGTTCTTGTTTGCGATGTAGAGCCTGTACATGCTGGCTGCCCGCGTCGGCGGCGCGGCTACTTCTTCTTCGCGGCGTCGGTCAGCGCCTTGGCGAAGACCTCGTAGGGCTGGGCGCCGACGATCGTCTTGCCGCCGATAAGGAAGGTCGGCGTCGAATGGACGCCGTATTCCCGCTGCGCGCTGATCGCGCGCTGCCGCAGCGCCTCGTAAAGGCTCTTGTTGTCGACGCAGGCGTTGTACTCGGCGTTGGTCATGCCGCCCAGCTTGGCGATGCGCGCCAGCCCCGCCCGCGGATCGGCCGTGCGCGCCCAGATGTCCTGATTGGCGAACAGGACCTTGATGAACTCGAAATAGCGCTTTGGCGGGGCGCAGCGCGTGACCATCGCCGCGGCGAAGGCGGGCCCGTCGAAGGGATAGTCCCGGTAGATCAGCTTCACCTTGCCGGTGTCGATGAAGTTCTTCTCGATCTTGGGCAGCGTCTCGTTGGCGAAATCCGCGCAATGCGGGCAGCTCAGCGACGCATACTCGATCATCGTCACCGGGGCTTTCGGGTTGCCCAGGACGCGGTCCTTCATCGCCTCGGCGATGGAGAAGGGCTTTGCCGCCGCCGCGAGCGGGACCAGGAAAACGAGGCCGGCCAGAAGAAGCGTGAAGCGTCGTGTCACTTGTTGCATCGGTCTGTCGCTCGGGTCCTTCATTCGGGTGCGCCGCCGGTCGGCGCGGTGATGGGCGTCAGCGCGTCGCGCTAAGGCAGAAGGCGCGGTTGCGCATGCGCACGACGCCGTCGGCCTCGCGGAAGGCTTCCGCCGCCTTCGCGACCGCATCCCAGGCCGCATCTTGTTCCGCGGGCGAGAGGTGCGCCATCTTCTTCTTGATGTCGCCGGCGCGGTCGCGGCGGTACTCGGCGAACTGGGCGGGGGAATCGAAGGGGACCAGCACCTCGATCCACTCGCTTTGAATATCGCGGAAGCCCGCCTGGCGGACCCGTTCCACGAAGGCGTCGGTATCCTTCAACGCGAACGGCGTGCCGGGGCCTTCTTCCGGCGGCGGCAGGTTGAGCGTCCGTCGCAGCACGCGGTCGGCGAGGCTGTTGGTCGGCGCGCCCTCGGGCGGGCCCCAGACCACCGCGACCAGCCGGCCGCCGGGTTTCAGGCAGTGGCGGATGCCGGCGAGCGCGTCGTCGAGCGCGAGGAACATCAGGCCCCAGCGCGACAGCACGGCGTCGAAGGACGATTCGGGAAGGTCGAGCGCGTTGGCGTCCAGCACCCGGAACTCGACATTGGTAAGCCCGTCTTTTCGCGCGCGGTCCTGCGCGAAATCGAGCATATCCGGCGAGATGTCGGCTGCCAGGACGGAACCCGTGGGGCCTGCGGCGCGGGCCGCGGTCAGCGCCGGCTCGCCCAAGCCGGTGCCGATGTCGAGCACGCGGCTGCCGGGTCCGATACCGGCGAGCGCGACCATCCGGTCGCTCACCGGCTGGGCGGTCGCATCGGTGATGTGGAACCATTTCTTCCAGCCCGCAGCGCGCGAGCCCGAGAACTGGATCGTCGTCTGGTTTTTCGCCGTGTCGGTCATGCGGGTGGTCCGTGTGGCGTCGCTAACGCCCCGCACCGTAGCCGATTTCGTCCACGACGCAATCATTTGCAACCTTGCCTTCGGCGTTGATCACGGCCAGCGCGGTGATCGGGCTATGCGTGTCGGCAGCCCGGCGGCCCCAGACCTCGAGCGCGTCGTCCCAGAACATCGGCCTCCGGAAGCGTACGGTCATGCGCAGCCGCTCGATGGGGCCCGGCTGGCGCAAGGCCGCCAGCATGAAGTGCACCGCCATGAGTCCCGCGGCGATCGGCGCGCGGAAGCCGAAACGCCGCGCGGTCTCCGGATCGGAATGGATCAGGTTTTCCGCGTCGATGCTGTAGGCCGCGACCTTCTCGGGCACGAGCTGGTGGCTGGCGAGCAGGGCCATGCCGGCGTGCGGGTCGGCCGGCGGGCGCGGCGTTTCGCCGCTGCTCTTGCGTGCGGCCCCAATCCCCGACGCGCGTTCCGTCGCGCGTCGGTCTTCAGATGACGGCGGCCGGACGACACCGGCCGCCTCGGGGTCAAGCACCAGCGAGGCGCGCCGGGTCGAGAGCGGGGTGCTGCCGTCGGCGCGGCGGAAGTCGAAGCGGCTCTCCTCGATCGCGCCGCGGCGGTCCGGCGTGACCGCGATGACCTCGCCCTGGACGCGCAGCGTCTCGCCCAGCAGCACGGGTTGGCGCAGGTCGAAATGCTGCGTCATGTGCACCCGGCCGTTGATCGAGATGCCGGCCCGCCGGGCGGACAGGATCGCGGCGTAGCCGAGCTGCGTGATGTCGATGCGGTCGCCCCAGAGCGCCGGGTCGAGGCCGCAGCAGGTCAGCTTCTCCGCCTGCTGCTCCTTGGTGATGACGCAGTCCCATTCGGGAAATTTCAGGCCGGGGGTGAAGACCGGCGCCTGGGTCTCCGCCGGGCTTTGATTTTTCGCGCTCATGGGGCGCTCCTTCTCAATCCATCTTCGCCGGGGCGGGATCGGCGAGCGGCACTTCCATCAGATCCTCGCCCCAGATCAGGTTGCCCTTGTAGACCTCGCGCATCTCGGCGATCAGCCGCTCGCGCACGCCCGGCACGTCGAGCTGCATCAGCATGTGGCTCATCACCAGCGTACGCACGCCGGTCTTGGCGCCGAGGCGCGCCAGCTCCATGTGGCCCATGCAGCCCTTGGCGTAGGCTTCCGACGGCTCGGTCCCGGTGATGTGCTGGCACATGTGGACCAGCACGTCGGCGCCGGCGGCCAGCTTCTCCATCCCCGCGCTGGGGCCGCTGTCGCCGGAATAGACGAAAGAGCCTTCGGGCGTGTCGAGCCGGTAGCCGTAGCAGACGAGGTAGGGCTGGACATGCGGCACGCTCGCGACCGTGAGATTCCAGCCATCCGTCGCGATCACGTCGCCGCTGCGCAGCTCGCGGAGGATGGGGGCGGGGCGGGCGCGCTCGCCCTTGCCGCCGCGGTTGCGGTAGACGTCCATGCTCAGCGGATGGTTGGTGCGCGCGATCAGGTCGGGGCCGAACACGCCGTCGTCGTCGATCAGCAGCCGCGTCATGCGCTCGATCCCGGGCGGGCCCCAGACCTGCATCTCGGGGATCTTGCCGCCGCCCTGGTCCCAGCGGGTGATCAGCAGCCGCGGATAGTCCATGCAATGGTCGTAATGCAGGTGGCTGCAGATGAAATGGGTGACGTCGGTCGCCTTGTAGCCGGCCTCCAGCAGGCGGTGGTGACTGCCCGCGCCGTGATCGAACACGATCACGTCCTTGCCGGCTTCCACCACATAACTGGAGCACATGCGTTTGAGCGACGGGGTCGGCGTGCCGGTGCCGAGAAGCGTGATGCGCATGACCGTCCTCGATTTTCGTTCTTGGGCTTTTCCGTTCGAGCATAGGCGGAACCGGCCGGACTGTCATGCGAGGGCCGGGGCCGCTATCATTGGTCAACGTTCCTCATAACAAGGTCTTAGCGTCATGACGACACGCCCCTTCGAGATGGTCCCCCTGCCGGCGGGCCGCAGCACCGAAAAGCCGCGCCGCACCGGCCTCACCATGATGATGGACTGGGGCCTGCCGATGCAGCATCTGCAGGACACGCTCGACCTCGTGGCGCCCTATGTCGACCTCGGCAAGATCGTCGCCGGGACGGCGCGGCTCTACGATGTCGAGACCTTCCGCCGCAAGCTGGCGCTCTACAAGAAATACGACGTGAAGCCGTTCATCGGCGGCCAGTTCCTGGAATACGTCTTCGCCACGCAAGGCTGGGACGCGGTCGGGCCCTATTGCGAGGAGGCGAAGCGGCACGGCGTCGAGGCGATCGAGGTCTCCGACAACTGTGTGCCGCTGAACGACCAGGAGCGCCACCGCATGATCCGCATCGCCATCGACAGCGGCCTCGAGGTGCACGGCGAGGTCGGCTCCAAGACCGGCAAGCAGGAAGGCGCGGAGCTGATCGCCCAGGCCAAGATCTGCTTCGACGCCGGCTGCGAGCTGGTGCTGGTCGAAGCGGCGGAGCTGATGGACAACGGCGCGATCAAGCAGGACCTGCTGGCCGAGCTGCGCGACGGCCTCGACATCGAGAAGGTGCTGTTCGAGCTGACCGGCTACTGGATCAAGGGCACCACGGTGAACGACGTGTTCGAGTTGCAGAAGGCCTTCGTGCTGGAGTTCGGCCCCGACGTGAACATCGCCAACGTCCAGCCCGACGTGGTCATCGGCCTGGAAGCGCTCCGTTGCGGGCTCAGTGTGGTGGGACCCGAGCGCAAGGATCAGGCGGCGGAGTAGGGAGCGGACTCATCCTTCGACAAGCTCAGGATGAGGGTTCTCTTGTTACAAGAAAGTTCTATCCCTCATGCTGAGCCTGTCGAAGCATGAGCGCGAAGAACGCTGGACCTCACCCCCTCACATAAATCCATGGAAAGCGCTCCCGGTCCTGCTTCTCGAACGCCGCGATGTCGGCGTCCCATTGCATCGTCTGCTCGATCGCGTCCTGGCCCTGCAGCAGCGCCTCGCGGCGGATCGCGTCGAGCCCGAAAGGGATTTTCTTCCCGCCGGGTGTGACGATCACGCAATTCTCCAGATCGACCTTGATCCGGCCCACGCCCTGGCTCTGCTCGATCTCGGCGGCCATCGCCTCGATCTCCTTCAGCGGCAGCACGACCGGCAAGAGGCCGTTCTGGAAGCAGTTGTTGAAGAATATCTGGCCGAAGCTCGGCGCGATTACGCAGCGGATGCCGAAATCCATCAGCGCCCAGACCGCCATCTCGCGCGAGCTGCCGCAGGCGAAGTTGTCGGC
>CAZPFL010000111.1:0-16157 GCA_964585785.1 uncultured Rhodospirillaceae bacterium
GCGCCCTTCGCGCAGCACGCGCCCTATCAGAGCGGCCGCGGCGAGTACGGCTCGGCCGATACGCGGAACGCGCTCGCCGCGATCACCAAGCAAACGCTGACGGCGCTGACCCCGACCGAGGCGGTGCACGCGGTCCAGCTCGGCGTCAAGCACGCGCTCAGCGGCGAGCGCGGGCCGGTCGCGATCGTGTTCAACAGCAACGCCTTCCTCGGCGGCCCCATCGATCCGGCGAAGCGGCCCTTCCTCTACGACACAGCCGCCTATCTGCCGGCAAAGCTGCCGGGCGATCCGGCCAGCGTCGCGGCGGCGGCCGACGCGCTGCGCGCAGCCGAGCGGCCGGTGATCATCGCCGGCAACGGGGTGCGCATCAGCCAGGCCTATGACGCGCTGGCCGCGCTCGCGCACCAGTTCGGCGCGCCGGTCGCGACCACCGCGTCGGGCAAGGGCGTCATTGCCGAGACCCATGACTGGGCGCTCGGCACCTGCGGCAATTTCGGGCAGGCGACCGCGAACGCCTATATCGGCGCGGCCGACCTCGTGCTGGCCGTCGGCACGCGGCTCGGCCCGGCGGACACGACGAACGAGAACCCCGCCCTGATCGATCCGGCGCGTCAGACGCTGATCCAGATCGACATCGAGCCCAAGAACGCGAGCTGGACCTATCCCTGCGACACGGTGGTGATCGGCGACGCGGCGCTGGTGCTGCGACAGATCACCGAGGCCGTCGACGCGGCCGGTGCGCCTTCGGCCGATGCGGTGGCCGCGCGCAAGGCGGCACTCGACGCGACACGCGAAGAGCATGGCTTCTTCGCCGACCCGCTCTACGACTCCGACGCGGTGCCGATCATGCCGCCGCGGTTGTTCAAGGAGCTGCACCGCGTCATGGCGGACGACGCGCTGGTCACCTGCGACGCCGGCGAGAACCGCCTCTTCATGACGCATTTCTTCCAGACCAAGGGGCCGGGCAGCCTGCTCATGCCGGGCATCGGCGCGATGGGCTATGCGGTGCCGGCGGCGCTCGCGGGCAAGCTGGTCTTCCCCGACCGGCAGGTGATCGCGGTCACCGGCGACGGCGGCTTCAGCATGGCGATGAACGGCATCATGACCGCGCGCGACGAGAACATCCCGATCGTCGTCGTCGTGCTGAACAACAGCGCGCTCGGCTGGGTCAAGCACGGCCAGGGCAACCGCACGATCAACAGCAGCTTCTCGGACATGAATTTCGCCGACATCGCCAAGGCGATCGGCGTGAACGGCATCCGCGTCGAGCAGCCGGCGGCGATCGCCGGCGCGATCGAGGAAGCCCTCGCCGCGCGCAAGCCGACGGTCGTCGACGTCGTCACCGCCTTCGACGGCCTGTCCTTCCGCGACGTGACCGCCGCGCTGGCGCAGAGCTGAGCGCCGGGCCTCCGCCTCGCTGTCGTCCCGATCGGAAGCGGTGTAGGATGGCCGCATAAGCGCGGCGTGAAGCGGATCCGACCCTGCGCTACTGCCGATTGAGCCCCCTCGCGCAGGGAGCCTGTGCCCTTCCGACCGTGCGGCGACGCAAGACCGCGGCAAAGGGAGCGCACCCATGTCTCAATCGGGATCTCAATCCGGACCGACGCCCGAGCCCGGCGTTTCCTGGCCCTCCAACGGGATCAGCGAAGTGCCGTTCCGTGTCTATACCGACCAGCATCAATACGATCTCGAACAGGAACGCCTCTTCCAGGGGCCCACCTGGCACTATCTCTGCCTGGAGATCGAGCTCGCCAAGCCGGGCGACTTCGTCTCGACCACCGTCGGCGAGACCGCGGTGATCGTCTGCCGCGCGGCGGACGGCGCGATGAACGCCTTCGTCAACCGCTGCATCCACCGCGGCAACCTGCTCTGCCTGCAACGCCAGGGCAACGTCCGGAAGTTCAGTTGCATCTACCACGGCTGGACCTACGATCTCGCCGGCAAGCTGACCGGCGTGGCCTTCGAGAAGGGCGTCAAGGGCCAGGGCGGCATGGCGCCGGAGTTCCGCAAGGAAGAGCACGCGCTGCGCCGTCTTCGCGTCGCGGTGCTGGGCGGCCTCGTCTTCGGCACCTTCAGCGACGCGGCGCCCGAGTTAGAGAGCTGGCTCGGCCCGGACGTGACGCGCGGCCTGCTGCGCGTGATGAACCGCACGCCGCACATCCTCGGCCGCAACACGCAGGTCCTGCCGAACAATTGGAAGCTCTATTTCGAGAATGTGAAGGACACCTATCACGCCTCGATCCTGCATCTCTTCCTGACGACTTTTAAGATCAACAAGCTGACCATGCCGGGCGGGATCTACATCAATCACGACGGCGGCAATCATTACACCTACGCTATGCTCGACTATGCGGCGGAGAGCGCAGCCTACAAGGACGCCGGCCTGCGCTCGGAAAGCGATTTCCAGCTGCAGGACAGCTCGGTCGTCGAGTCCGTGGACGAATATGGCGACGGGCTCTCCGTGCAGATCCTGACGATCTTCCCCGGCATGGTGCTGCAGCAGGTGCGCAATACGATCGCCGTGCGCGTGGTCCGGCCGCGCGGCGTCGACAAGACCGAGCTGGAATGGATCCATCTCGGCTTCGACACCGACGACGAGGCGATGACCGAGCGCCGGCTGCGCCAGGGCAACCTGATCGGCCCGGCCGGCTATGTCGCGATGGAGGACGGCTGCGTCGGTGGCTTCGTTCAGCGCGCCATCCGCTACAACGACGACGGCAGCGGCTACGTCATGATGGGCGGGCACGAGGCGGAATCGCAGAAGTTCCGCGCCAGCGAGGCGGCGATCCGCGGCTTCTGGAAGCACTACCGCATGCTGATGGGCGACTGAGCATGGACATGCAAGCGGTCCGCCGAGGCGTCGAGGAACTGATCGGCGACTATGCCGAGCGGATCGACGAGGACCGGTTGGAAGAATGGCCGGCGCTGTTCGCCGATCCCTGCAAGTATCTCGTGATCTGCCGCGCCAACTACGAGGCCGGGATGCGCCAGGGCGTGATGTATGCCGCGACGCAGGGCATGCTGCAGGATCGCGTCTTCTCGATCCGGCGCGCCAACCTGTTCGAGCCGCACCGCTACCGCCACGTCGTCGGGCCGATCCGGCTGAAATCGGCGGCGGACGGCGTCGCGGTCGCGCATTCGCACTTCATCTGCGCCCGCATCATGCAGGACGGCGCTACGTCGCTGTTCGCCACCGGGCGCTATCTCGACCGGATCGACATTTCGGCTGAGACCTACCGATTCCTGGAACGGATCGTCGTGCTCGACAGCGAGAAGATCGACACCTTGCTGGCGATCCCGCTTTGACGAAAGCGACAGGCCGCGGCGTGTCCGGCGCGGTCAGGTCGCACCGGTTCGTCTTTCGCGAAGGCAATCGGACAGCTTCCGCGCCAAGCCTCTGACATACGGCTCTTCGAGAATTTCGTGATGGCGACCCTCGATCGGCCGGATGCCCAGATCGCCGCGCACCAAGGCGCGCCAGCCCGCGTGCGGATCCCGGCGATCCCAGGCATAGCGCTCCGCCGCGAAGAGCACCACGTCGCCCGCATACGGCCTGAGGCGATAGGATCGAATCGCCATCAGGTTCAGGGCGACGGGCCGGCAGAGCCATCGCGGAATCATCGGTGCGCCGTGCGCGCACAGCCGCCACGCGATCGCAAACAGACGACGCCAAAGGCCCGCGCGGGCGACCCAGGCCAGGTTCAGAAAGCCGCGTCCCGTGTATTTCGCGATCGACAGCGGCTTGCGGTCGGCAAGAAGGTTCCCGCCCTGCTCGAACCAGCCCGACAGGCCGGTACGCCTAATCCCGTGGCTCGGGCTCGTATCGAACAGCGCGATCAAGCCGACCGCGTGCCCCGCCGCGTTGAGCTGCCGCGCCATCTCGTAGGCGATCAGGCCGCCCATCGAATAACCGCCGAGATAGTAGGGTCCCGCCGGCTGCACGCGGCGGATCTCCGCGATGTAGCGCGCCGCCATGTCCTCGATCCGCGCGAGCGGCGTTTCCGTGCCGTCCAGGCCGATCGACTGGATCCCGTAAAACGGCTGATCCTCGCCGAGGTGCCGCGCCAGCGCGCGGAAGTTCAGCACCTCCCCGTTAACGTCATGCACGCCGAAGAAAATCGGCCGTTCGCCGTCGGGCTGAATGGGCGCGAGGCAGCGGGACGGCGCCGCCTTCTCGATATGGTCCGCCATCTCGGCGACCGTGGCCGCCTCGAACAGCACCGAGCGCGGCAGCCGGCAGCCGAGCGTTTCCTCGATCCGCAGGAACAGCTCGACGGCGAGCAGCGAATCCCCGCCGAGATCGAAGAAGGTCGTATGCAGCCCTACCCGCTCCAGGCCGAGCGTTTCGGCCCACACCGCCGCCAGACGCGCCTCCAACGCCGTCGGGGGACGCGATGCCGCGGCGCGATCCGCCGCATCCGCAATGTCCGCTTCGCCGGCCCCATCGAGGCCGAAGGCCGCCGCCAGTTGGTTGCGCTGGATCTTCCCGGTCGCGCTCGTCGGAATTTCATCCACGAACACAAAACGGCGCGGCACTTTGAAGTCGGCCAGGCGGTCCCGCAGAAACCGCGCCAGCGCCCGTTCCGTCAGCGCCGCGCCCGCTTTCGCCACCACCGCGGCCGCCACATCCTCGCCGAGCGACGGATGCGGGATCGCAAACGCCGCCGCCGCCGACACGTCGGGATGCTCCAGGAGCGCGCGATCGACCTCGTTTGGCGTGATCTTCTCGCCGCCGCGATTGATCATCTCCTTGATGCGGCCGGTCAGGAAAAGGTAACCGTCCTCGTCGAGATAGCCTTGGTCGCCGGTTCGGAACCAGCCGTTGGTGAAGGCGGCGCGGTTGGCCTCGGGATCGTTCTCGTAACCGTCGAAGACCATCGGTCCGCGCGCGGCGACCTCGCCCACCGCGCGCGGGCCCAGCGCCTGGCCGCCCTCGCCGAGGATGGCGACGCCTTGATAAATCGGTGTCCCGACACTACCGCGCTTGCGGTCCTTGCCCGCCAGCGGCTCCGTGACGAGGGTGCCGGTCTCGGACGTGCCGTAGGCCGTGATAACGCTGGCGCCGAACGCCACCTCCACCGCCGCAGCCTCGTCCGGCTCGAAGCGTCCGTTTCCGACGCGGAACCATTTCAGGCCGCCGCTGGCGCGCGCGATCTCCTCCGTATGCGCCGCCGCGTGCCCGAAGACGGATGCATAGAAGGCGTGGCTGCCCGTGCACCATGTGGGCTGCACGCGCGCCAGGTCGCGGAAGAAGCCGCCGACGGAAAAATCCGTCAGGTGACCGAAGCTGCCGCCGGTGGACAGCGCGGTGCAGCAGCCGGTGACGATCCCCGCATGGTGGAAGAGCTGGTTCAGGACGAGGCACCGGTCGGCCGCGCCGAGCGCCGGATCGCGCGCGGTCCGTTCGGCGCGATAGACGATCTGGCGATGGCGGATGGGCACGATCTTGCTGTGCGAGGTCGTGCCGGAGGTGGTGAGCACGAGCGCGACGTCGTCCGGCGCCGCCGGGCCCGGCTGACGCGCCACACCGCGCATGGTCCCTTCGAGGCGAACGGCCTTGGCGCCGTCGCCGGGGTGCGGAACGATGTCGAGCACCGGAATCGCGAGCATCCGCGCGGCGGCGCGCGCCGGCGTGTCCATTCCCGCCGCGACGGCAACGACACGAATGCCAAGGTCCCGGAAATGCATGGCGAACTCCGCCGCCGTGTAAGCCGGGTTGAGCGGGACCGCGGTGGCGTGGCTCCAGACGCCCACGATCGTCACGGCCATGTCCGGCCCGGCGGGATGGACGACGGCCACGCGGTCGGATCGGCCAAAGCCGCAGCCGTTCAGTGTCGCGCCGATGCCGTCGACCGTCGTCAGCAGGTCGCGATAGGTGAGCGGCGACCGGTCCGGGGCGACGACGGCCGGCGCGCCGGGGGTTCGCTTTGCCCACCGGAGCACGACCTCGTACATCGTGCCGGGACGATCGGTCCAATTGTCTGCTACGGGCTCCATCGGCGTGACTCCGACATCGTCTCCCCAACAGTCGGTTTCGCCCGCTATCCCCCTTTGGACGGCAGACGCTTGGCCAGCGCGTCGAGCCGCTGGTCGAGCGCGCGAATCTGCTTGCGCAGCGCGGCGAGCGCGGCGGCGGTTCCGCCGCGCCCGTCCTCGAGCGCGTCCACCCGGTAGGCGAGCTTGTTGATCTCCTGGTGCAGCGACCACAGCGCGTCGCGCCCCACGGGGCCCGTGGGCGCCGCCTGCCGCCGCTCCATCGTCTCGACCAGCGCGGCGAGCTTCCCGACCTGCTGCGTCAGGCTGCGCAGGTTGAGCGGCTGCGGCGCCGGGCGCTTTTCGACCGCGGCGAGGCGCTGCGCGAGCTCGTCGATCGCCTGCTTGATCGGCGCGAGATCGACCGCCGGCGGCGTCGGGCGGCCTTCCAGCACGGCGAGGCGCTGCGCCATATCGCTCACCTGCTGCTTCAGCAGCACGAAATCGACCGGCGGCGGTACCTCGCGCCGCTCGAGCTGCTGCACGCGGTCGGAAAGGTCGCCGAGCTCGCGCCGCAACGGGGTCAGATCGGCTGGCTTCGGGATCTCCCGCGCCTCGACCGCGGTGACGTGGCGGGCGAGCGCGGCGAGCGCCGCCTGCAGCGGGCCGAGATCGACGGGCGCAGGCGGCTTGCGCTGCTCCAGCGCGTCCAGGCGCGCGGAAAGCGCCGCAACCTGCGCTTCGACCGGCTTGAGATCGACCGGCGCGGCCGGCTTGCGCTGCTCCACCGCCTCCAGGCGCCCGGCGAGCGCGGCAACCTGCTCTTCGATGGGCTTGAGATCGACCGGGGCGGGCGGCTTGCGCTGTTCGACGGCGTCGAGCCGGCCGGCGAGCGCCGCCAGCTTGTCGTCGATCGGCGTGAGGTCCACCGGCGCCGGCTCGGGGCGCTTTTCCAGGGCGGCCACGCGCGCCGTCAGCGCGCCGATCTGCGCCTGCAGCGGCTTGAGATCGACCACCGGCGCCGGCGGCGCGGGTTTAGCGCCCGCCTGCTCCAGCGCGGCGACGCGCTCGGCCAGCTTGCCGACCTGCTGGCTCAACGGCGCGATGACGGCGATGCCGCCGATCACGACCAGCAGGAGCAAGGCCAATCCGCCCTGTATGATGAGCTTCAGCAACGCTTCGGCGCCCGTTCGATTAAATATGTTAATTCAATAATTTAACGAATAATGCTCGGCCGGCGGCCGGTTACGTCCGGCCACCGTCTTCGGAAGACCGGCGCCGCGGGCGGCGCGACCGGCGCCCGGCCTATCGCGAGGGTTGCAGGTTACCGTTTAGCGGCCGGCCGGGACACGCACCTTAAGTCCTAGCCTATTCGTGCAAATCCGCCGCGCCCGCCCGGCACGCGGTACGACAACGCGCGATACGACAAATTGATCACAGGGCCGGTGCGATCCGGCGCTGCGGCGTTGCCGCTGGCATCCTAGACGCCCATTATCACTCTCCTGACAGGCGCAAGACAGAGAGAGGCAAGGATGAGCTGGCAACCGGCGCAGGACGCCGTTTGTTCGAGCCCGGCGGATTGCCCGCCGGTGGAAACCGTGATCGTTCCGAAGACGCATGACGTCGGCGGCTTCGACGTGAAGCGCGCGCTGCCCTCCTCACGGCGGCGGATGATCGGCCCCTTCATCTTCTTCGACCAGATGGGCCCGGCGACGCTGCCGCAGGGCAAGGGCATGGACGTCCGCCCGCACCCCCATATCGGGCTTTCGACGGTTACCTGGCTGATCGAGGGCGAGATCATGCACCGCGACAGCGTCGGCTCGGTGCAGGCGATCCGCCCGGGCGAGGTCAACTGGATGACGGCCGGCGCGGGCATTGCCCATTCCGAGCGCACGCCGGACGCGCTCCGCCCCGGCGGCCCAAGCCTTTACGGCATCCAGACCTGGCTCGCGCTGCCCAAGACGCATGAGGAAACTGCGCCCAGATTCGAGCATTTCAAGGCGGACGCCCTGCCCCGCATCGAAGGCGACGGCATCAAGGCGACGCTCATCGCCGGCACCGGCTGGGGCAAGCGGTCGCCGGTCGGCGTCTTCACCGAGACGCTCTACGCCGACATGCGCCTCGCCGACGGCGCGACGCTGACCATCCCGACGGAGCACGAGGAGCGCGGCCTCTACGTGCTGACCGGCGCGGTCCAGATCGCGGGCGAGCGCTTCGAGCCGGGCGTCATGCTGGCGTTTCGCCCGGGCCAGCCGATCGACGTGACGGCGGAAGGCGCCACGCATCTGATGGTGCTGGGCGGCGCGCGCGCCGACGGGCCGCGTCACATCTGGTGGAACTTCGTTTCCAGCTCGGCCGAGCGCATCGAGCAGGCCAAGGCCGACTGGAAGGCCGGCCGCTTCGCCAAGGTCACGGGCGACGACGAGTTCATCCCGCTGCCCGAAAACTGAGGACGCCGTCATGGGAATGCCGCCGCCGGAGGGCGCGCCATGTCGTTCCTGAGCCAGGCGGCGCTGTTCCTCGGCGCCGCGGTGATCGCCGTGCCGATCTCGCGCCGGCTCGGCCTGGGCGCCATCCTCGGCTATCTCGTCGCCGGCGCGGCCATCGGCCCCTGGGGCCTTCGCCTCGTGACCGGCGTCGACAGCGTGCTGCACATCGCCGAGTTCGGCGTCGTCCTGCTGCTCTTCGTCATCGGGTTGGAGCTGCAGCCCGCGCGGCTGTGGACGATGCGCCGGCCGGTCTTCGGGCTCGGCGGCGCGCAGGTCGTGGTCACCGCGGCGATCATCGCCGGCGCGACCATGCTGTTCGACGTGCCGTGGCGCACGGCGCTCGCCGTCGGGCTCGGCCTCTCGCTGTCCTCGACCGCCTTCGCGCTGCAGGTGCTCGCCGAGAAGGGCCAGCTCACCACGCGGCACGGCCGCACCGCCTTCTCGATCCTGCTGTTCCAGGACCTCGCCGCTATTCCCATCCTGGCGCTGCTGCCCTTCCTGAGCACGCAGGGGCACGGCAAGGCGAGCGCGGTGGACACCTTGATCTCGGTCGCGACGGTGATCGGCATCGTCGCCGCGGTGATCCTGGTCGGCCGCTTCGCGCTGCGCTTCGCGCTTAGGCTGGTCGCGCGTTCGCGCGTCCGCGAGATCTTCACCGCCTTCGCGCTGCTGACCGTCACGGGCATGGCGCTGCTGATGCAGAGCGCCGGGCTGTCGATGGCCCTCGGCGCGTTTCTCGCCGGCGTGCTGCTCGCCGATTCCGAGTTCCGCCATGCGCTCGAGGCCGACATCGAGCCGTTCAAGGGCCTGCTGCTCGGCCTGTTCTTCATCGCCGTCGGCATGTCGGTCAATTTCGGCCTGCTCGCGACCGAGCCGGTTCTCGTGCTGGAGCTCGTGCTTGGCCTGACCGCGCTCAAATTCGCCGTGCTGTTCGCGCTCGGGCGGCTATCCGGCCATGACCGGCGCGCGTCGCTGCTGCTCGCCGTCGCCATCTCGCAGGGCGGCGAGTTCGCCTTCGTCATCTTCAACATCGCGGTGGGCGCGGGCGTCATGCCGGCCGCGGTGTCGGACCTGCTGATCCTGGTCGTGACCTTCTCGATGGCAGTCACGCCGTTCCTCTTCCTCGCGGTCGAGCGGCTGCTCGCGGCGCGCAAGGCCGGCCCGGGCGACCGCCCCTACGACGTCACGCCACCCGAGGACAACCAGGTGATCATCGCCGGCTTCGGCCGCTACGGACAGATCGTCGGGCGCATCCTGCGCGCCAAGAAGATCGGCTTCACCGCGCTGGAAGCGAGCGCCGAGCAGGTCGATTTCGTCGCCCGCTACGGCAACCGGGTCTATTACGGCGACGCCTCGCGGTTCGATCTGCTGCGCGCGGCGCGGGCCGACAAGGCGGTGTTCTTCGTGCTCGCCATCGACGACATCGAGACCTCGGTGCGCACCGCCGAGACGGTGATCAAGTATTTCCCGAACCTGCGCATCCTCGCCCGCGCGCGCAACCGCCACCACGCCTACCGCCTGATGGAAGTCGGCGTCACCGACATCTGGCGCGAGACCTTCCATTCCAGCCTGAAGACCGCGCAGAGCCTGCTGACGCTGCTCGGCCTGCCCGAGCGCGAGGCCGAGCGGACGGTCGAGACCTTCCGCGAGCAGGACGAGAAGGCGCTGGTCGCGCAATACGACCGGCGCGACGACGACGCCTGCATGGTCGCGCTGTCGCGGGAATGGGCGAAGGAGCTGGAAGAGATCTTCGAGCGGGACGCCCGCGAAGCGAGCCTCGGCGACGACTGAGGCGCGCTCGCGGGCGTGGTTCGCTGTACGCGCCGCGGTTAGGCCACGGCGGACATCGCCTCGAGCAGCTTCTCGTAATTCTGCGGCGTCAGGAAGCCTGTGTATTCGCGCTGCATCTCGGGCGTCAGCACCTCGATCAGGAAGGTGTCGTCGATCCAGAACTCGATCACGCGGAACAGCGTCTCGCCGCGCCAGCAGGTACGGGCCTGCCAGCCATATTCCTTCGCTAGCGCGTGCACCTCTTCCTCGGAGAGCGGCGTGCCGATGGCGAGATGCGTCTCGGTCGGGCCGGCCGGGCGCTGCTCGGACACGACCTCCTCGCCGCCGGGCACCAGCACGCGGCCGGCGGGCATGAACTCGATGCTGCTGCCGAACCTGTCGCCTTCGATGGCGATATAGGCATCCGGGAAGACCGGGAACGGAAACGACTTGCCGCGCCACAGGCGGGCGACGGCCTCCGCCGCCCGCTTCGGATCGCGGGAAGGAAAGGACGCATGGAACAGCATGGGTGTATCCTCAAAGGGTGAATGGCGCGCGGACCCTATCGCCGCCGCATTTCCGTAGCATGTCCGGCAGGCGCGCGAACTGTTTCAATTGTTTCAGGCGGCGGGGAAATCAGGTGCCAATCGCTTAACAACGAATTGGGACTGCCGTTGTGCGTGCGTCGACAGGCTCAGCATGAGGCTCTTTCTCAATGCCCCGAAGATACCCCCTGATCCTGAGCCTGTCGAAGGACGCATGGCATTCCTGCAGCGCTCATGCGGCCTCGCCCTGATTAGCGCAGGCCCCCAATCAGGGCTATTCTGAACGCGCACCCCGAAGGACCCGCCCCAGGGAATCGCCCAGGAGGACCCGCCATGAATATCCAGACCCAGCCCGGCACGATCGTCGCGAACACCGCCTATGGCCAGCTGCGCGGCGCGACGGAGAACGGCATCCACAGCTTCAAGGGCGTTCCCTATGGCGCGTCGACCGCGGGCGCGCGGCGCTTCCTGCCGCCCGCGCCGCCCGCGGCCTGGCCCGGGCTGCGCGACGCGCTCGAATACGGCCCGCGCGCGCCGCAGCAGGAAGGCGTGGTCCGCCCGGCCAACGCCTGGATCCGCGACGGCCGGCCGACCAGCGAAGACTGCCTGGTGCTGAACGTCTTCACGCCGGGGCTGAAGGACGGCGGCAAGCGCCCGATCATGGTCTACCTGCACGGCGGCGGCTACGAGCGCGGCGCGGGCAGCGCCCCCGGCCTCGACGGCAGCAACCTCGCGCGCGCGGGCGACCTCGTCGTCGTGACGCTGAACCACCGGCTCGGCGCCTTCGGCTTCACCCATCTTCCCGGCGCGGGCGCGGCGGACGCGCGCTTTGCCGAGGCCGGCAACGCCGGCATGCTCGACATCGTCGCGGCGCTCCGCTGGGTGCGCGACCATGCGGATGCCTTCGGCGGCGACGCCGGCAACGTCACGATCTTCGGCCAGTCCGGCGGCGGCTCGAAGGTCGCCGTCTGCATGGCCATGCCGGAAGCCAAGGGCCTGTTCCACAAGGCGATCATGCAGAGCTCCTCCTCGCATCTCCGCCTCGCTTCGGCGGAGAACGCGTCCCGCGCGGCCGAGCGGCTGCTGGCGCAGTTCGGACTCACGGCCAAGGACGCGGCCAAGCTGCAGGACGCGCCGGCGGACAAGCTGCTCGCGGCCTATCGCGCCGCGGTCGCCGCGGCCGGCGGTAACGACAGCTTCCGCCCGGTGGTCGACGGCCGCGTCGTCCCGAACCATCCTTTCGATCTCTCGGCGCCCGACCTGGCGCATGAGGTGCCGCTCCTGATCGGCTCCTGCGAGACCGAGAAGTCCTTCTACGACATCACCGCCGACCCGAAGACCCTGCCGCTCGACCCGGCGCAGCTGGTCAAGGAAGTCGCGCGCTTCGTCGGCATCGACGCGGCAAAGGCCGAAGCGGTGATCGCCGGCTATCGCGAGAGCCGCCCGACAGCCTCGGGCCGCGACCTCTTCAACGTCATCGCGAGCGACCACCAGTACCGCCGCAACGCCGTCGAGGCGGCCGAGCGCAAGGCAAAGCAGGGCGGTGCGCCGGTCTGGCTCTACGAGTTCACCTGGAAGACGCCGGTGCTCGACGGCATGCTGAAGACGCCGCACACGCTCTGCCTGCCTTTCGTCTTCGGCAACACCGAGATCGCCAAAGAGTTCACCGGCACCGGGCCCAGGCAGGAGGCGCTGACCCAGGCCGTCATGGGCGCCTGGATCGCCTTCGCCCGCAGCGGCAACCCGAACCACGCCGGGCTGCCGTCCTGGACGCCGTATGCGGCGGAAACGCGGCCGACGATGATCTTCGACGACGACTGCCGCGTGGCCCTCGACCCGAAGCCGGCCGATCTGGCGCGCATCAACAGCTGCCCGCCCTTCGTCTCCGACATGCAATGGCCGATGCCGGGGTGAGGGTGTCCGATAAGTAAGATCGTCCCTCGCGGACTTGTTCCGCGAGTCCATGCCGCGCTTCCGATGCCACGACGCCGCAGGGCTGCCGCCCGCCCAATGGACTCCCGGGACAAGCCCGGGAGTGACGGTTTCTTTTGAAATTTACATATATTTCGTCATGCCACGCTTCATGCGTGGCATCCATGGCGCGGTCTTTCAAAGCGGCGCTGACCGTCTGGAATCGCGCCCGTCCAATGGATTCCACGGACAAGCCGTGGAATGACGCCCGAGGGGATCGCCCGAGGGGATGAGCATCCCTCCCCGCCCCAGCGGACCGCAACGCCCACGGCTATTGGCCCTGTCCTCGCCCGCGCGTTTGCTCAAGATTTGACCACCGCCCGGGCCTTCGCTGTATGGTTGATCCAAGCGGAAGGTTTCCGCCGGGGAAACGCGCCAGAGTTCGCGGCGAGGCAAAGCAAGAACGTGCAGAGAGTCACCACCGCATCGCCGCTGGCGCCGTTCGGGGTCCGCAGCTTCCGCTTCCAGTGGCCGTCCGACCTGTTCACCTCCTGGGCGTTCGAGATGGAGACGCTCATCCTGAGCTGGTATGTGCTGATCCATACCAACTCCGTCTTCCTGCTCGCGGTCTTCGGCTCGCTGCAATATATCGGCACGCTGTTCGCGCCGATGCTGGGGGTCGTCGCGGACAAGCTGCCGCGGCGCACGGTGCTCTACACGCTGCGCGCCTTCTTCGCGCTCAACGCAGCGACCATGATGACGCTCGCCTTCGCCGGGATGCTGAACCCGGTCTACGTTTTCGCGCTGTCGGCGCTGGGCGGCATCGTGCGGCCGTCCGACCTGGTCATCCGCAACTCGCTGATCGGCGACACGATCCCGAGCTATTGCCTGACCAACGCGATGGGGCTGTCGCGCACGACCGCCGATTCCGCGCGCATCGCCGGCGCGCTGGTCGGCGCGGGGCTGTTCTCGCTGCTCGGCGTCGGCCCCGCCTTCGTCGTCGTCACCGCCTTCTACGCGACCGGCTACGTGCTGAGCCTCGGCGTCTATAAGGGACGCGCGGTGACCGGGGCGCCCGGAGTCGCCGCGCTTGCCGGCGCGCCGCGCTCCTTCGGGCAGGACCTAAAGGAAGGCCTGGTTTACGTCTGCAAGACGCCGCAGGTATTGGCGCTGATGCTGTTCGCGCTGCTGATCAACCTGACCGCCTTCCCGCTCTCGCACGGGCTCCTGCCCTATGTCGCGCGCGAGATCTACCACCTCGATTCGAACGGGCTGGCGCAGCTCGTCGCCGGCTTCGCCACGGGCGCGCTCTCCGCCTCGATCATCATGGCGCTGGTCGGCGGCACGCGATACTCGGCGCGCACCGCCTTCCTGCAGGGGCTGATCTGGTACGTGCTGCTGCTGCTGTTCGCGCACGCCGGCTTCAAGGAGGCCGGCATCGCCGTGCTCGTGCTGATCGGCATGGCGCAAGGCTTCTCGATGCTGGCGGTGTTCATCGCGCTGCTGGCGCACACGGAGCCGAGCTTCCGCGGCCGCGTGATGGGCGTGCGGTCGCTGGCGATCTACGGCCTGCCGGTCGGGCTGGTCGTCGCGGGCAAGCTGATCGAGCGCATCGGCTACCAGGCGACGATCACGCTTTACGCCGTGATCGGGATCCTGTTCACGCTCGCGATCGCCTATGCCTGGCGCAAGGCGGTCTGGGAATGAAGGCGCGGACGCCTTAGCCGGCGCGGACCTCGGCGACGAACCTGTCGACCTCGACCTTGAGCCTGTCGGCGTGGCCGTTGAGCTCGTCAGCGGAGGCCAGCACGGCGCCGGCGGCCTGACCCGTCTCGGCGGCCGCGGCGTTCACGCTGGCGATGTTGGTCGACACTTCCTGCGTGCCGGCCGCCGCCTCCTGGACGTTGCGCGAAATCTCGCCCGTGGCCGCGCCCTGCTCCTCGACCGCGGCCGCGATGCCGGTCGAGATCTCGTCGATCTCGGCGATGATCTTGCCGATCGCCTGGATGGCGTCGACCGCGGTGCCGCTCGCCTGCTGGATGCCGGTGACCTGGGCGGCGATTTCCTCTGTCGCCTTGGCGGTCTGGTTGGCGAGCGATTTGACCTCGGACGCCACGACGGCAAAGCCCTTACCGGCCTCGCCGGCGCGCGCCGCCTCGATCGTCGCGTTGAGCGCCAGCAGGTTGGTCTGCGAGGCGATATCGTTGATGAGCTGCACCACCTCGCCGATCTTCTGCGCCGCCTCGGCCAGGCTATGCACCGTGCTGTTGGTGCGCTCCGCCTCGCTCACCGCGCGACGCGCGGTCGCGGCGGACTCGCTGACCCGGCGGCTGATCTCGGCGATCGAGCTCGAGAGCTCCTCGCTCGCCGCGGCCACGGTCTGGACGTTGCGCGTCGCCTCTTCCGAGGCGGCGGCGACGGCGGTCGACCGCTGGCTGGTCTGGTCGGCCGTCTGCGCCATGCCGTTGGCCGTGTCGCGCATCTCGGTGGCGCCGCTGCCGACCGCCTTGACGATGACGCCGACCTTGGTCTCGAACTCGTCGGCCATGCGCTCCAATGCAGCGCGCTTGTCGCGCTCGGCCTGGGCGCGCATTTCCTCCTGCTCGTCGCGCATCCGGTCCATTTCCAGCGCCTGCGACTTGAACACGTCGAGCGCGCGGGCGAGGTCGCCGATCTCGTCGCGCTTGGTCGCATAGGGCACGTCGATCGTCTTGTCGCCGCCCGCGAGCGCGCGCATGCGATGGGAGATAATGCCGAGCGGCAGGCTGATGCCGCGCGCGATCACGATGCCGCCGCCGATCAGCATGACCAGCAGCACGCCCATAACGATGGCGAGGTTGCGGACCTGCTGCCAGAACAGCGCGTCGACGTCGTCAACGTAGAGGCCGCTGCCGACGATCCAGCCCCACGGCTTGAAGCCCTTCACGAAGGAGATCTTGGGCGACGGCGCCGCGCCTTTGGTCTTCGGCCACAAATAGGCGACCACCCCCTGGCCCTTCGCGCCGACGACCCGCGCGAATTCCTTGAAGATGTGCACGCCGTTCGAATCGACGATGTCGCCGACGTCCTGACCGATCTTCTGCTTCAGATGCGGATGCGCCACCAGCCGCGGCGTCATGTCGTTGATCCAGAAATACTCGTCGCCGAGATAGCGCAGCGCCTCGATCTCGGCGATCGCCGCCGCCTTGGCCTCGGGCTCGCTCACCTTGCCGGCCTGGAAGCGCTTGTACTGGTTCTCGATGGCCGTATAGGCGACCCCGACGGCGCCGCGCACCAGGGTCTCGCGGTCGGTGAAAAGCTGGCTGCGCAGCGCCATGAGCTGCACCGCGGCGATCAGCAGCGCGCCGAGCACGGCAAGGATAACCAAGCCGAACAGGCGGCTACGGATCGTGAAAAGCTGAGAAAACATGCGTTGAATCTCCCGGTCCTTCGGCAACCGGGAGGAAAATAGGGAGATAGTCTTGATTAA
>CAZPFL010000112.1:0-15987 GCA_964585785.1 uncultured Rhodospirillaceae bacterium
GCTTTGCAGGGCGGGTCGGAGCAGTGCATGCAGGCGACCGAGATCGAGCGCTCGCCCGGCCTGCCGTCGTTGATCGTCACGACCCGGCGCCGGTTGATGCCCCAAGGCACCTCGTTCTCGTTCTTGCACGCGGTGACGCAGGCATTGCATTCGATGCAGCGCTCGGCGTCGCAGAGGAATTTCATTCTTGCCATGTCACGCGCTCCTTACGCTCTCTCGATGCGACACAGGGTTGCCTTGGTCTCCTGCATCTGGGTGACCGAGTCGTAGCCATAGGTCATGGCCGTGTTCGCGGCCTCGCCCAGGACATACGGGTCGGCGCCCTGCGGGTATTTGCTGCGCAGGTCCTTGCCTTCGAAATAGCCTCCGAAATGGAACGGCATGAAGGCGACGCCCTTGCCGACGCGCTCGGTGACCATGGCCATGACTTTGACCTTGGGCCCCTCGGGTCCGTAGACCCACACCATCTGGCCGTCCTTGATCCCCGCCGAGTTCGCGTCGAACGGATTGATCTCGACGTACATGTCCTGCTGTAGCTCAGCGAGCCACGGGTTCGACCGCGTCTCGTCGCCGCCGCCTTCGTACTCGACCAGGCGGCCCGAGGTCAGGATGAGCGGGAAGTCCTTCGAGAAGTCCTTCTTCTGGATGCTCTCGAAGAGCGTCGGCAGGCGATAGTACTTCTTGTCCTTGTAGGTCGGATAATCCGCCACGAGGTCGCGCCGCGGCGTGTAAAGCGGCTCGCGATGCAGCGGGATCGGATCGGGGAAGGTCCAGACGATGGTCCGCGCCTTGGCGTTGCCGAACGGCGCGCAGCCATGCTTGATTGCGACCCGCTGGATGCCGCCGGAAAGGTCGGTCTTCCAGTTGGTCTTCTCCTTCGCGATCCCCTCGATGATCATGCGCTCCTTGTCGGTCAGGTCCTTGTCCCAGCCGAGCTTCTGGAGCATGGCCATCGTGAACTCCGGATAGCCGTCCTTGATTTCCGAGCCGACGGGGTAGGAGCCTTCGGCCAGCATGTTCGTGCCGTGCAGCGACGCCGGAACCGTGGGCACTTTCGGCGCGGTGACGCCGTAGCGCGCCCGGAAGCACAGCCCGCCTTCCGCCACCGGCTTCGACGTGTCGTAGAGGTTCGGCGTGCCCGGATGCTTCATCTCCGCGGTGCCCCAGCACGGCCACGGCAGGCCGTAATACTCGCCATCGCAGGGGCCGCCGTTGGCGCGCAGCGTGGTCTTGTCGAAGGTCGCCTGATGCTGCATGTGCAGGCGCAGACGCTCCGGCGACTGGCCGGTATAGCCGATCGTCCACATGCCGCGATTATATTCGCGGGTGATGTCCTCGATCAGCGGCTCCGTGCCGTTGACCTTGATGTGCTTGAACAGCTCTTTGTCGAAGCCGAGCTTCTTGGCGAAGAGATACATGATCTCGTGGTCCGGCTTGGACTCGAAGAGCGGCTTCACCACGCGCTCGCGCCATTGCAAGGAGCGGTTGGACGCGGTCACGGAGCCGTAGGTCTCGAACTGCGTGGTGGCCGGCAGCAGGTAGGTGCCGTCAGTGCGGTCGTTCATCACCGCGGTGACCGTCGGATACGGATCGATGACCACCAGCAGGTCGAGCTTGTCCATCGCCTTCTTGAGGTCGTGGCCGCGCGTCTGAGAATTCGGCGCGTGCCCCCAGAAGACCATGGCCTTGAGGCTGTCCGGCTGGTCCATGTTCTCCTTCGCTTCGAGAACGCCGTCCATCCAGCGCGAGACCGTGATGCCGGCGCTTTCCATCAGCTTCTGGCTGGCGAAGCGGCCCTTGATCCAGTCGTAATCCACGTCCCAGACACGGGCCCAATGCTTCCAGGAGCCCGTGGCCAGCCCGTAGTAGCCGGGCAGGGAGTGCGACAGCACGCACATGTCCGTGGCGCCCTGGACGTTGTCGTGGCCGCGGAAGATGTTGGTGCCGCCGCCGGACACGCCCATGTTGCCGAGCGCAAGCTGCAGGATGCAGTAGGCGCGGGTGTTGTTGTTGCCGTTGGTGTGCTGCGTGCCGCCCATGCACCAGATCACGGTGCCGGGACGGTTGTTCACCATCAGCCGCGCCACGCGCTTCATCTGCGATCCGGGCACGCCGGTGACCCGCTCGACCTCCTTCGGGTTCCACTTCGCGATTTCCTTGCGGACCTCGTCCATTCCCCAGACGCGCTGGCGGATGAACTCCTTGTCCTCCCAGCCGTTCTCGAAGATGTGCCAGAGCACGCCCCAGATCACCGCAACGTCGGTGCCCGAGCGGATGCGGACGAACTCGCTGGCATGCGCCGCGGTCCGCGTGAAGCGGGGATCGATCACGATCAGCGGCGCGTTGTTCTGCTCCTTGGCCTTGAGCAGATGCATCAGCGACACCGGATGCGCCTCGGCGGGATTGCCGCCGATCAGGAAGATGGCGCGGCTGTTGTGGATGTCGTTGTAGCTGTTCGTCATCGCGCCGTAGCCCCAGGTGTTCGCGACACCGGCGACCGTGGTCGAGTGACAGATGCGCGCCTGGTGGTCGCCGTTGTTGGAGCCCCAGAACGCATAGAACTTGCGGAAGAGATACGCCTGCTCGTTGTTGTGCTTCGCCGAGCCCAGCCAGTAGACCGAATCGGGTCCGGACGCCTTGCGGATCGCGAGCATCTTGTCGCCGATCTCGTTGATCGCCTGGTCCCAGCTGATCTTCTGCCACTTGCCGCCGACGAGCTTCACCGGGTATTTCAGCCGCCGCTCGCCATGGGCGTGATCACGCACCGAGGCGCCCTTCGCACAGTGCGAGCCGAGGTTGAACGGGCTGTCGAACGCGGGATCCTGACGGGTCCAGACGCCGTTCTGAACCTCGGCCAGGACGGTGCAGCCGACCGAGCAATGCGAGCAGACCGATTTGATGATCTCGGCCTTGCCGGCCGCGGCGGCCGGGTTCGCCGCCTGCGCCTTGGTGACCGTGCCGGCCGACATCGCCGATGCGGCCGCCAGACCGCCCGCCGCCAGGCCGGAGCGGCGCAGGAATGTGCGCCGGTCGATGGCGCTTCCGGTCAGGCCGGTCAGCGCTTTCGACAGATGCGCGCCGCTTGCAATCCCATTCGTCCTTTTAGTCAGCATGACGTATCCCTTTCCCTAGACGTCCAGGTGCGATCGCAACCGACCGCGCGTCAAAACCGCGAGACCGCATAGACCTTTTTGACGTGCTCGGTCTCGCGATAGCCCGATGCCGATGGGGCTTTTTCCGGGGCGGCCTGCGCCTTCTGCGGCGCGCCGGCTACCGCCGCGGCCGCGCCGGCCAGCGTGCCGAGTCCGGCCAGCTTCAGAAAATCGCGGCGCTGCGCCGTCCTGGCGTTCCCGTCCTTGCGCCCGTTGTCGCGTGTGTCCGTCGTCATGGTCCTAACCTCTCCGTCCTTTGCGTCCTGCGGCGCAGTTTCGTCGCTCGACTCGGGCGCGCCGCCGCCCGCCGTTATGCGGCCATCTGAAACGCGGTCGCCTCGATCTCCATGAAGGCGCGGCCGAGCGCGCCGACCGGCTTGTAGAAAGCCGCCGTCTTGGCGGCCGCCAGATCCTCGAAAAAGCGCACGGCCCAGCTGCGGACATGCCGGTCGAAAAACGCCGATTGCTCACCCAGGGGCATCGGCGTTCCGAAGTCGCCGAGGATGAAGCCCGCCATCATGTCGCACAGCGAGGCGATGTGATCCTCCGGCTCGCTGACGCCCTGCGCACGCTCGACGCCGTGCTGCGCCATGTCCTGGCGCAGCCGGGCGAGCGGCTTCTCGTACAAAAATCCGGTGAGATAGTAAGAGGCGAAAGGAATCAGCTCGCCGCGGCCGATGCCGATGAACAGGTCGTGATATTCCTCGGCGACCGACTCCGGCGTCGCCGACTGCGCGGCGGCGACCAGCGCACTGAGCGCGAGGCCGATCTCGGTTTCGTCGCCCTGCAGGCCGCGCAACTGCGTCAGGAAGTCTTCGTCGGGCGCGCGCACGAGCAGTCGGCCGAGAAGCCGGTAGAACTGAGCGCGATATCGATCCTCTTCGAGGATCTCCTCCCGTAGCGCCATCCTCTCACCCGGCCTGAACGCGGCCAAGTCCCTTTCCCTTAGCGTTCCAGGATCACGTGAGCGATCCGGTTCGGCGCCTTTCCTTCGTCGCGGGTCCACTGACCATTTGCAACGAGAGGCAGCATCTTCTTTTGACGTATCAATGACGGAAAGTATGGGGCATCCAAATTCGAGCGGCAATTGGAAATGCTTAATTGCCGTTCATAAAAAATATAATTATCAATAAGTTACCGTGTGTTTTGTGGTGTTTTGCTGCATAATTTACGGAGATTTTGCAGAATTTTTTTGTCCGGACAATTTGTGGTTTTAAATCTGGCGACTCAGACGGATCGGTCCGGGTCTTCCGGACGCACCGTCGTATCTGATCGCGGGACATCGTCGACCGCCGCGTCCGGGGCGACGTCGGCGTTTGGGGGAAGCTCGGCACGGGCGACTTCATCCACCGCTGGTGTTTCGACGTCGGCGGTCGCCGATGCTGCTTCCTCTTCGCCGCCGCCCAGCATGCCTTTACCGACCTGATAAACCGTGCGGACCGCCGCGATCGCGGTCGTGCCGCCGCTGAAATCCTCCGCGTAGTCCAGCAGCTCGTCGATATGGCCAAAGGCGGGGTCGAGGCGCCAAAGCTTCTGCAAGGCCCGTGTGCGCAATGCGTCGGGGATGCCGTCCTGCATGAAGATGCTGAAGTCTGAATCGGCGCTAAGGCTTTCGATATCCGGCAATGCGTCGAGGTCGATGGCTTGTTCGCTCTCCAACGCGTCCACGCGGGCCGGCGGCGCGTTTTCCGGCACGGCGTCTTCCGCCTCGGGCAGGGGTGCCGTGGCGCCGTCCTCGGCCGGCGTTTGCTGTGCCGATTTGCGCCGGGCCCAGCGCCGCAGGAAGCCTTCGTCTTCAGCCAACGCCGTTCCCTCCGTTGCCGCCGCCGTCCGAGGACGGCTTGGCGCCGAACCCGAGGCCGTCCGGGTCGTAGCGCTGGCGCTTCCGCTTGTAGAAGGGCTCCTCGACATGATGCTTGTCGACGAATGCCTGGACCCAGGCGATCACGTCGGGCGGCATCGGGACGCTGAGTAGCATGTTGTCCTCGGTGTCGAGGTAATTCTGCGCCTCGTAAGGGGAGGCCGTGACCAGGAACAGCTTGATCTCCTGCGGCGCGTCCGGGTCGTCGTCGCTCCGCAGCAGTACGTAGACCTGCGGCGGGTCGTTCGACAGATTAACCTTGTAGGCTTCGGTTTCCCGGCGGTGCAGCTCGAGCGGCGCGCTGCCGATGATATAGCGGACCCAGCCGTCGCCGCGGCCAATCTCCTGCCACGCCGGAACGGATCCTGCGCCCGGCACGATCTCGACGGGGATCCACTGATGGTCCTGCCAGGGATTGTCCATCTCCCGGCGCTCGGCGATGACGCCGACCGGCAGGCTGGCCATGCGTTCGATCGATTCGGTCAACCGCGCTCTCCCGGCTTGAAGGTCCTTTCTCTCAACATACCGTGACGGGGCGGGATTTCCAGGGCCAGGATTCGCGCCAAAGTCGTGGCCGGGGAAAAGCAGTTTCGTTTTAGGCGCGCTTGCCCCATGGTAGGCGCCGCGCAGAAAAGCAAGAAACCGGCGCACTATCGGGAAGACGAAAGGGAGATGGCGGTGCGCGGCATGGCCCGAACGGGCGCTGCCACGGACCGCGGCCGACGCACCGTATGGATCGCAAGAAGACATTCGCGCTGTGTGATTGCGAGCACAGCATGTCGCTGGACGCCGCGGCCCTGGCGAAGGCGCTGGGGCTGGACAACGTGCCCGCGGTCAACACGCAGCTCTGCCGGGCGCAGCTCGAGAATTTCCAGGCCATGCTGGAGAAGGGCGCGCCCTTCGTGACCGCCTGCACGCAGGAAGCGCCGCTGTTCGAGGAAGTACGGGCGGAGCGGCCGGATGCGCCGGCGGTGCGCTTCGCCAACATCCGTGAACGCGCGGGCTGGTCGGAAGAGGGCAGGCAGGCGACGCCCAAGATCGCGGCGCTGCTCGCCGAGGCGGCGCTCGACATTCCGCCGGTGCCGGCCGTCACCATGAAATCCGAGGGCGTGTGCTTGGTCTACGGCCGCGACGCGGTCGCGGTCGAGGCGGCGCGCCAGCTCGCGGGACGGCTCGACGTGACCTTGTTGCTCACGCGGCCGGAAGATGTCACGCCGCCGCGCATCATGGACGTGCCGATCTTCAAGGGCACGATCGTGGCGGCGCAAGGGCATCTCGGCGCCTTCGAGATCGTGGTCAACGACTATGCGCCGCTCACTGTCTCCTCGCGCGCGTCGCTCGGCTTCGAGGCGGCGCGCAACGACGCGACGTCGGCCTGCGACCTGATCCTCGACCTGACCGGCGGCGCGCCGCTGTTCCCGGCGCCGGAAAAGCGCGACGGTTATTTCCGGCCGGACCCGGGCAATCCCGCCGCGGTGCAACGCGCGCTGTTCGACCTGACCGAGATGGTCGGCGAATTCGAGAAGCCGCGCTACGTGACCTTCGACGCCGCGCTCTGCGCGCATTCGCGCAGCCGGGTCACGGGCTGCACGCGCTGCCTCGACGTCTGTCCGGCCTCGGCGATCGCGCCCGACGGCGACGCGGTGACGATCGATCCTTTCGTCTGCGGCGGCTGCGGCGGCTGCAACAGCGTCTGCCCGACCGGCGCGGTGTCCTACGCCATGCCGGCGCCGGGCGTGCTGGTGGAACGGCTGCGCACGCTGCTCACGACCTATTTCGCGGCGGGCGGCGCGGCGCCGGTCCTGCTCGTGCATGACGGCCGCCATGGCGAGGAGATGATCGGCCTGATCGCGCGCCATGGCCGCGGCCTACCGGCCCGGGTCGTCCCGTTCACGGTCAACGAGATCACCCAGGTCGGCTTCGACTTTCTCGCTTCCGCCATCGCCTACGGCGCGGCGCAGGTGCTGCTGCTCGTGCCGCCGGCGCGGCGCGACGAGCTCGACGGGCTCGCGGGACAGATCGGTCTCGTCGAGGCGCTGACCAGCGGCCTCGGCTTCGGCGGCGGCCGCGCTGCGGTGATCACCGAGGTCGATCCCGAAGCGGTCGAGCGGCAGCTCTGGGCGCTGCCGCCGCAGCGGGCGGTCGCGCCGGCGACCTACATCCCGATGGGCGGCAAGCGCACGGTGACGCGCTTGGCGCTCGGCCACCTGCACAAGGCGGCGCCGGAGCCGGTGGACGAGATCGCGCTGCCGCAGGGCGCGCCCTTCGGCGCGGTGGACGTCGACGTGACCGGCTGCACGCTGTGCCTCGCCTGCGTCGGCGCGTGTCCGACCGGGGCGATGCAGGACAACCCGGACAAGCCGCAGCTCCGCTTCCAGGAAGACGCCTGCATCCAGTGCGGGCTCTGCCGCAGCACCTGCCCCGAGAAGGTCATCACGCTGAAGCCGCGCCTCAACTTCCGCGAGGATGCGTTGCGCGCGCGCGTGCTGAAGGAGGAAGAGCCGTTCGAATGCATCCGCTGCGGCAAGCCCTTCGGCACGCGCTCGACGATCGAGCGCATCGTCGCGACGCTGGCGGCGCGCCATTCGATGTTCCCGGACGCCGCGGCGATCGACCGGATCAAGATGTGCGAGGACTGCCGGGTGATCGCGCAGTTCGAAACGAAGGACAATGCGCTCGCCGGTCCGGAACGGCCGAAGCCGCGCACCACCGACGACTATCTGCGCGAGCGCGAGGAGATCGAGGCCGCGCGGCGCCGGCTCGACGAAGGCAAGGACGGCGACGCGGACGGCTAGGGCGCGATGGCGCTGTCGCTGCGACCTCATCCTTCGACAGGCTCAGGATGAGGCTTTCTCGTACGATCCATGACAATGACCGGCCTCATGCTGAGCTTGTCGAAGCATGAGCCCGCTCGATTGTCGAGATACGCCTACCGCACCGGCGGCAAGCCCGGTCCGCCGGGGGCGGGCGGGCCGCCGGCACCGCGGGTCTGCGCCCGGCAGCGCGCTTCGGCCCGCTGGCGGAAGAGCTGTGCTTCCTCCGCCTTGATCAGCTTCTCGGACACCATCCGGTCGATTGGGGTCTTGGCCTTCTCGTAGCAGCGGGTGAAGGCTTCGTCGGCCGCGGTCGCCGGCTTGGTCGCCGCTTTGCGCCCGAGCAGGTCGTCGCGGTGGACATAGGCCAGGATGCCGGCCGAGACGAGGAAACAGGCCAGCGCGACGAGCCGGGCATAGGGGCCATCCAGGAAATGGCGGGTTTCCTTGCTCTCCACTTTCAGTAACCTTTTCATTAGCTTAGACGTAGCCTTCGCGGTATCGCCGTCCGCCCGGCTTGCGTCCGATGCACTATTATGCTGGAAGTTGGGGGACCGGCGAATAAATAAAGAGACCACGGCATACGGTCAGCGCGGGAGGTATTTTCCACCGATGGAGCGCCAGAAACTTATCGATCCGTTTGGGCGCGGAATCACCTATCTCAGGGTTTCGGTGACGGATCGCTGCGATTTCCGCTGCGTCTATTGCATGGCGGAGGAGATGACCTTCCTGCCGCGCGCGGAGCTTTTGACGCTGGAGGAGCTCGACCGCGTGTGCAGCGCCTTCGTCCGCCGCGGTGTTCGGAAGCTTCGCCTGACCGGCGGCGAGCCGTTGGTTCGGCGCAACATCATGTCGCTGTTTCATAGCCTGTCGCGCCATCTCAAGGCCGGCGACCTCGACGAGCTGACGGTCACCACCAACGGCAGCCAGCTCAGCCGTTTCGCGGGCGAGCTTGCCGATTGCGGCGTCAAGCGCATCAACGTCTCGCTCGATACGCTCGATCCCGAAAAATTCCGCGCGATCACGCGCTGGGGCAAGTTCGACCAGGTGATGAAGGGGCTCGATGCGGCGCAGGAAGCGGGGCTCGGCGTCAAGATCAACGCCGTCGCGCTGAAGGGCGTCAACGACGACGAATTCGACAATCTCGTCGCCTGGTGCGGCGAACGCGGCTTCGACCTCACCTTCATCGAGGTGATGCCGATGGGCGATATCGGCGGCGAGGCGCGGCTCGACCAGTATCTGCCGCTGTCGATGGTGCGCGCCGAGCTTAACAAGCGCTGGACGCTCGAGCCGATCGACTACACGAGCGGCGGCCCGGCGCGCTACGTCCGCTGCGCGGAGACCGGCGGCCGTATCGGCTTCATCACGCCGATGACGCATAACTTCTGCGAATCCTGCAACCGGGTGCGGCTGACCTGCACCGGCACGCTCTACATGTGCCTGGGGCAGGAGGATGCGGCCGACCTGCGCACCCCGGTGCGCGCCAGCGAAGGCGACGACCTGCTGATGGACGCGATCGACGAAGCGATCGGCCGCAAGCCGAAGGGCCACGACTTCGTCATCGACCGCCGCCGCGGCCCACGCTCCGTCAACCGCCACATGAGCACCACCGGCGGGTAAGCCTCTACTAGTAGATAAATCTCTTTTTCTCGGCGTCACCACCCGGCTCGACCGGGTGGTCCAGGGCGCGGCGACCATTTCCGCGCGGTGACGATGGGGAATAATCCGAAACGGACGACCGGCCCCACGCGGAGAGGTCATGCCGCTCTTTGCTGACGTACCATAGACTCCCCGGTCAAGCCGGGGAGTGACGGCTAATTATTTAGTTTCCAAGCCGTCACGTGTCGGCGGCATCCAAGGGCCGGAACGCCGCCTACTTCAGCGCCACGTCGCCGTTGATCGTCACCGACAGGCCGACCTCGTCGAGGGTCAGCGTCATCGTCGCCTTGAGCGCCTCGTCGCCGCTGATCTTGCCCGCCGCGACCGCGTCGCGCACCGCGGTCTCGATCTCGCGCTGCGACGTCACGCCGACCTTCTTGAGGAATTTGCGGATGCTCATGTTGAAGACATCTTCGTCCATCGGGGCGTCCTCCTTTTTTTCTCGTTTCAGGATGAGTCGGCGAGCGGCAGGTTGAACAGCAGGTTCTGCGGCTTGAGCCGAAGCGTGTCGCGGTCGTCGACCGCCATGGCGAGATAGATCGGCCGTCCCGCGATTCCAGGGCGCATCAGGCTGGCGTCGGCGAATTCCATGCGGAACAGCGAGACGAGGCGGCCGAGCCGCGCCGCATCGACCGCCGTACCGTTGTAGAGATCGTTGAGGATGCCGGTCGCCTCGGCGTCGAGCCCGACATGCCAGACCCAGCGGTCGTCGCTGATGCGCTGCACCGGCTGGATGCGTGTCGCGACGCCCAGCATATGCAGGACCCAGCCTTCGAGCACGCGGCAGAGCGCGTCGAGCCCGGGGCGCGTGAAGCTGACGTCGAGCACCGTGTCGAACTTGTCGGAACGCGCCCAGTAGAGCGCGGCGTTCGTCTCGGTCAGCACGTCGAGCGTGACCGCGCGCGCCGGCGTCTCGGCCTGCTGCAGCAGCCGGCCCAGCGCGCCGAGGCCGCCCGTCTCGGCATACATCGCGACCGTTTCCTCGTCGGCGAGCATGAGCGCGCCGTCCTGGCGCGTCAGGCGCTGGCTGCGGAACAGCAGCTCGGCGGCGCGCGGCCGGAACGGATCGTCGCAGCCTTCGAGGAGTGCGCGCAGGATGACATGGGCGAGCTGGTCGAGAAACAGCGGCGGCACCTGCACGCCGTATTGGAACAGCGTGAGATAGGCCCCTTCGATCGAGCCATGCGCCAGCAGGTGGTCGCGGAAGGCGAGCAGGTGGCGATAGTTCTCCTGCGCGTCCGGGTCGGCCATCGCCACGATTTCTTCCAGCGCCACCGGCCGGCGCGGGTCCGCCAGCAGCGCCTCGTGGAGCGCGATCTCCGCGGCACAGGATTCTTCGACGGGTCGGATCTCGGGTCGCGCAAAGTAGGCGCGCAGGAAGTCGTCGGTCACGGCGAGCCGCCCCACCGCGTCACGCGCCAGCAGGTGATAGCCCGAGGAGAGCCAGAAGTCCGGCATGTCAGGCGCGCCCCGTCATAGCGACCATGTCGGCGCCGCGAGGATCTCGGCAAGGGGCCGCGTCACCTCGGCGCCGCCTTCGTTGAAGGTCACGCTGCCGTCATCCGCCATCCGAAGCAGCGTGCGGTCGGCCCAGGGGCCCGTCGTCTCCATGCCTTGGTTTGCCGGGCCGTGGCCGGCGGCGCGCGCCAGCCAGGCGGCTTTGACCGGGGCGAAGCCGTCTTCCTGCCAGCGGTTGATCCAATTGAGGAAATGCCGTGCGAAGCCCTCCAGCAGCGCGGTCGCGGTCAGGTCGCCGCCGCCTTCCTGCGCCAGGGTCGTGCGGTCGGGCGCGTGGCCGGGCTCGTCGCCATCCGCCGGCGTTTTGAGCGCGAGGGTGCAGCCGACGACCATCCACGCGGGCACCGCGTCGGGTCCGTCCGTCGCCGCGGCGCGCAGGCGGATGCCGCCGATCGGCGCGCCGTTGAGCACGATGCGGTCCGGCCAGCCGAAGACGACGGGCACGACCGGCGGCAGCAGCGCGCCCAGCGAATTGCCGATCGCGACCATGGCGACATAGGCGACGAGCAGCGAGTCCGCGAGCGGCGCCTCCGGCGCCAGCACGACGGCGCAGTCCGCCCTGTCGTCCCGCTCTGCCCAGACGAAGCGGCCCGGGTCGGCGCCCTCGGCCGCCATCGCGCGCGCGATCGACAGCACGTCCGCCGTCGCGCCGGCGGCAATCGCCCGGAAGGCGGGCGGCAGGGACAGAATCGGGCCGGTCGCTTCCTCGTGCATGCGTCCGCGGTCGGGCGGTTGTTCGCTCATTGGGCCCGATACTAGCGGCTGCGCCCGGCCTGTGCAGGCAAATTAAATTTCGAGCGGGGGTGGATGAGGCGTAGTCTCATCGCGATGGCAAGGAGGCTCAAATCCGGTGGCGGCGTCGTCCGGCGGGCGGTGCTTGTCGTCGCCCTTGTCCTGGCCGGCGCGCTGCCGGCACGGGCCGAGCCGACCTTCAAGGCGTCCGTCCTGCAATCGGTTGTGACCGTCTTCCCGATCCGCGAACGGGGCGCACCGATTGCGCCGCCGGGCGACATCCGCGGCGAGGAGCGGAGCGGCAGCGGCGTCGTGATCCGCGCCGGCGGCTATATCGCGACCAATTTCCACGTCGTCACCAAGGCACGGCAAGTCTTCGTCCGCCTCGCCGACGGGCGCGAGCTGCCCGCCGAGGTCGTGGGCAGCGACGAGATGACGGACATCGCCCTGCTCAAGGTGGACGAAGACCTGCCGCCGCTGCCGATGGGCGAGGAGCCGGCGCTGGGCGCGCGTGTCTGCACCGTCAGCAACCCCTTCGACGTCGGGCTCACGGTGACCTGCGGCGTCGTGTCCGCGCTGCACCGGACCGGCATGGGCTTCAACCGGATCGAGGATTTCATCCAAACCGACGCGGTGCTCAACCCGGGCTCCTCGGGCGGCGCGCTGGTCGATGGCGACGGCGCGCTGGTCGGGCTGGTCGCAGCCATTTTCACCCGCGCGGCGGACGCCAATATCGGCGTCAATTTCGCGATCTCGGGCGCGCTTGTGACCCGCGTTATCGACGACCTGATCGCGCATGGCCATGTCATCCCGACGGCGGTGCCGCTCTCGCTCGCGCCGCTGCCGCGTCCGGCACGGCGTACCCTCGCGGGGCTGCGCGTGACCGAGGTCGAAGCCGGCGGCGCGGCGGCCGAAGCGGGGCTCGCGCCAGGCGACGTGGTCACGGCGATTGCGGGCTGGCCGGTCCGTAAGCGGAGCGATGCGCTCACGGCGGTCTTCCTCCACCGGCCGGGTGACCGCATCCCGGTCGATATCGTGCGGGGCGGGCGGACGGTGACCTTGACTCTGGCGATCCCCAAATAGATTGGCGCGGCGTCGTTCCGGCGCTAAACAAGGGCCGCCGGGGCGGGCCCCAGAGTCCGCCCTGCCGGCAACTAGCGAGTGCCTTCGGGCAAGCAACCGAATTCGGAGTGCCATGAGCGTTCAGGACCGCATGCGCCAGATCATCGCCGCCGAGGCGGCCGCGATCAGCGCCATCGAGATCACCGATGCCTATGAGCGCGCGGTGGACGCGCTTTACGGCTGCGCCGGCAAGGTCGTGGCGACCGGCATGGGCAAGGCGGGCCTCGTCGCGCGCAAGCTGGCGGTGACGCTGTCCTCGACCGGCACGCCGGCCGTTTTCGTCCATCCCGGCGAGGCGGCGCATGGCGATCTCGGCATGATCGCGCATGGCGACTGCATCGTCGCCTTCTCGACCAGCGGCAAGACGCGCGAAGTGATCGAGGCGCTGGAGTTGAGCCGCCACCTGGGATCGGGCACGATAATCGGCGTCACCTCGCACCCGGATTCGGACCTTCGCCGGGTCAGCGATATCGTGCTCGACATGGGCGAGGTGATCGAGCCTTGTCCGCTCGGGCTGACGCCCTCGGCGAGTACGGCGGTGATGAACGCGATCTGCGATGCGCTGGCGCTCACCCTGATGGAGCGCAAGGGCGTCACGAAACACGAGTACGGCCTGCGCCACCACGGCGGCTATCTCGGCCGCATGGCGCGGACAGACAACGAATAGCCCGGCCGCGAGCGACGCCGGGCACCGTTCTGCAACGGGAGGAAAGGGATACCGGCAATGTCACAGACGGCACGGACTGAGCAACGGATCGACAAGTTCTCGATCGCCCGCGCGGCGGACGGCGTCTTCAAGAGCGACGGGCTCCGCCCCTTCCTGGAATATCGCGACCTGGGCATCGCGGACGCGACCGGCCACCGCTGGCGCGCCAGCATCAGCCATTCGCTGAAGGCGATGCCTGGCGGCACCGGGCTGCACTACCACACCCTCGACGTTCAGGTCGTCTACGTGCTGAAGGGCTGGGCGGTTTTCGACTACGCGCAGTACGGCAATTTCCGCTGCGAGCCCGGCGACTGCCTCAGCCAGCCCTCCGGTATCGTCCATCAGCAGTCCGACCGCAGCGCCGACTGCTACGTGCTGGAGCTGGTCTCGCCGCAGGACTTCCCGACCTACGAGTCCGGGCTGACGCCCTTCGTCGAGCCGGACCCGTCGACCGGCCGCACCGACAAGTTCAGCTTCGTGCAGGCGTCGAAGACGCCGTTTACCGCGCATCCGCTGCGCCCCTGGCTGGAGCGCCGCGATCTCGGCATCGCCGCCGCCACCGGCGGGCGCGTCAACGCGCATGTCAGCCGCTGCCGCGAGCCGATGCCGGGACCGACCGGGCTGCACAGCCACGACCTCGACTTCCAGATGGTCTACGTGCTGTCCGGGACCTGCAAATTCGACTACGGCCCCGAGGGTATCCACACGCTGGGCGCGGGCGACTGCGTTTACCAGCCGCCGGGCATCCCGCACGACCTGCTCGAACGGTCGATGGACTGCCAGATCCTCGAGATCACCAGCCCGGCCGAGTTCACGACGCGGTCCCTGTGATCCGGGCGCGGCGTAGCGGGTAGGGCGGGATGCCGGAGCTGCCCGATGTCGAAGCCTATCTCGCCGCGCTGAACCCGCGTATTCTGGGCGAACGGCTGGAAGCTGTCCGGCTCAACAATCCCTTCCTGCTGCGCAGCGTGAAGCCGCCGATCCGCGACGCCGAGGGACGGACGGTCGCGGCGCTGCGCCGCGTCGGCAAGCGCATCGCGATCGGCTTCGATGGCGATCTCTGGATCGTGCTGCATTTGATGATCGCGGGCCGGCTGCACTGGAAAGCGAAGGGCGTGAAGCTCGCCGGGCGGCGGGATTTGGCGGCCTTCGACTTCGCCGGCGGCACGCTGACCCTGACCGAGGCCGGGACGAAACGGCGCGCCTCGCTTCTCGTGGTCGAAGGCGAGGGCGCGCTGGCCGCGCTCGACCCGGGCGGGATCGAGCCGCTCGACTGCGATCTCGTGGCGTTCCAAGCGGCGCTGACGCGCGACAACCACACGATCAAGCGCGCGCTCACCGACCCGCATTTGTTCAGCGGCATCGGCAACGCCTATTCCGACGAGATCCTGCACGCCGCGCGCCTGTCGCCGGTGACGCGCGCCCGCGCGCTGTCGGCGGAGGAGACCGAGCGGCTGTATCGGGCGACGCAGGCGACGCTGATCCTGTGGCGCGACCGGCTCTGCGCCGAAGCGGCGGAACGCTTCCCGGAAAAGGTCACCGCCTTCCGCCCCGACATGGCCGTGCATGGCCGTTACGGCGAACCGTGTCCGATCTGCGGCACCAAGGTGCAGCGCATCCGCTACGCCGACAACGAGATCAACTACTGCCCGCGCTGCCAGACCGAGGGCCGCATCCTCGCCGACCGCTCGCTCTCCCGCCTGCTCAAAGGCGACTGGCCCCGCACGGTCGAGGAGCTGGAGGGTTTGTAGGGGGCGCCGGAACAGGAATGGCGCGTTGTGGCGTCCACGAGCACGTCCCCGATTTCGCTTTGCTCTATCCATTTCGTGCTTTCCATTACACGTCGCCACCCGGCTTGACCGGGTGGCCCATGGCAAGCTGTGTGACAGGGGGCTCGGTCGCGGTCGATGAGGACGATACGCTCCATTCGGAACGATCGGTTCTGATCTGAGTCCCTGCCATGGATTCGCCGATTAAATCGGCGAATGACGATTCACTTTGGTAGGCCGATGTAGACGTGTAACCCCGCGGGGATGGTAAATTAGGACGCATGAACAAGACCGGCATCCTGCTCGCGCTGCTCTCCGCGCTCTTGTTCGGCGCGAGCACGCCGTTTGCCAAGTTGCTGCTGGGCACGGTCGATCCGTGGATGATGGCGGGGCTGCTCTATCTCGGCGCGGGGCTCGGCCTCGCGATCTTCCATCTGTCGCGCAGCCTGACCGGGCTGGCCGCCGTGGAGGCGCCGCTGCGGCGCGCCGATCTGCCGTGGCTCGCGCTGGTCGTCCTCGCGGGCGGCGTCCTGGGGCCGCTGCTGCTGATGCTCGGCCTCGCCCGGACCGATGCGGCGGGCGCGTCGCTGCTGCTCAACCTCGAAGGCCTGGCGACGATGGCGATCGCCTGGCTGGCCTTCCGCGAGAATGTCGA
>CAZPFL010000113.1:0-15879 GCA_964585785.1 uncultured Rhodospirillaceae bacterium
TCTGAGCGAGATCGACCGGCCGCACCGCGGCAGCCCGGCGACCGCGCTCGCTCGCCTCGTGCTCCGGATCGAGCATGACTGCGGGGTCAGCGCGAGCATCGGCCTCAGCTACAACAAGTTTCTCGCCAAGATCGCGTCCGACCTCAACAAGCCGCGGGGCTTCGCCGTGATCGGGCGGGCCGAGGCGCAGGCGTTCCTGGCGCCCAAGCCCGTCGGGCTGCTCTGGGGCGTCGGTAAGGCGCTGCAGCAGAAGATGCGCCGGGATGGCCTGACGACCATCGGACAGCTTCAGCACCGCAGCGAAGCAGAGCTGGTGGCGCGCTACGGCTCGATCGGCAGCCGGCTCTACCGCTTCGCCCGGGGCGAGGACGACCGCTCGGTGACGCCCGACTCGCCGACCAAGAGCATCTCGGCCGAGACCACCTTCCTGAACGATCTCAGTGATCCCGTCCGCCTGCAGGAAGAGCTTTGGCCGCTCTGCGAGACGGTGGCGCGGCGGCTCAGGGACAAGGGGCTGGCGGGCCGGACCGTGACGATCAAGCTGAAGGATGCGGCGTTTCAGCTGTTCACCCGCAGCCGCCGGCTTGGCGTGCCGACCCAGCAGGCCCGTGCGATTTTCGAGACGGCCGCGCCGCTTGTCCGCAAGGAGGCGACGGGACGGGCCTTTAGGCTGATCGGGGTCGGCGTCGCCGATCTCTCCGCCGGAACCGGCGCCGACGCGCCCGACCTGTTCGCCGACGCGCCGCATGGCTAACGGCGGGCGGGACGTCCCGGCGCGGTCACGCTTCGACAGGCTCAGCGTGAGGCTGTTTTATTCTCGCAAAACGAGAAAACCTCATCCTGAGCTTATCGAAGGATGAGCCGCCGCACCGGCAAGATTACGCGCCTGCCGCTCAGCACTCGGCCTTTTTCAGCTTCTGGAAGATCTTCATGTGGCCGACCACGGTGAAATCGCCGTAATCCATGATGAGCTCGGGCACGACGCCGTTTGGCTGGAGATAGATCGTCATCTGGAAGCTCGGCGTCTCCGCCTGATCGTCAGGCGGGAAGACGGCGATGCTCGCGGGCCAGACGGGCTGCGGCACCGTGAGCACCGATGGGGTGCCGCCGGGCACCGTCTTGCGCTGCGGCAGCAGGAAGGAGGTCATCAGGGACGGCCCCTCCACCTCGGCGCCGTCGAACACCGGATGGCGGTCGAACTTCGCGCCCGAGCGCGCCTGCTGCATCAGCATGAGGGTATGCGCCGTCGGGAACAGGGTGCCCGGCGGCAGCTTGATGTCTTTCTTCTCGGGCTTCTCGAAATGCGCGACGCCGCCCTTGCCCTTGCCGTCGAGCGTCGCCTCGCCCTGGATCTCGGTGCTTTGGTCCTCGTCCTCGCCGCCGCGCGTGCGCTTCACGTAGAAGCGATAGCGCAGCCCGTCCTTGGATTCCCAGTTGGCGTAGCTCGCCGATATCTCGACCACGGGACCGTCGCCGCGCACGACCTGAAGGACATAGCGCTGCTCGACGATCCAGCCGTCGCAGCTGTCGGACCAGTCGTAGCTCAGCACGCCGTTGACGTCGATGATGCCGGATCCCGAGCGCACCGACTTCAGTGACAGCTCGTAGCCCGCGCGATGCGGCTGGATATCGGCGGCGCCATCCGCGGAGGCCGCGCCCGCCGTTCCGCACAGCGCGCCGCTACACAGCGCTACCAGCGCCAGCCGGCCGGTGGTCCAGGCCACGACCCGCCGTCCCATCGTTGGGCGCGGATCGCGGGACCGCCTGATCACCCGTGTGTCATTTTCCCGGGATGCGCGCCCGCGGCGTCTCAGCATCTCGACAGTCGAAAGTCCGGTAGCACCATTGATCCCACGCAGTGGCGATCACTCCTTCTTTTCCGGCGGAAGGCTGACGCGGATATGCAGTTCACGCAGCCGCTCCGGTTCCACCTCGCTGGGCGCGCCCATCATCAGGTCCATGGCCTGCTGGTTCATCGGGAAGGCAACGACTTCGCGGATGTTCGGTTCCTCCGCCAGCAGCATGACGATGCGGTCGATGCCGGGCGCCGAGCCGCCATGCGGCGGCGCGCCGAATTTCAGCGCGTTGATCATGCCGCCGAACCGCGCCTCGACCACGTCCTTGCCATAGCCGGCAATCTCGAATGCCTTGTACATGATCTCCGGCAAGTGATTGCGGATCGCGCCGGAGGAAAGCTCGACCCCATTGCAGACGATATCGTACTGGTAGGCCTTGATTTCCAGGGGGTCCTTGCTTTCCAGCGCGGCAAGCCCGCCCTGCGGCATGGAAAACGGGTTATGGCTGAACTCGATCTTGCCGGTCTGGGCGTCGAGCTCGTACATCGGATAGTCGACGATCCAGCAGAATTTGAACTGCCCCGGCTTGACCAACTCGAGGTCCGCGCCCAGGCGCTGGCGCACGACGCCGGCGAAGGCCGCCGCCGCGTTCGGCTTGTCGCAGGCGAAGAAGACGGCATCGCCGTCACGGAGCCCGGCGGCCTCGCGGATGGCTTCCGTGCGCGCGGGCTCGAGGTTGCGGGCGATCGGTCCCTTCGCCTCGCCACCGTCGAAGACGATGTAGCCGAGCCCGGCCGCCCCCTGCTCGCGCGCCCAGTCGTTGAGCTTGTCGAAGAAGCTGCGCGGCTGGGTCGCAGCGCCGGGCGCCGGGATGGCGCGGACCACCGCCCCGCCCTCGACGGCGCGCGCGAAGATGCCGAAGTTGGAGCCGCGAAAGGCCTCCGTGACGTCGGTGATCACCAGCGGGTTGCGCAAGTCCGGCTTGTCCGAGCCGTATTTCAGCATCGACTCGTCGTAGGGAATGCGCGGAAAGGGCGGCTTAGTCACCGACCGGCCGTCCGCGAACTCCTCGAACACGCCGGCGATGACCGGCTCGACGGCGTTGAACACGTCCTCCTGGGTCACGAAGGACATCTCGAAATCGAGCTGGTAGAACTCGCCCGGCGACCGGTCGGCGCGCGCGTCCTCGTCGCGGAAGCAGGGCGCGATCTGGAAATACCGGTCGAAGCCGGCGATCATCAGCAACTGCTTGAACTGCTGCGGCGCCTGCGGCAGGGCGTAGAACTTGCCGGGATGCATCCGGCTCGGCACCAGGAAGTCGCGCGCTCCTTCCGGCGAGGACGACGTCAGGATCGGCGTCTGGAACTCGGTGAAGCCGGCTTCGATCATGCGGCGCCGGATCGAAGCGATGACGCCCGCGCGCAGCATGATGTTGCGGTGCAAGTCCTCGCGGCGCAGGTCGAGAAAGCGATAGCGGAGCCGAATATCTTCCGGATAGCCGGCATCCTGGTTGACCGGCATCGGCAGCGGATCGGCCGTCGACTGGACCGCCACCTCGGCGATGCGCACCTCAACCGTGCCGGTCGGGATGTTGGGATTGACCGTGTCCGGCGTACGGCGGCTGACCGTACCGGTCACCGTGACCACGGACTCGTTGCTGACCTTCTCGATCGCCGCGAATATCGGGCTGGAAACATCCACGACGCATTGCGTCACGCCATAGTGGTCGCGCAAATCGACGAACAGCAGATTGCCGTGGTCGCGCATGCGGTGAACCCAGCCCGAGAGGCGGACGGACGCGCCGGCATGCTCGACTCGGAGCTCGCCGCAGGTGTGGGTGCGATATAGATGCATGACGGCCCTGGCTTCGGGGAGTTCGAATTTGCCGGGCAAAGGTCACGGATTCGCGCTGCTTGTCAAGGAAATCCCTGATTTCGCCACGCGGCAAAGGCTCGCGGGCAGGCCCACGCCGACCGCCGCCGGCCTGCCCTTCCGCGCGCGGCAGATTGCGTGTATTTGAGCAGTATGGCAATCACCCCGATAACGGACAGCGCCGAGCTGAAGGAATTCTGCCGCCGCCAGAGCCGCGCTTCCTATATTACCGTCGACACCGAGTTCCTGCGCGACAAGACCTATTGGCCGATCCTCTGCCTGGTCCAAGTCGCCGGACCGGAGGAGTCCGCCGTCATCGACCCTATGGCCAAGGGCATGGACCTTTCGCCGCTCGACCGGCTGTTTATCAACCCCAAGGTGCTGAAGGTCTTTCACGCGGCGCGGCAGGACCTTGAAATCTTTTTCCACCGGATGGGGAAGGTCCCCGCGCCGATCTTCGACACCCAGGTCGCCGCCATGGTCTGCGGCTTCGGCGACCAGGTCGGCTACGAGACCATCGTCACCACGCTGCTCGGCGAGCCGCTCGACAAGATGTCGCGCTTCGCCGACTGGTCGCGCCGCCCGCTGACCCAGAAGCAGCTGGACTATGCGCTGGCCGACGTGGTGCATCTGCGCCCGGTCTACGAGGAGCTGTCCGGCCGGCTGGACAAATCCGGCCGCGCCGAATGGCTGGACGAAGAAATGGCGACCCTCACCGACCCGGCGACCTACCGGCTCGACCCCGAGGAGGCCTGGCGGCGCCTCAAGCTGCGCGGCGGCAACCGCCGTTTTTACGGCGTGCTGAAGGAGATCGCCGCCTGGCGCGAGCGCGAAGCCCAGAAGCGCGATATCCCGCGCAACCGGATCCTGCGCGACGACTCCCTTCTGGACATCGCGGCGCACGCGCCGCAGAGCGAAGAAGCGCTCGGCCGGACACGCGGCCTGTCGAAGGGCTTCGCCGAGGGGAAGATGGGCGCCAGCCTGATCCAGGCGGTCAAGCGTGGCCTCAAGCTCCCCGAGGAGGACATCCCCACCCGGCCCAAGCGCGAGCGGCTGCCGCAGGGCATCGGTCCGCTCACCGACCTGCTGAAGGTCCTGCTCAAGCACGAATGCGAGAAGAACCACGTCGCCAGCCGTCTCGTCGCGAGCGCCGACGACCTCATGCGCATCGCCGCGGACGACAGGGCCGACGTGCCCGCGCTGAAAGGCTGGCGGCGCGATTTGTTCGGCAAGGCGGCGCTGGATCTGAAGCACGGCCGCGTCGCACTATCCTCACAAGGCGGGCACGTCACCGTCATCAAAACCGAGGACGGGAAGGCCTAGCGCCGACGCGGCGTACCTGTCGCCCTTGAAGCGGATTACTGCGCCGCCGCCCGGGCGGCCGCGGGCTTGTAATATTCGATCGACCCGTCGCAGGACAGAAGCCGGGCCAGCGCGTGGAACCGCCGTTCCACGACGTCGCCGACCAGGATGTCGGCATGCTCGGGCAAGAGCAGCGTCACCTTGTTGGCCTCGCGGTGGAGGCGCATCTGCTCCAACAGCGCGATCACCCCGCCGGAAAAGGCGTAGCCGAGCCGCATGGCGAGCCCGACGCTGCGCGCCCGGACCTCTTCCTCTTCGCCGAGCAACGTGCCGGCTTCCTGACGGATCATGTCCTTCTTGAGCATGGAATGCCGCGAGGCGACCGCCAGCGCCATGAATACCCGGCCCGGGTGATCCGTCCCGACGGTGGAATGCCGCAGGATGCGGTCGAACACCATCTCGGCGCGGTAGTCGGGATGCTCGGACCAGCCGATGTCCGCTAGGTGGCAGGCTGCCAGGCGCAGGCGCTGCTGGCGCGGCGTCTCGCCGGGAAAGAGCGGCGACATCCAGTTGAACAGGAACTCGCCGTTGGCGGTGACGCGGCCGACGCGCTCCGCCTCCCGCTGGCAGGCGAAGAGCAGCGGGTCGATGCGGCGCTCGTCCGCCGACAGGCGGTCATAGAGGCAGCCTTCGCGCAAGCCGAAAGCCGAGAACTCCACGTCCTGCACGCCGGTCACCTCGACCAGGCGCTGCATCAGATAGGCGGCGTAGGGAATGCCCTCGGCGCGCGCGCGCGACACGCCGGGCGTCTTGCGCAAGGTATTCGGGCTGAGCGGGCCGACGAGCCGCGCGAAGTCCAGCATCGCCTTGGCGCGGATAGTGTATTGATGGATGACATGCAGCGGATAGCCCGACTGCGCCATGTGGACCCGCGCCAGCGCGCGCCACGCCCCGCCGACCGGATAGAAGCGCTTGCCCTTGGCTTCGGGCAGCCAGGCGAGGTCGGCCAGCTCCTTGTCGATGATCTTACGCGCCTTGGAGAGATTGCCGTCCGCCGCGTCCATCAGCCGGAGCGGCCCCAACGGCCGCGTCACATGCGCGCCCGTCTCCCCGTCGCCGATGTGAACGAGCTCGACGCTGCCGCCGCCCAGATCGCCCATCAGGCCGTCGGCCTCCGGGATGCCGGACAGCACGCCGAGCGCCGAGAGCCGCGCCTCCTCTTCCCCGCTGAGGACGCGGACCTCGAAATTGCAACGGTCGCGCACGAGAGCGACGAACTCGCCGCCGTTCGCGGCGTCGCGGACGGCGGCCGTGCCGACGACGTCGATGCGCTCGACCCCCATCGCATCTGTCAGCGCGCGGAACCGCGCCAGGCTCGCCAGCGCCATCTGCACGCCGTCGACCGAGAGCTTGCCGCTGGTATTCAGCCCGCGCGCGAGACCGCACAGGACTTTTTCGTTGAAGACGGGGGTCGGCGTCCGCTCGGCGCACTCGTAGACCACGAGGCGAATCGAGTTCGAGCCGATATCCACAACCGCAACCGGGCTGTTGTCGGCGACCACGCCGGACTTATGGCCACGCGTCAGGATGCCTGGCACGCGTTCAGGCTCGCCTCAATTTCAACGGGCGCACCGGGCGCGAGCGCTTCAAGGCACTGCCGCGGCCGGACAGGCTGGGATTGGTCATGAAATAGGTATGAGCGCTGAAGGCGTTGATCGCCGCCTTGACGCGCCGGTACCCGCCGTCGGGCAGCATCTCCCAGCTCTGCGCCTCGTCATTCAAGTTCGCCACCATGATCTGCTCGAGCACTTGCTTCTTGACCGTCGGGTTCTCGATCGGAACCAGGGATTCGACCCGCCGGTACAGGTTGCGCGGCATCCAGTCGGCCGAGGAGATGTAGACCTTCGCCTCCGGCGATGGAAGCCCCTTGCCCGCGCCGAAACATACGATCCGGCCGTGCTCGAGGAAACGCCCAATGATGCTCTTGACCCGGATATTTTCCGAAAGCCCCGGAATCCCGGGCCTCAGGCAGCAGATACCGCGGATGACGAGCTCGATATCCACGCCCGCCTGGCTGGCGCGGTAGAGCGCGTCAATGATGTCCGAGTCGACCAGGCTGTTCATCTTGGCCCAGATCTGGGCCGGCCGGCCGGCGCGCGCGTGCTCGATCTCGTCGTCGATCAGCTTGCGGAGCGTGCTGCGCAGCGTCAGCGGCGCGATCGAGACCTTCTCCATCGCGTCCGGCGTCGCGTAGCCGGTCATGTAGTTGAACAGCTTCGCGGCATCGCGCCCAAGCGCCTTGTCACAAGAGAAGAAGCTCAGATCCGTGTAGATGAGCGCCGTGATCGGGTGATAGTTCCCGGTCCCGAAATGGACATAGGTGTTGAGGCGTCCGCCTTCGCGGCGCACGACGAGCGATACCTTCGCATGCGTCTTCAGGTCGATGAAGCCGTAGACGACCTGCGCGCCCGCGCGCTCCAGGTCACGCGCCCAGCGGATGTTCGCGGCCTCGTCGAAACGCGCCTTGAGCTCGACCAGCGCGGTCACCGCCTTGCCCGCCTCGGCCGCCTCGATCAGCGCCTTCACGATCGGCGAGTCGTCGGAGGTGCGGTAAAGCGTCTGCTTGATCGCGACCACGGCCGGATCGCGCGCCGCCTGCTTCAGGAACTGCACGACGACGTCGAAACTTTCGTAGGGGTGGTGGACGATGATGTCCTTGGCGCGGATCGCGGCGAAACAGTCGCCGCCGAAATCGCGGATACGCTCGGGAAAGCGCGCGTTGAACGGCGTGAACTGCAGGTCCTTGCGGTCGTCGACGATCATCTCCTTCACGTCGGCGAGACCCAGCACCTCCTCCAGCGCGAAGCAGTCTTCCGGATCGACGCCAAGCTGCTCCTCGACGAACTGGCGCAAGTGCTCGGACATGCCCCCGTCGACGGTGAGGCGAATGACGTTGCCGCGCCGCCGGCGCTTGAGCGCGGATTCGAACGTGCGCACCAGGTCTTCCGCCTCTTCGTCGATTTCCATTTCACTGTCGCGGATGACGCGGAAGTTTCCCTGGCCGGTGATCTCGAACCCCGGGAACAGCTGGTTGAGGAAACAGGCGATGACATTCTCGAGCAGCACGAAGCGGACCGCCTCGCCGGGGACGCGGATGAACCGCTCCATATGGCCGATCGAGACAAGCCCGGTCAGCGTCTTGCCGTCGGCCGGGCGGCGCATGTCGAGCACCACCACCAGCCCCTTGTTGAGGATGAAGGGGAACGGATGCGCCGGGTCGACCGCAAAGGGCGTCAACACGGGGAAGAGCTGCTCGGTGAACCAGCCCCCGAGCCAGTCGAGATCTTCTTTCGCCAGATCGTCCGGCCGCACGACCGTGATGCCCGCTCCCGCAAGCTCCTTCCTGAGACGGCGCCAGCAGCGCTGCTGCTCGGCGAGCAGCATGCCGGCTTCGTGCGCGATCGCGGCGAGCTGCTGCGCCGGCGTCAGCCCGTCCGCGCTCGGCAGGACGACGCCCGCGCCGACCTGCCCTTTCAGGCCGGCGACGCGCACCATGTAGAATTCATCGAGGTTGCTCGCGGAGATTGCGAGGAAACGCAAACGCTCGAGCAAAGGGTGATTGGTGTTGTAGGCCTCTTCGAGAACCCGCGAATTGAACCCGAGCCACGAGAGCTCCCGGTTCAGGAACCGGGCGTTGCTTTCCATCGTGATGCGGTCTGCGGGCTCCGCCTTAACGCTGGTCACCTTGATGCCTTCCTTGAGCGCTTCACGTTTTCTTCGAGAAATGTTCAGATTTGCGACCTAATCTTACAGTAAAACTATAACCGAAACATTACGATACAACCCCTTCCGGAAGGGCCTCCATGCGCCGACTTTTTCTGCTCCGCCACGCCAAATCGTCCTGGAAGACGGAAGGGCAGGACGATTTCGACCGGCCGCTCAGCCCCCGCGGCCGCAAGAGCGCGCCCGTCATGGGGGCCTTCCTGCGCGACGCCGACATCGCGCCCGATCTCATCCTGTGCTCGACCGCCTGCCGCGCGCGTGAAACGCTTGCGCTCGTGCTGCCGTTTCTCCGCGGCGAAGCCACGATCCAGCTCGAAGACCGGCTCTATCTCGCCTCCGCCGCCAAGCTGTTCGCCCGGCTCAAGCAGCTCGACGGCGCCTGGCAGCGGGTCATGGTCGTCGCGCACAATCCCGGGCTGCAGGATCTCGCCCTGATGCTATCGGCTGAGGACAAAACCGGCAACCGGCAGGCGGTGGAGAGCAAGCTCTCGACGGGCGCCCTGGTACAGATCGACTGCCCGGTCACGCAATGGTCGGCCCTCGCGCGCCAGGACGGACAGATCACCCGCCTGGTCACGCCGCGATCCCTCGCCGCCGACGACTAGCTCCAGTAGGCTTCGACTTCTGTCAGTTTCGGCCAGATTTGTCCGAGCCTGCCGCGCTCGTCGTGAATGCGCGCGGCGAACCACCCCGTCACATAGGGCACGGCGCGCGGGTCGAGCGGGTCGGCCTTGCTGTCGAGGCGTTTCAGGATCTCGCGCGCCACCACGGCGTCGTTGAGCGCGCCGAGGCAATCCTGTAGCGCCGCGAGCGCCTTCGCATGCCGCCGCATCGCGCGTTCCGGAAAAAGACTGGCGAAAAATTCGACGCAGTAGCGCGCCTGCTTGCCGCGAATGCGAACCCCGTGAAGCTCGGTGTCGCTCATCGTCTCCAGATGCTCGCCGAACGAGAGCATCTTCTCGTGCGCCTTGCGGATTGACCGCTTGGCGAAGGATTTGACGGTCCGGGACAGCGCCGGGTCGCTGTCCGGCGCGAGCGGCTCGATGAACCAGCGCTCGAGCTCAAGGCGCAGCCGGCCGTAGCGGCGGCACACCAAGGCGTCGCGCGCCCTGCCGTAGGCTTCGTGCCGCGCGTACTCGATCCGCGCCCGCAGTTGGCGCAACACCGCATCGTTCGGCAGACGAGTCTGCAGCGGCGTCAGCAAGTCGGCCAGGAAGACGTCGAGATCCCGCGCTTCGCCGAGCTGCTTCTGCAGCCAGCGCAGCTCCTTCACGAAATGAGCCCGCCGATCTTGCGGCAGGACGGCCTTGAAGACCTTGAAGGCGGCGCGCAGCCGGCGGATCGCGACGCGGGCCTGGTGAATGCCCTCGGGATCGATGCCCGCCCGCGCCACCGGGTCGTTGGCTTCGAGATGGGCCAGGCAGTTCCGGCTGATCTCGACAAAGGCCTGCCAGACTGTCTCGCCGCGCCGCAACGCGAGCACCGACGCCTTGACCGGCACCGCCGGCTCGCCCCGGCAGAGCGCGTAGCCCCGCGCGGCCTTGCTCAACGGCGCGACTGTACAATCGATGCGCTCGTTCAGCGCCAACGCGACGTCGAGCAGCCGGCGGGGATCGCCGGACTTGAGCTCCAGCTCGGCTTCGCAGATCGGCGCGCTGCCGCCCTTCTCGCTGCGGATCTCGCCGATGTCGAGTGCCAGCTCGATTTCCGAATTCTTGTCGCGCAGGGTCCAAAGCGTGCGCTGTACGTCGGTCTTGAAGATGGGAAGCAGCGCTTTCGCGGCGTCCGTTTCGGCGAAGAAACGGCGGATATCTTCGTCTGCGATGGCGTCGATGTTGGGGGCGCGGCCGTTGACCTCCTGCTCCCACTCGTCACGCACCACGATCGGGCCCCGGCCCGACCCCATCCGCTTCAGGGTCTGGATCCGGCGCTGGTCGATATCGCGCAGACGCAAGGTCAGCGCCCGCCGGCTCAGCAGCAGATCCGGCGTATCATAATAGGTGCCGACCACGTGGGTCGTCCGTGCCCGTCCGGACCGCAGTTGTCGAACAAGAGGATGGTTCTTTATCCGTGCCGCATGTTCCGGCCGTACGGACAGTTTCAGCTCTGTCTCTTCAGGCATCCTGCCACCCCAGTGCCCCCGCGGCGGCAAGGAAGCCATATTCGCAGCGGGCGGAAAACCGGGAAACTACTATGTCATAAAAAATTAATATAATCGTAATGCCGCACCGGCATTACGACGCGTTAGAGCGTGCCCGGATAGTGCCCGCCGTCCATCAGCAAATTCTGCCCGGTGATGAACCCCGCCTGGGCGCTGCAGAGATAGGCGCAGGCGTCGCCGAACTCCGCCGGATCGCCGATGCGTTTCGCCGGGTTCTCCGCCTTGCGCTCTTCCAGCATGTCCTCGAAGGTCTTGCCCGCCTTCTCGGCCCGGAATCGCGTGTTGCTGATAATCCGGTCGGTCAGGAACGGCCCCGGCAGGAGATTGTTGATCGTCACATTGTGTTGGACGGTCTCGCGCGACAATCCCGCGATGAAACCCGTGAGCCCCGCCCGCGCGCCATTTGACAGGCCGAGCACGTCGATCGGCGCCTTCACGGTCGCCGAGGTCACGTTGACGATGCGCCCGAACTTGCGCTCGATCATCCGATCGACGGTCGCCTTGATCATGAAGATGGCTGACAGCATGTTGCCGTCCAGCGCTTTGATCCAGACGTCGCGGTCCCAGTCGCGGAAATCGCCGGGCGGCGGCCCACCTGCGTTGTTGACCAGGATGTCCGGGTCGGGACACGCCGCCAACACCGCCTGGCGCCCCTCTTCCGTCGTGATGTCGGCGGCGACCGGCGTCACGCGCACGCCCGTCTCGCGCGTAATCTCCTCCGCCGTCGCAGCCAGCGTATCCATGCTGCGCGCGTTGATCACCAGCTCGACGCCTTCGCGCGCCAACGATCGGGCGCAGCCCTTGCCCAATCCTTTGGACGCCGCGCACACGATCGCGCGCTTGCCCTTGATCCCGAGATCCATCTCCGCCGCGCTCCCTAGATTATGTTCTGTTCGCTCAAGACCTCACGCGCCAGGCGAACGCTCAGCGGCCGATGCGCCGAAAGCGCCGCGCGGTCCAGCAGATCGACCACGCGCCGCGCGCAGTCGAACGAGCGTTCGATCCGCATGACGAGATAGGTTACCACATCCTGCGGCACCTGGATCTGCCGATCGGCGAACATCTTGATCATCACCGCGCCGATCAGCCCTTCATCCGGGGCGCCGATCGCGGCCGCGGGCGCTGCCAAGAGGCGGGACCGCAGATCGTCGAGCGCGATCTCCCAGCGCGCCGGCGGCTGCTCCGCCGTCAGCAGGAGATGGCCGCGCCGCTCCGCCAACAGGTTGAACAGATGCAGCAGCGCGGTCTCGTCGGCGGCCGCCGCGTCATCGACGACGCAGGCCAGCGCGTCGCCCAGCGCATCCGCCGGCCCCTTCTGCCGCAACGCCGCCGGCGACAGCGCCAGCGCGTCGCTCCGGGCGCGCCAGACATTCGCCAGATGCGTCTTGCCGCATCCCGGCGGGCCGTAAATGCAGAGCGCGGTCGCCGGCCAGCCGGGCCATGCGTCGATCCAGGCGACCGCATCCTCGTTGCACGGCGCGACCAGGAAATCTTCCTGGCCCATCGCCGGACGGTGATCGAAGTCGAAGGATAGCTGCGCCCCGGCCGTCATGGGCCCGGGTCCCCGCCCCCAGAGCCGCCCCCAGACTCGCCAAGATAGAGCGCGCTCTGCCGGTATCGCGCCAGGGTGAAGCGCGCCAGCACGCCGATAACGGCGGCCGTCGGCACCGCCAGCAGCACGCCGACGAAGCCGAACAGCGCGCCGCCGGCGAGCAGCGCGAACATGATCCAGACCGCGTGCAGGTTGACGCGGTCGCCGACCAGCTTGGGCGTGAGAAAGTTGCCTTCGATGAGCTGACCCGTCACGAAGACGGCGGCAACCAGGGCGATCGAGGACAGCGCGTCGAACTGCGCGACGGCGAGGCCCATGCCGACCACGAAGCCGATCAGCATGCCGAAATAGGGAATGAAGGACATCAGGCCCGTGGCCAGCCCGACGACCAGCCCGAAGTCGAGCCCGACGAGCGACAGGCCGATGCCGTAGAACAGGCCGAGCAGCAAGCAAACGGTGAACTGCCCGCGAAGGAAGCCGGCCAGCGTCTCGTCGACCAGACGCGCCTGCTCGCGGATCGTCGCCGCATGATCGCGCGGCAGCCAGGAGTCGACCCGCGCGACGATCCGGTCCCAGTCACGCAACAGGTAGAAGGCGACGACCGGCGTGATGACGAACAGCGAGACGATGTTGAAGGTGATCTGCAGCCCGCCCACGAACTTGCCGAGGAAGTCGACGGTGAGCTTCGCCACGTCGCCGAAATGCGACTCGATGAAGGCCTTGACCTTGAGCGCGCCTTCCGCCGACGAGAGATAGCCGCGGGCGGCGTCCATCAGCGGCGCGGTCTTCGCTTCGATCGCCGACACGTAGCGCGGCAGATTATTCAGGAACTGGACGACCTGTCCGTAGAGCAGCGGCGCCATCAAGGCCAGCAGGACGACGAACAGAATGAAGAACAGTGCCGTCACCAGCACGGTCGCCCCTGTGCGCGACATGCCGGCGCGCTCCAGCCGATCGCAGACGGGATCGAGGAAATAGGCGATGGCGAACCCCGCGACGAAGGGAAACAGCACCGGCCGGAGGAACACCAGCATGACGATGAAGAGCCCGAGCAGGAAGCACCAGGCGATAACCTGCGCGCGGATCGTCATGCCCGCCTCCGTTCTTCTTCGGCGGGGCCCTGCTTCCGGTCGCTCGCCGGCCCGCCCTCCGAAGCCGGCGCCTCGAAAAAGCTGCCGGAGCCCGACAGCCATCGCACGAGATAGATCGCGCCCGACGAGGCGGTGGTCAGGCCGACGATGACCTCCAGCGTACCGACGAGCGGGAAATTCGGAAAAACCGGGCCAAGCTGCGCCAGCACGACCGCCGCCAGGACGATCTGGGTGACCGTGTTCACCTTGCTGATGTAAAGCGGCTTGATCCGGAGCGGGTGATCCAGGAGCTGCGACAAGAGCGCGCCGCCGACGATCAGCGCATCGCGGAATACCACCAGGATCACCAGCCAGGTCGACAGCTGGCCTTCGAGGCCGAGCGTGACATAGATGCAGACCAGCATCACCTTGTCGGCGAGCGGATCGAGATAACTGCCGAGCTGACTTTCGGCCCGGAAGCGCTTGGCGATGAAGCCGTCGACGCCGTCTGAAATCCCGGCCGCGACGAACAGCCAGAACGCCGCCGCCATCCGGTCCGACACGATGAGCCAGACCATCAACGGCACGGCGAGCAACCGGCCCACCGTAATCGCATTGGGCAAGGTGCTGACAAGGAGGCCCGGGCGCGGGTTATGCTGATCGCTGTCCACGGCGGCACTGCATGATCATTCGGCGGATTTCGGCCGCACGATCCAGGCGTTCTGGTCCGTCGCGTAGCTCATGTCGAGATCCTTCATCGCAAGCGCGCGGCGCAGCTGCTCCGGCTCGCCGAGATAGGTCAAATTGATTTCCGCCTCGCGCACCGACAGGCGCGACACGTCCAGCGCCTTCACCGACGGGACGGACGCTATCTTGCGCTTGACGTCGAGCCATTCGCTCAGGCGCGTCACCGGCACCAAGACGCGGATTTGCTGCTGCGATCCGGCCTTTTCCAGGTTCTCGCTCTTCCAGGCTTCCTCCACGTCGACGACGAGCGCGTCGGCCGTCGAATCGAACAGGCTGTCGAGATCCATCCCTTCCTTCGCCGTGAAGGTGTTGGTCACCACGCGCGGCTGCTCGCCCGGCGAATAGGTCGTCATCGTGACGTCGAGCGACGGGATGTTGGTGACCGGATCGGTGCGCATCTGCGCCAGCGCCACGACGACGCCGTAGGCCTTGTATTTCGCGGCGATCGCCTGCAGCCGGGCCGTGTCGCCTTTGACCGCCTGATCGGCGCTGATCGCGGCAATGTCGGAAAGATCGCGCTGCGGCAGGACCAGCGGCACGAGCCCGGTCGGCGGATCGCGCCGAAGCCACGCGTCGAACCACGGGTTCGGCTCGTCCCACAATAAGGTGGAACCGGCGTCCTGATAGACCGGCAGCATCAGGTTGGGACGGCTCTGCACCTCGGCAAACGGAATGCCGGCCTCGCGCAGCACGCTGCGCACCTCGTCCGGCTTGAACCGTACCGACAGGGTCGCGAGATACCGGCCGCCGCCGAACTTTTCCTGCTGGACGGTGAAATCCCGCAGGGTCCGCGCGACGAGCTCGTCCGTCACCGGCGGCAGGCGGGCCTGGTCGGCGCGCAAGGTCATGTGATCGAACAAGGTGGTGAGCGCATCGCGCTGGGCCTTGGCGATGCCCGTCTGCTTGGCCGCCACCTCGTCGGTCGCGTGTTCGTCCACATGGACATCGGCGATGGTGTAGATGTCGGCCGCCTGCGCGATCGCCGGCGCCCCCGAAATGGCAAGGAGCAAGAACGCGATCCCGAGGCGCCCGCCCCTGCTCAATTGGAGCATTACAAAAACCCCCGGATGCAGTATGTTCGGCGCACCGTTTATACCGTCTCAGCGGCGAGGATGCCATAGCTCGCAACCCCACAAAACAAGGGCTGACTTATCGGGACGCCGGGGTCGACATCGACGCGGGCGACCGCCTCGTCGAAGCGATCAAGCCGCTCGCGCGGTCGACCGCGCGCCCGGGCGCCGACGCGTCGCTCGGCGGCTTCGGCGGCTTTTTCGACCCGCGGGCCGCGGGGTTCAAGGATCCCCTCCTCGTCGCCTCGACCGACGGCGTCGGCACCAAGCTGAAAGTCGCGATCGCGAGCGGCCGGCACGCCACGGTCGGGATCGATCTGGTCGCGATGTGCGTCAACGACATCGTCGTGCAGGGCGCCGAGCCGCTCTTCTTCCTCGACTACTTCGCGACCGGCAAGCTCGACACGGACACCGCCGCAACCGTCGTCAGCGGCATCGCCGAGGGCTGCCGCCAGGCCGGCTGCGCGCTGATCGGCGGCGAGACGGCCGAGATGCCCGGCATGTACGGCGGCGGCGACTACGACCT
>CAZPFL010000114.1:0-15723 GCA_964585785.1 uncultured Rhodospirillaceae bacterium
GGCATGGCGGAACTCCGGCCGGTTGGAGGGACGATTACCGCGATGATGCCAAAGCGGCGGCGGGAGGACAAATGGGGTGGACGTAATTTATTCGCTCCCTCCCCCCTTGTGGGGGAGGGTTGGGGTGGGGGGGGTATATAGCAAACATGGCAATACGAAATTTGCCGCCGCGCCCGTCACCCGCACCTATATCCTCCCCCATCGAGGGGGAGGACTTTTAGTCAGAATGCCGCTGGGTCCGCCTCACCACAGGCTCTTCTTCGCGCGCTCGGGCCATTCCTTGTCGTAGGCCTGCCCGCCGACGCGATCCTGGCTGAGATTGGAAAGGATCTGGCCCGCGGTCGGCAGGGCCTTCGGGTCGACATGCTTTTCCGGGTTCCACAGGTCGGAGCGCACGATCGCCCGCGCGCATTGGAAGTAGGCCGTCTCGACGGTAATGACGATGACCGACCGCGGCGGCTTCTCATCCACGGCGAAGGACGCGAGCAGCGCGGGCTCGGTCGAGAGATGCGCCTTGCCGTTGACCCGAAAGGTCGTGCCCGAGCCCGGGATCAGGAACAGCAGCGCCACGCGCGGGTCTTGCACGATGTTCTTCAGCGAATCGACCCGGTTGTTGCCGCGCCGGTCGGGCATCATCAGCGTCTTCTCGTCATAGACCCGGACAAAGCCCGCCAGATCGCCGCGCGGCGAGCAGTCGAGGCCTTCCGGTCCCGAGGTCGCGAGCGCGACGAAGGGCGACGCCTCGACCAGCGCGCGGTATTCCGGCGTGAGCACGGCGACTTCCTTGACCAGCGACGCCTCGCTTGGCGCGCCATAAAGGGCTTCGAGCTGTTCCACGGTGGTGATGATCGACATGACGACTCCCGGAGGCGGGTTGAACGGGACGGCTAGCAGACATCGGCGCGGCGGCAAAGGCAAATGATGGCTGGATGACGGCAGATTGAAAGTGTGGGCGCCGACGCTCACGAGCCTGATGCACAGCAGTCCGACTAAGCTTGGCAAACATCGTATGGAAAAGAACCGTGGATGCGCGTGTCAAGCACACGCATGACGTCCTTGTTTTATATGCAATATCTTTCCGTCGTGCCCGGACTTGATCCGGGCACCCACGAAAAGCCAGGCCAGCCTTGTTGGCTCATATGTCTCGTTCTGCCGGCATCCTGCTGCGCTTCAAGAAATCCACCGGTCTCAAGCCGCCCATTCGCACGTTGTCTGAAACAAATTAATAAGCTAAAGCTTACTAATGAACGCATCCACGATCGACGCTCAGGACCTCGATCTCGCGACGCAGCTGCACCGCAGCGTCCTGCGCCTCGGCCGGCAGCTCCGATCGACGCGCGCCGCCTCCGCCATCAGCGCGTCCAAGCTTCTGGTTCTCGGCATTCTGCAGCGGGACCGGGTCGCGACGGCGGCCGGGCTCGCGGCCGAGCTCCAGGTCCGGCCGCAGTCGCTCACCCGGCTGCTGGCGGCGCTCTCGGCCGATGGGCTGATCAGCCGTAAGCCCGACCCGTCCGACCACCGCCGGGCCCTGATCCGCCTAACCGCGGCCGGGTCTGCGGCGCTCGCCGGCGACATGACCGCGCGGCGGCGGCGCCTCGCCGAAGCCGCGGGGCGCATCCTGACGCCGGCCGAGCGCGACCTGCTGCGGGCCGCCGCGGGGCTGATCGACCGGCTCGCGGCGGCGGTCGAGCCCGCCGCGCAATGACGAGCGGGAGGACGCCCTGACCGCGATCGGCCGCAGCCTGCCCGTGACATGGCGCGCCGCGTTGCCGCCGCTCCGCATGGTGCTGGCGGCGGTGCTGTCCTACGCGCTGTCCGCGGCGCTGCATCTGCCGGAAGCCTATTGGGCGGCGCTGAGCGCGGTCATCGTCTCACGGCCGCTGCCGGGCGCGGCGGTGCAGGCGGCGGCCGACCGCCTGGCCGGAACGCTGCTGGGCGCCGGCCTGGGCTGCGCCCTCTCCTTCGGCCGGCTATGGGCGGTCCCCGACACGCTGCTGCTCGCCGCGACACTGCTGCCGCTCGGCGCGCTCATCGCCTGGCGGCCCGGCTACCGCACCGCGCCGATCGCCGCGGTCATCGTGCTCGCCGCCAGCCCGGCCGGCCACGGACCGGTCGCCGCCGCGCTGCTGCGCATCGCCGAGATTGGTCTCGGCGCCGGCATCGGCATGGCGATGTCCTGGGCCCTGCTGCCGGCACGCGCCGAGCAGCAGGCGGCGAAGCTCTGCCGCGGCGCGCTTCGCTTCTGGCTCGGCGCGCTCGAAGCGGCGCAACGCGGCGACGAAACGCGCTGCCAAACGCTGCAGGCCGAGGCGCGACGCTGCGCGGGGACGCTCGCGCGGCTGATCCCGCCCGCGCGCTGGGAACGCGCCGACAAGGCGGCGCTGGCAGGGCAGCAGGCCGCCGTCGCGCGGCTCGCCGTTTCCATTGGCTTCGCGATCCGCGCCCTCGCGGCGGCGCGGCGCGCGATGAACCCAATCGTAACAAGCGACGCGCTCGACGCGCGCATTGCGGCCCTCCGGACGGACGCGTCGAGCTGCGACGGCGAGCCGGCGGCCCCGTCCGCCCCGTTCCCACTCGAAACCTCGGAGGATTGGAATGCGCTTTGCGCCGCGCTGCCCTCGCCGCAGCATCGCGCCCAGGCGCAGGCGCTCGGCTACACGCTGGCGATGGCGGGGCGCGACGTCGCGGCGCTGTCGCACGCGCTCGGCACGGAATGAGGAGGAGACCGTGACGCGTCAGGCGCTCAGTGCCCGACCGGCAGCCGCCATTCCCGCTTGAGCTCGATCGAATAGGTGAAGCGGCCTTCCGGGTGGATACTGACCGAGATCTCGAACAGCCGGTTCTCGCGCGAGGTGTAGCGGCGGATAATCGTCATCGCCGCTGTGCCCTGGTCGACTTCGAGCGCGTCGGCCAGCGCGTCGGGCATCGAGCTCGCGAACATCTCGATGCCGACATGGTCGATCTGCACGCCGTATTCGTCCTCGATCAGGCTGTAGACCGGCCGGACGCGCTCCTCCAGCAGCTCGGTCACGCCCTTGAACTCCGGCGCCACGTATATGTCCGACCAGCAGATCGGCTCGCCCGAGGAATGCACGCGCCGGACGCCGCTGATGCGGAACCAATCCTGCCCGAGCGGCGAATGCAGCAGCCGCGCGTTGCGCCGGTCCGCCTTCAGAAGCTTCGTCTCTTTGACATAGAGGCGCGTCTCCGGCGGGTATTGCAGAAGCTGGGAGAGCGTATTCAACGTCTGCACATAGCCGGCGCCGGGACTGGTCGCCTGCACCACGGTGCCGGATCCCTGGCGGCGCGCGACGAGCCCCATCTCCTCCAGCCGGCGCAGCGCCTCGCGCACGGTGTAGCGGCTCACCTGGAACCGGTCGCACAGCTCGAGCTCCGTCGGCAGCATCGAGCCGATCGGGAAAGCGCCGTCGCCAATCTCATCCATCAGAACGTCCGCGACGTCTTGATATCGCGGTTGTGCTTTCGGATCTTTTATCTCAACCATTTGGCGATCCCCATTGAAGCGGCGCAGTTTATGGATTCGCTCATGGCAAAGAAAGTGGAGATTTGTCGCAGCTTGGCGCTACCATGACGGGCGGCGCAAGCCCTATTCCTGGGGCCGCGCCCCTACCGAGAAAGGGTTGTCCCATGCTGCTGCCGACATCGAAGGTCTTCAAATCCTCGGATTTTCCGCTGAAGAACGGCGGCATCCTCGAGCAGCTCGAAGTCGCCTACGAAAGCTGGGGCCGGCTCGCGCCCGACGGACGCAACGCCATCCTGCTCTGCCACGGCTTCACCAGCAGTCCGCACGCGGCCGGCGACGACGCCGGCTGGTGGAGCGGCCTGGTCGGGCCCGGCAAGGCGATCGACACCGACCGTTTCTTCGTCGTCTGCGCCAACATGCTGGGCTCGGCCTATGGCAGCACGGGCCCGGGCTCGACCAACCCTCGGACCGGCGCGCCCTACGGCCCCGACTTCCCCGAGATCACCACCAAGGACATCATCGGCGCGCAGGCCTTGCTGCTCGACTACCTGAAAATCCGCCAGCTCGCCGCCGTCGTCGGCTTCTCCTATGGCGGCTATCTCACCTTCGAATGGGGCGTGACCTATCCCGAGCGCATGCGCGCGCTCGTCCCCGTCGCGACCGCGATCAAGGGGCGCGGCACGCCGGAAAGCGTGCAGGCCTTCCGCGACCGCTTCGCCGCCTGCCCCGGCTGGAACGGCGGCCAGTATTACGGCAAGGAGAAGGAGTCCGGCGTTTTCGAGGCGCTCGTACAGCTCCGCATCGAGACGCTGACCGGCTACGGCGTCGCCAAGCAGCTCGAGGACACGGTCGCCGATCCCGCCGAGCGCACGCGCCGCATGCGCGCCATGGCCACGCAATGGGCCGAGGAGTTCGACGCCAACACGCTGATCGTCCTGCGCCAGGCGGCGATCAATTTCGACGCGCGGCCGGACGCGGGCAACATCAGGGCGCCCATGCTCTATGCACTGTCGCGCAGCGACGCGCTGTTCGGCCCGGCGATCGCGCCCGGCACCATCGACCTGCTGACGAAGGCCGGGGTCGACGCGCGCTACCTCGAGATCGACAGCGACTACGGCCACCGCGGCCCGAGCGTGGACTGGCGCAAATGGGCGCCGCAGCTCGAAGCCTTCCTCACGGAAACGTGCGCCTGAATTCACGCCGCCGCGTGGCGAAAATGCAGCAGCGGCCGCATTCCGGCCGTATCCATTAACGATTAGTTCACACACATACCCTAGCGTCGTAGGCAACAGTCTCGAGGGGACTGGTGCGTCATAAATTTGCAGCAAATCAAATGCTTAAATTGAAAGCCCGTACGCTTTGCATCGGCGCCGCAGCGCTCGTGGTCGGCGCCGCCGCCGTCACCGGAAGCCCGCAATCGGCGCCGGAGATAACCGCGTCGGCGGTCGTCAACGCGCCGCTCGTTCGCATCGCCAGCCCGTTCGACGGCAAGGTCGATTACGCGCCGCCGTCGCGCGGCAGCGCGGTTCGTCCCGGCGACCTTCTGGTGCGCGTCAAGGCGACGCCGCATGCCGGGCAATACCTGCTCGATCTGAAAGCCAAGCTGGCCTCGGCCCAACGCGAGCTGGCCTCGACGAACGGCCAGATCAAGGCGCTGACGCAGGCGCGCGCCGAGATGAAGTCGCGGATGGACAACTACCGCAAGGGCGCGATCGCGCGCCTGACCGCGCAGCTCGACGAGGCGCTGGCGCTGCACAACATCTACAAGGCGCGGATGGCGCAATCCGGCGACGCGCTCGACCGCCAGCAGCAGCTCAAGGTCAAGGGCTACGCGTCGAAGGCGAATTTCGACGCGGCGACCGCGTCGGCGACGATCGCGAAGAACGACCTCGCCGCCAGCGCCGCGCGCATCCAGCGCATCCGCGTCGAGCTCGACTCCGCGAAGAAGGGCGTGTTCGTCGGCGACAACCGCGACGACGTCCCGTATTCGCAGCAGCGTGACGACGAGATCATGCTGCGGCTGGTCGACCTCAACGCGTCGGCCAAGAACATGCAGGCCTCCGTCAAGGAGCTACAGGGACAGATCGGCGCCGAGGCGCGCCGCGTGGCCGCCGACGAGGTCTATCAGCAGAACGCCGTGGTCACCGGCGTCGTGTGGGACACGAGCGGCCCGAAGGGCACCCCGGTCCGCGCCGGCGACACGCTGGTCAACGTGCTCGACTGCGGCCGCGCCTTCCTCGAGGTCAACCTCGACGAGGCCCAGGCCAAGAGCATCAAGCCGGGTGACGGCGCGCGCGTCCGCATCGCCGGCGACGATCATTTCATCGACGGAACGGTGCGCGCCTTGCGCGGCGCCGTCACGCGGACGGACCGCGACGAGCATGTCGCGGAGAGCGAGCCGCAGGCGGCGGGCCAGATCACCGCCCTGGTCGATCTTCCGGCCCCGGCGGCGGGCCAGCCGCAGGATAATTTCTGCCATGTCGGCCGCGTCGCCCAGGTCACCTTCGGCGGCACGCTGGCGCAGAACACGGCCCCGATCGCCGCCGGCGGCGATCGGGATACGGCGCCCGTCGCGCGCTATTCCGCCCGTCATCCGGAAAAGACCGCCCGCAATTGACAGCCGCGCGCCAGTCGGCGACCTTTTGAAGGTTGCGGACGTGGCGGGACGGCGGCATGGACAGCATCACGCGTATCATCGCGGCCTATGACGGCCAGGGCGTGCACCGGACGGGCACGGCCGTGGACGATGCCTCGGCGCGCTGGCTCGCCGGCGAGATCGAGCGCCTCGGCGTCACCCCGCAGCTGGTTCCCTTCTCCCTCGACCGCCTCGATGTCGTGACCGCGCGCGCCACGGTCGCGGGCGTCGCCTATGAAGGCCTGCCGCGCTTCGACGGGCCGGCGACGGGACCCGACGGCATTTCCGGCCGGATCGGCCTGCTCGACAGCGGCGCCGACATTGGCCTCGCCGTCACCGCCGCGCGCGGCGACCGCAGCGTCGAGGCGTCGCGACGCGCCCGCGGTCACCGGGCGGTGCTCAACGTCACCCTGGGCGATCCGCCGGGGCTGACCCCGATAAACGCCGACGATTTCACCCGTCCCTTCGGGCCGCCGGTGCTGCAGCTCTCGAACGAATACCGGAGCGCGCTCGAGCGCGCCGCCAAGACGGGCGCGGACGCCACGGTCGTGATCGAGACGCGCCGCACCCCGGCCAAAGCCTGCAACGTCACCGCGCGGATCGCCGGGCGCAAGCCGGAGCTGCCGCCGCTGGTCGTCATGACCCCGCGCAGCGGCTGGTGGCAATGCGCCTCGGAACGCGGCGGCGGGCTCGTGCTGTTCCTGGAGATCATGCGCGCCGTGAAAGCAGCCGCGCCCGCGCGCAGCGTGATCTTCACCGCCAACTCCGGCCACGAGCTGGGCCATCTCGGCCTCGACCACTTCATCCATGTCGAGCCGGGCCTGGTAAAGCAGGCCCATTGCTGGATCCATCTCGGCGCCAACTTCGCCGCCGCGATCCGCCCGCAGGTTCGGCTCCAGGCGTCGGACGAGACTTTGTTCGACCAGGCGCGCGCGGCGATGGGAACGGAAGGCGTCACGCCCGACGTCGAGACGCCGGTCGGCCAACGGCCGCGCGGCGAGGCGCGCAACATCTTCGACGGGCGCGGCCGCTACGTCTCGCTGCTCGGCGGCAACGGCCTGTTCCACCACCCCAACGACCGCTGGCCCGACGCCGTCGATACGGAGAAAACCGCCAAGCTCGCCCGCGCCTTCTCGGCGCTCGCCGTCGCGATGGCGGCGGGATAGTTCAAAGATCGTTCCCTCCCCCCTTGCGGGGGAGGGTCAGGGTGGGGGGACCATCGGAAAAGAATTGCGCGAGCGCCCTTGCGCACAAGTGACGCGTGGATTTGTCCGCAATACCCCCCACCTAAATCCTCCCCCACAAGGGGGAGGACTTCCTGCGGAGCCTTGCGTTCCCCTTACCGCGCCGCCGCCTTGATCATGTCGGCCGCCTTCTCCGCCACCATGATCGTCGGCGCGTTGGTGTTGCCCGAGACCAGCAGCGGCATGATCGACGCGTCGACCACGCGCAGCCCTTCGATCCCGTGCACCCGGAGCTGCGCATCGACCACGGCCATCGGGTCGCTGCCCATCTTGCAGGTGCCGACCGGGTGATAGATCGTCGCGCCGGTCGTCCGCACATAGTCCAGGATCTCGTCGTCGGTCTTGACGTCCTTGCCGGGCCGGTCCTCATACACGCAGTAGCTGGCGAGCGGGTCGGTCTGGGCCAGCTTGCGCGCGATGCGCACGCCCGCGATCAGCGTGTCCTGGTCGGTCTTGGCGGTCAGGAAGTTCGGCCGGATCTTCGGCGGCGCAAAGGGGTTACTCGAGCCGATATGGATCGTGCCCCGGCTTTCCGGGCGAAGCTGGCACGGCCCGATGGTCAGGCCCGGCTCCTTGTCGAAGATGCGCTTCTTCGGGTCTTTGAAGCTCGCATGCGCGACATGATACTGGATGTCCGGCGACGCCACCTCGGGACGCGAGCGCACGAAGCCGTAGACGATGCCGGCGGTGAGCGCGAGCGCGCCCTTGCCGGCGACCGCGTATTTCAGCACTTCGCCCACCAGCGGCAGGCCGCGCGTCTTCTCGTTCAGCGTGATCGGCTTGTTGATCCGCTGCACGGTGCGGCAGACATAGTGGTCCTGGTAGTTCTCGCCCACGCCAGGCAGCGCGTGCAGCACCTCGATGCCGTGCTCGCGCAGCAGCTCGGGCCGCCCGATACCGGATAATTCCAGGATCTGCGGCGACTGCACCGCGCCGGCGCAGAGCAGCACCTCGCGGCCGGCGCGCGCCTCGGTCGGCCCGCCGTTGAGATCGTAGGCGACGCCGACGGCGCGCTTGCCCTCGAACAGGACCTTACGGGTATGCGCGTTGATGTGCACCGTCAGGTTCGGGCGGTGCAGCACAGGCTTGAGATAGGCGGCCGCGGTGCTGTTGCGCCGGCCGCGCTTCTGCGTCACCTGGAAATAGCCGAAGCCGTCCTGCTCCGCGCCGTTGTAGTCGGGGTTGCGCGGATAGCCGAGCTTTTCCGCCGTGTCGATCACGGCGTCCAGCAGCTCGTGGTGCTCCGGCATCTCGGCGACGTTGAGCGGGCCGCCCGAGCCGCGGTACTCGTTGCCGCCGCTCTCCCGGTTCTCCGATTTCTTGAAATAGGGCAGCACGTCGTCATAGGACCAGCCGCGATTGCCGAGCTGCGCCCAGCCGTCATAGTCGAGCCGGTGGCCGCGCACATAGAGCATGCCGTTGATCGAGCTGGAGCCGCCGAGCACGCGGCCGCGCGGAATCGGAATCGGGCGGTTGCCGCTGCTCGGCTCCGGCTCGGAATCGAACAGCCAGTTGACGCCCGGCATGTCCATGGTCTTGGTGAAGCCCGCGGGGATGTGGATCCAGATATTGCTGTCCTTGCCGCCGGCCTCGAGCAGCAGGACCTTCGTGTTCGGGTCCTCCGTCAGCCGATTGGCGAGGACGCAGCCCGCCGAGCCGGCGCCGACGATGATGTAGTCGTAGTCCGCTTGGTTCGCAGCCATGGAGCGTTTCCCGGTAGCCGTTGTTTTTCGTTACCCGGTATTAGATACCGGAATCGCCGCGCCGTCAGCAATTGCGGTTGTATGCCGCGCGCGGGATTCAGCCGCGCATCGGCAGTCCGCGCAGGGACTTACGGACTTAGCGGCTCTTCGGCCCGGCGATCAGCCAGAGCAGGAAGCCGAGCACCGGCAGAACCAGGATCAGCACGACCCACAGCACCTTCGCGCCGGTCGACGCCCCGCTCTGCAGCGTCTTCACGATCGCATAGATATCCGCGATCAAGATCAGCAGGCCGATCAGCCCGCCACCAAATCCCATATGCATCATGGTCATCCCCCTCGCGACCCGTTGCTCCCAGAAGCCGCGCCGCGCGCGACCGCCGATGCAATTCGATCAGGGTCCGGACGAAAAGGCAATCGGTACGGCGGCTCCCACCCCCCTCGTCACAACCCGACTTGATCGGGTTGTTCACGGCACGACGTTGACGGCAGGACACGGCAGCGCCGGGGTAAACCGAACGCCGTGCCACGGATTCGCCGATCACGTCGGCGAATGACGGCTATTTTGGAGCTATTTGCGCGCCCTATTCCCGCCCGACCAGCCGGACGTATTCCGCGGCGGCGCCGGTGTCGAAGCGGCGGAGCACGTCGAACAGCGCGCCGCAGTCCTGCTTGCCGAGCACGGGCTCGACCAGGGCGTCGAACTTGACGCGCATGTCGTCCCAGCTCATCGGGTTCTCCGGGTTGCCGAGCGCCATCTCGGTCGAGGATTCGAGCATGCCGCCGTCGGCGAAGCGGATCTCCATGCGCGCCGAGCGGGTGTCGCGCGCCGCCTCCTCGACGAGGCGGGTGCGCCGCACCAGGTTCTGCAGCGCCGGATCGGCGACCACCGCGTCGTCGAAGTCGAGCGCGGTCGCGCTGTGCCCGGTCAGCCCGAGCGCGGCGCAGTAGGCGGTGCTGAACTTGCCTTCGAGCCCGGTCTTGGGCGCGGGCTTGCCGGCGAGATGGATCGCCGGCGTGCCGACATGGATGACGATCTCGGCGACCTCGCGGCCCTTGATCTTGTCCGCCGCCTTGCGCGCGGAATCGACCACCGGATGGGTCAAGAGACAGCAGGAATAGGGCTTGAAGGTGTTCTGCGGCAGCTCCCATTCGGCGGCGAGGTCGAGCGCCTGCAGCAGCATCTCCCGGTCCTGCACCAACGAGGTGGCAAGCGGGCCTTCCGGTTCGATCATGTTCTGCGCCGCGACGAAGCCTTCGGCCGCCAGCTCGGCCGCGAGAATGCCGTTCATCGCCGCCTTGCCCGCGTGGAAGGGCTTGGCCATCGTGCCGAAAGAGCCGACGAGCCCGCCGACCTGCGTCGCCGCCGCGCCGAGCGCGTTCCTGACGCCGTCCTCGTCGAGGCCGAGCAGCACGCTCGCCGCCGTCGCCGAGGCGAGGCAGCCGAACACGCCGGTCGAGTGGAAGCCGTGCAGGTTGATGACCTGCCCCAGCCCGTTGTTGCCGAGCCGCGCGCCCATCTCGAAGCCGGCGATATAGGCGGCCAGCATGTCGCGCTCGCTGGCGCCGAGGTGGAGGCCCATGGCGAGCGTCGCGTTCCAGGTCGGGTTGCTGAGATGCGCGACGCAGCCGACATGCGTGTCGTCGTAGTCGAGGCAGTGGCCCATCGTCGCGTTGACCAGCGCGGCCGGCGCGGCGGCGGCCTTGCCGCCCAGCATGATCTGCGCGTTGCCGCGGCTGCCCCATTTGCCGGCGACCCGGCGGGCGACCTGCCCCGCCTCCTCGTCCCGTGCGCCCAGCGCCACGCCGACCGTGTCGACCAGGCATTTGCGGGCGGCGTCCATGACCTCCGCCGGGAAATTCTGCTGCTTCGCCGAGGCGATGAACCGGCCGGCGGCTTCCGCGTTGGGCATCTGCTGGGTTGCGCTCATGACGTCACCACTCCCGATTTCCTGAGTTTGGCGATTTCGCCGTCCTTGTAGCCGAGCTCGCGCAGGATCTCCGCGCTGTCCGCGCCAAGGCCCGGCGCATCCGTGCGCCGGTCGCGGGTCAGTCCGGCCCGCTTGTAGGGGCTGACGAGATGCGGAATCCGGCCCTCGACCGGATGATCAGTATAATCCACAAGCCCGCGCGCCGCGACGACCGGCTCCTGGAGCGCCTCGTCCGGCGTGTTGACCGGTGCGATCGGGATCTGGTGCTCCTCCATGAGGGCGAGCAGCGGCGCGCGGTCCATCGAGGCGCAGAAGTCGCGGATCGTGCCGCGGAACAGCTCGGACCGCTCGCCGTGATCGGAAAGCCGCGAGTCCGGCCCTTCGTCGGCGAAAATCATGTCGGTGCGGCCGATCACCTCGCAGAACTGCTTCCACTGCCGCGCTTCCAGCAACGAGACCGCGACCGGCTTGCCGTCCTTGCAGACATAGACGTTGTAGCGCGGGTTGCCGCCGAAGGCCTGCAGGGTCGGCAGGCCCGACTGGCCGGCGAGCCGCGCCATCGCGCCGGTCAGCACGATGTTGTTCATGTAGAACAGGCTGTCGAACATCGAGAGGTCGATGTAACAGCCCTCGCCCGTCTGTCTCGCTTGCATCACCCCGGCCATCACGCCGATCGTCGCCATCGCGGCGCCGGCATAGTCGCCCGCGAGAAAGCCCGGCGGACTCGGCTGCGGATCGTTCGCCAGGTTGACGCCCATCAGCCCGGTCATCGACTGGATGACGAGGTCGTGCCCCGGCACGCGCGCGAGCGGCCCGTCCTGTCCGTAGCCGCTGATCGAGCAGTAAACCAGCTTCGGGTTGATCTTATGCGCGGCGGCATAGTCGATCTGAAGCTTCTGCGGCACGCCCGGGCGGAAGGACTCGATCACCGCGTCGCAGGTCTTGAACAGGCGCCGCGCCACGTCCAGCCCATCCGGGCTGGCGAGGTCGACCGCGATGCTGCGCTTGTTCTGGTTGACGCTGTGGAAATAGACGCTGCCCTCCTTGTAGGCGGGCGGGTTGTGGCGGCTGTAGTCGCCGACCGCCGGCTGCTCGACCTTGATCACGTCGGCGCCGAAGTCGCCGAGCAGCTGGCTGCACCACGGGCCCGGCAGCAGCCGGCTGAAGTCCGCGATACGGACACCGGACAACGGCAAAACAGGCGCGCCGCCTTTCTTTTTCTCAGTCGGCATTGCGTCGTCCTACCGGCCTTTGAATTTCGCCGTGCGCTTCTCGAGGAACGCGCCGATGCCTTCCTTTCGGTCGGCCGTCTCGTAGATCGAGGCGACGACGAAGGATTCGAAGTCGAGCGCCGAATCCAGGTCCATCTGCATGCCGCTGTAAATCACGCGCTTGACGAAGGCGTGGCTGAGCGGCGCGCGGGAGGCATAAAGGTCGACCAGCTTCTTCGCCTCCTCAAGCGCCTTGCCCTTGGGCGTCAGCTTGTTGAGCAGGCCGATGCGGTAGGCCTCCTCGGCGTCGAAGGGCTCGGCGGCGAACATGATCTCAAGCGCCTTCGCCATGCCGACGATGCGCGGCAGGCGCTGCGTGCCGCCGGCGCCCGCGACCGTGCCGATGCGCGAGCTGGTGATCGCGTAGCTCGACCCCTCCGCGCCGATGCGGATGTCGCAAGCCAGCGCGAACTCGCAGCCGCCGGTCATGCAGAAGCCCTCGATCGCCGCGATCACCGCCTTGGCGTTCTCCTCGAAGGCGCGGCAGAGCTTGTGCCAGCGGCGCATGTAGCCGACCGTCTCGGACGGCGAGGACAGCGCCTGCGCGTCGTTCAGGTCGGCGCCGGCGGAGAAGAACTTCTCGTTGCCCGTGATGATGATGCCGCGCACTTCGGGGTCCGCTTCGGCCTCCTCGGCCGCCTGCATCAATTCGCCCATCGCGACGATGCTGATGGCGTTGCGCTTCTCCGGCCGGTTGAGGGTGATGATGTAGGCCGGGCCCTCTTTTTTCGTGATGATCGTCTCGTATGCCATGGGGATTTCCTTGGTTGCGGGTCGACGCGCGCGGCGCGTGCCGGCCACATTACCGCATCGGGCGCGGGACATGGAAATCGGGGGCGGATGCGAAGTCCTCCTCCCACAAAAACGAATCGTCATTCGCCGGCTTGACCGGCGAACCCATGGCACACAGACAAAGGCCCAACAGCGAAATCGCCTTTTCGAGCGGAAGCCACGAAGGCCGCGATGCCGGCCCAACCCCCAATGACTTGGCGAATTTATGCGCCGTGCCCTGGACAACCCGGTCAAGCCGGGTTGTGACGAATATTTGAGAATAGTGCGGAAACCGCCGCCCCTACCCGTCCCCCGTCAGGAAATCGATCAGGGCGCGGTTCACGGCGTCGGCCCGCTCGAACTGCATCCAATGGCCGGCGTCCGGAATGATATCGACGCGGAAATCCGGCAGCGCGCTGCGGAGATGCGCAAGCCGGCGCTCGTGCGAGGGATAAATCTTGGTGTCATGCTCGCCGAGCAGGATCTGCACCGGGCAGCGGATGCGCCGGAGATCGTCCAGCAAATAGTCGCCGCGGCTCACGCGGATACTGGGGAAGCGCGTGTTGCGGATATTCTCGTATTGGATATCGACCGCTTCGGCATCGGCGGATTCCGGGTGATGCAGCATCAGCTTGAGCAGGTTGCGCCGCACCACTTCGCGGCGCTCGGCCTCGGGCGCGTCCGCGGGCGGCATCTTCTCGTAGTCCGGCTCCTTGGCGCGGATCGACTTGACCCCGCCCGGCGCGATCAGCGTGAGCCGCGCCAGGCGCTCCCCGAACTCGACCGCGAGATGCGCGCCGACGACGCTGCCGAAAGAGAAGCCGACCAGGGAGAGCGGCCCGTCCTTGGGCAGCGCCGCCGCGACGCCGTCGCGGCACAGGCGCAGATAGGCGTCGCGGTCCGTGCCGCGCGCGACATCGGGCGAGCGGCCGAAGCCCGGCAAGTCGAAGGCGTAGACGGTGAAATGCGCTGACAACGGGCCGATATTACGGATCCAGTGCTTCCAGGAGCCGACGCCGCCATGCATCAGGATCAGCGGCGGCCCGGAGCCGCGGCGCTCCACATAGAGCCGGGGCGCGGCGCTCGCATCCGCCACCGCCTAACCCTCCCCCGTCATGAAGTCGATCAGCCGGCGGTTGACCTCGGGCGCGTTCTCGTAGGCCGACCAGTGCCCGGCCCGTGGGATGCGGTGCAGCTCGAGGTCCGGCACGACCGCGCGGATCTGGGCGATCATCTCGTCCGCCGGGCGGAAATCGAAGTCGTCCTTCTCGCCCCACAGCACCATCAGCTTGCAGGTGACCTTTTCCAGATTCTCCGACAGCCCGCCGCCGCGGCTGACCTTGCGGCTGTCGAAGCTCGTGTGGTCGACGCAGTAGCGCTGGATCTCCATCGCCTGCGCGTCGACGGAGTCGTAATAGAACAGCATGTGCTGCAGCAGGTTGTGGCGGATGGTCTTCTGCATCAGCGCCTCGTCGCCGCGCGCCGCCTTGTAGCTCATCATGTTGCGGATGCCGCTCCGGCTCACGGGCACCCCGCCGGGCGAGATCAGGGTGAGATGGCTGACCCGGCGCTTGAGCCGGCCGGCGAGATAGGCCGAGATCGCCCCGCCGAAGGAGAAGCCGACGAAGCGCAGCGGCTCCGTGCCCGGGAACAGGCGGGTGATCTCCTGGTAGACAAGCTCGAGATAGTCCTCGCCCGGCATTTCCTTCGGCACCTGCGCGGACTCGCCGTAGCAGGGCAGGTCGAAGGCGTGCACCGTGAAATGCTTCGACAACGGCCCGACATTACGGACCCAATGCCGCCAGCAGCCGAACCCGCCATGCAGCATGATCACGGGCGGCCCGCTGCCCTCGATATGGGCGGCCATGACGGGCCTGTCCTTGGCTTGGCTGGGGGCGTCGTTGGAGGCGGACGTAGCGGTGGACATGGTCGCAGCAGTTCCTTCGCACCGGACTGGGATTTGATCGAAAGCCTGGGTTTACCGTACGGTCGTACGGACAGACCGCATGACGGTGGGCAGCCACCGCAAACAAAAGAATACAATAATCGGCCGCAAGGCACATACTGCCGGAGAAAACCCCCATGGAGTTCGCCCTCTCGGAAGAGCAGGCGCTGATACAGGAAACGGCCCGGCGGATGGTCGCCCGCGACATCCGCCCCGTTCTCGACCGCAACGACCCGGACAAATCGCTGCCCAAGAAGGAACTGCAGCAGATCTACGCGCAACTCGCCCCGCAGGGCCTGACCGCGCCCCGACTCTCGGCTGCGGACGGCGGCGGCGGGCTCGGCATGGTCAACTACGGCCTGATGTACGAGCAGCTGCCGCCCTGGCTCGCCGTCTCGGTCATGGGCCACGAATGCACGGTCTCGCGCATCCATGCGGAAAGCACGCCGGAACAGCGCGAACGTTTCCTCCCCGATCTGCTGGCCGGCAAGAAGATCTGCGGCAGCGCCACCTCCGAGCCGGGCGCCGGCTCCGACCCGCGCGGCCTCTCGACCCGCATGCGCGTCGAAGGCGACGAGATCGTCATCAACGGCCGCAAGATGTGGATCACCAACGGCTCGGTCGCCGACATCATCGCGGTCGCCTGCGTCGGCGAGACCGACGCCAAGGGCCGCACCACGCTGAAGCGCGTGATCGTCGAACCGGAGAAGGCGAAGGGCGTCGAGATCCGCGAGATCGAGAC
>CAZPFL010000115.1:0-15457 GCA_964585785.1 uncultured Rhodospirillaceae bacterium
TCGGCGGCATGGCCGCGACGCGCGCCAGCGGCACCAACGCGGTGCGCTACGGCACCATGCGCGAGAACGTACTGGGCCTGACCGTCGTCCTGCCGGATGGCCGTATCGTGCGCACCGGCGGGCGGGCGCGGAAGTCGGCGGCGGGCTATGACCTGACCCGCCTATACGTGGGTTCGGAAGGCACGCTCGGCGTCATCACCGAGGTGCAGCTCCGCCTCTACGGCATTCCGGAGGCGATCACGTCGGCCGTCTGCCAGTTCCCGACCCTGGCGGACGCGGTCAACAGCGTGATCCTGACGATCCAGTCGGGTATTCCCGTTGCCCGCATCGAACTGCTGGACGAGGTGCAGATGGCCGCCTGCATCGCCTATTCCAATCTCGAAGGCTACGAGGCACGGCCGACGCTGTTCTTCGAGTTCCACGGCACCGCCGCGTCCGCCGCCGAGCAGGCGGAAATGGTCAAGGCCATCTCGGACGACTTCGGCGGCAGCGCCTTCCAGTGGACCGCGCATGCCGAGGACAGGACGAAACTCTGGCAGGCCCGTCATGACGCATACTACGCGGCCATGGCGCTGGTGCCGGGCAAGAAGGGCATCGCCACGGACGCCTGCGTGCCGATCTCGCGGCTCGCGGAGTGTATCGTCGAGACGCGCGCGGATATCGACCAGTCGGGTCTCGTCGCGCCGATCGTCGGACATGTCGGCGACGGCAACTTCCATCTCGTCATCGTCGTCGATCCGAACGACGCGGACGAGATGCATCGCGCCCACGCGCTGAATGACCGCCTGATCGAGCGGACCCTGGCCTTCGGCGGCACCTGTACCGGCGAGCACGGCATCGGCCAGGGCAAGATGCAGTTTCTGACGGCGGAGCATGGCGAGGCGGTCAGCGTCATGCGCGCGATCAAGCAGGCGCTCGACCCGCTCAACATCATGAACCCTGGAAAGATCCTGCGCGTATAGGGTCCGCGGCTTCGGCGGCATCCGTGGGGGACGGATTTTACTGACGGCGGCGGATGGGCTAAGTAGTTGGTAGAGCTTTCCCTCACGATATCTCGGCCGGCGCGGTTCCGGCGCGGCCGCCACCTTCACCAGCCAACGGGAGAAATCCGGTGTCGAGCAACAGCCTGCCTCTCTCACGGTTCAAAGTCATCGACCTCACAGCCCATCGCGCCGGCCCGACGGCGGTGCGCCAGCTCGCCGACTGGGGCGCTCAAACCATCAAGATCGAGGCGCCCGCCGCGATCAGCAAGGACAAGGGCAGCCTGATCGGCTCGCGCCACGGCTTCGACCTGCAGAATCTGCACCGCAACAAGCGCAGCCTGACCCTCGACCTCAAGAGCGAGGAAGGGAAGGCGATCTTCTTCGAGCTGGTCAAGCAGTCGGACGTCGTTGTTGAGAACTACCGCTCGGCGGTCAAACATCGCCTCGGCATCGATTACGAGGCCTGCCGCAAGGTCAATCCGCGCATCGTCTACGGCAGCATCTCCGGCTTCGGCCAGACCGGTCCCTATGGCAAGCGCCCCGGCGTCGACCAGATCGCGCAGGGCATGGGCGGCCTCATGTCGGTCACCGGCCTGCCCGGCCAGGGCCCCGTCCGCGTCGGTATTCCGATCTGCGACCTGACCTCGGGCATGTTCCTGGCCCAGGGCATCCTGATCGCGCTGCTGGAGCGCGAGGTTTCCGGCGAGGGCCAGTGGGTCCACACGTCGCTGCTGCAGGCGATGATCTCGATGATGGACTTCCAGGCAGCCCGTTACCTGAAGGACGGCGAGATCCCGAAGCAGGCCGGCAACAACCATCCGACAGGCATCCCCACCGGCGTGTTCCCGACCGCCGACGGCCATATCAACATCGCGGCGTCCGGCACGGTGCTGTTCGAGCGGCTGTGCAAGGCGATGGGCGTACCGGAATGGGTGAACGACGCGCGCTACAATTCCTTCGACGCGCGCCGCGATAATCGCGACGAACTCAACGACAAGATATCCGGGATCACGAAGACCAAGCCGAGTCAGTACTGGGTCGACCTTCTCAACGAAGTCGGCGTTCCCTGCGGGCCGATCTATAACGTCAAGCAGGTCTTCGACGATCCGCAGGTCAAGCATCTCGGCATCGCCGTTCCGATGGAGAGCGCGAATCTGGGGACGATCAATGTCGTCGGCCAGCCGATCGTGATGGAGCGCACGCCGCAGCCGAAGAAGATGCGAATGGCGACGCCGGAGCTCGGCGAGCATACCGATCAAGTGCTCACGGAGCTCGGATACAGCAAGGATAAGATCGCGGCGCTTCACGCCAAGAACGTGGTCTGATCCCCGGCCATGGGGATCGGTGACCGGTCATGAGACAAGAATAGAGGCAGCTATGGAACTCAAGACGGACAAGATGATCGCCGAGAAGAAGGGCGGCGTCGGCTGGATGACCTTCAACAACCCGGCGCGCCGGAACGCCATGTCGCTCGAGATGTGGGAGGCAGTCGGCGAGATCATGGACGATTTCTCGCGCGACCCGGCGATCAAATGCTGCGTCATGGCGGGGGCCGGCGACAAGGCCTTCGTTTCCGGCGCCGACATCTCGCAGTTCAAGGAGAAGCGCAGCGACGCGGAAGCCGCCGCCGAATATGACCGGATCTCGAGCGAGGCCCGGGAGAGGCTGGCGTTGTTCCAGAAGCCGCTGATCGCGATGATCCGCGGCTACTGCCTGGGCGGCGGGCTGGGCGTCGCCATGAATGCCGACTTCCGCATCGCTACCGAGGATTCGCAGTTCGGCATCCCGGCGGCCCGCCTCGGCATTGCCTATACCTTCGAGAACATCAAGCGGTTGGTCGGCCTCGTCGGCCCGTCCTACGCCAAGGAGATCCTGATCACGGCGCGCCGGTTGAACGCCGCGGAGGCCTACAAGATCGGGCTCATCAACCGGGTCGTGCCGGTCGACAAGCTCGCGGAAACGATTGCGGAATATACGGACGCTATCACCCAGAACGCGCCGCTCTCCATGAAGGCGTCGAAGCTGATCATCGGCGAGATCCTCAAGGACAAGGACGAACGCGATTACGAGATGATCGACGGCCTCAAGCGCGAATGCTTCGACAGCAACGACTACAAGGAAGGGCGCGAGGCCTTCATGGAGAAGCGCAAGCCGGTATTCACCGGGACCTGACGCGGTGAGGCTGGTAAAGCGCGGAATGGGATGAGCGTCCGAACGCGCCGTCGATGCTGACGGGAACGGTCGCCCGGCTTCTGATCGCCGTTACGCTGTGCGCCGGCTTCAACGCGGCGCTGACCTTTCAGAATGACTGGCCTACGCTCTGGGTTGCGCCCGGCGCCGGGCTGTCGGTCGAGTTGCTGGTCGTGGTCGTGCTATTGGCTCTTTACCGCGAGCGCCGGCCCGCGACGGATAGGCTCTTCGCCTGGTCTCTAACGGCTTTTCTTTTTCTGCTGATCGTCGGGCGCTATTTCGCCGTCACCGCGCATGCGCTGTTCGGCCGGTCGATAAATCTCTATTTCGATCTGCCGCGCCTGCCCGATGTCATCGCAATGACGGCCGGTGCGCACTCCGGCCACGAGATCCTGGTCTTTGCCGCGGTCGCGCTGGCCGTGCCCGCGGCGCTGCTGTTGCTGGTTCGCTGGGGCGTTTGGGGCCTGGCGCGCTGTTTTGCGGACGTGCCGGTCCGGCGCTTGTTCGCCGGACTAGCGGTCGCCGGCAGCGCGGCCTTCGCCGCCGCTTCCCTGCCGGGGATGGCCGCGGTCGGCAAGGGCTTCGCGCGGCCGGTGTCTCCGGTCTACGCGCATCAGGTCGCGTTCGCGGCGGACGCGCTGCTGGGACGGGAAGCCGCGACTTTCGCCGCGCGGCCGGTCGTGGAGCCGGACATCGCGGCGCTGAAGGGCAGCGACGTTTTCGTGCTGTTCCTCGAATCATACGGCGAGGTGGCCTACCGGCTCCCGGAAATGGCGGCCAGTGTCCGCGCGCGGGCCGATCAGGCCGGCCGCGCCCTGCGCGCCGCGGGCTGGCATGTCGTATCCGGCTATTTCACCTCGCCGACCTTCGGCGGCGGGTCCTGGCTGGCGCATTCCAGCTTCCTTTCCGGCGTGGTGGTATCCCACAACCGCGACTATCAGCTCCTCCTCAGCAGCAGGCGCGAAACCTTCGTCCGCAGCTTCGCGCAGGCCGGATACCGCACGGTGGCGCTCATGCCGGGGCTCAAGCTCGCTTGGCCGGAGGGCCAATTCTACGGCTACGACAAGATTTATGACGCCGCCGCCATGGGGTACGCGGGGCCGGCCTTCGGATGGTGGCGGATCCCGGATCAGTTCACCCTGGACCGCTTCGCCGAGCGGGAAATGCGGGCGCCCGACCGGAAGCCGCTTTTCGTGGTCTTCCCGACGGTTATGAGCCATATGCCCTTCGCGCCGGTGCCGCCCTATGTCGCGGATTGGTCGAGGGCCGCCGATCCCAAGGCCTATGCCGGGCCGGAAGCGGCGCCGGAGAGCACCCTTGGCGACTGGAAGGGCGCGCGCGGCGCTTATCGGCGGGCGGTGCTTTATGACATCGCGCTGGTTCAGGGCTTTCTCACCGAAAAAGCGCCGAAAACCGCCTTGGTCATGGCATTGGGTGATCATCAGCCGCCCGGAATCGTCAGCGGGCCCGACGCGCCTTGGCTTGTCCCGGTGCATGTCTTTTCCCGCGACGAAAGCCGCCTCGCGGCGTTCCGAAAGCTGGGATTTAGGGACGGATTCGCGCCGTCCGGCGGGACGCTGGGCGATTTTGCCCTATTGCACCGGAAGTTTGCCGAGGCCCTAAAATAATGGCCGGGCGCGCTTAAATGATACGGACGGAATCGGTTTGATCGGCTGTCACCGAACCCGTAGCTTATCGTCGTTGCTCTGATCCAGCGGACGGGCAGCGCTTTAGCCGAGGGGGCTATTTGTGAAGAAGCTGCTGATTGGCGTCGTCGCTGTCGGTGTCTTGTTGATCGCGGCGATCTTGATTGCGCCGAGCTTCATCGATTGGAACGCCCACAAGCAGAAGATTACGGCCTGGGTTCGCGAAGCGACTGGCCGCGATCTGACGATTCGCGGCAACATCGACGTCACGCTTCTGCCCAGTCCGGCGCTGCGGGTCGAGGATGTCCGGCTTTCGAGTATCCCGGGCGCGGTCTCCCCCGAGATGGTGAAGCTGCCGGAAGCGCGCATAAGCGTGGCCTTCGCCTCCTTGCTCGAAGGCCGGCTCGCCGCCGTGGTCACGCTCGTGCGTCCGACGGTCAACCTCGAGAAGTTGCAGGACGGCCGGGTCAACTGGAATTTTGCGGCAGCCGGCGAGCAGCCGAAGGGCGCGCCGGCAGGCGCGGCTGGGACGGCTGGTGCGGCCGGTTCGGGAAAATCGGCGGCCGGCGTTCCTTTCGACATGAAGCTGGACAGCTTTCGCATCGTGAACGGCTCGGTCGGCTACTACGACGCCTCGACCGGGACGGTTGAAAGGGTGGAGGCGCTTAATTCCGAGATCTCCTTCGACTCGCTGCGCGGGCCGTTCCGGATCGAAGGCAAGGCGACGGTGCATGGCATCCCGGTCGCGGTAAAGGCGTCGACGGGCACTGTGAGGCCGGATGCGCCGTTGCCCGTGGTGGCCGAGGTTTCGACGGCCGACGGCGACTCGACCGTCAGCCTGAACGGCACCGTCACGGGGATCGGCGGCGAGCCCGCCGTCAAGGGCGAGATCGATGCGAGTTCGGAAAGCGTGGCGGCTTTTCTCGCCTCGGTGTTTAACGAGAACGCGCCCGGGGTCTTTGCCCAGCAACTGAAAATTAACGGCACGCTTGCCGCGTCGGCGAAGGCGGTGGCGCTGAGTGGGATCGATATCCAATTCGGTGACGCGCGGGCTTCGGGCGATTTCAAAGCGGACTTGGGTGACCGCCCGCAAATAACCGGTACGATCAAGGCCGGCAATCTCAATCTGGATGCCTTTCTGAAAGGCGGTAAGGGCGCCGCCGGGACTTCCGCGCCGTCGGCGGCGAAAGCCACGCCCGCGGCCGCGTCGGGCACCGTGATGATGCCGCAGATGAAAGATACCGAGCCGCCGCCCTTCGCCTTGCCGGCCAATCTCGACGCTTCGATCACGATGGCGGCGGAAATCGTTCAATACAGAGGCGGCCTCGTGCGCGATCTGTCGGTCAAGGCGGCGCTCAAGGATGGCCGCGGCGTGATCGACGATGTGAGCGCCGTGCTGCCGGGAAACACGTCGGTCGACGTGAAGGGCGGAGTTACCGCCGTTAACGGGAAGCCGGATATCAACCTTCGGCTGGCCAGCCATTCCGACAACCTGCGTGAAATGATCACGTGGCTCGGTACGGACGTCTCATCCATACCCCCGGATCGTCTCCGGCGCTTCTCCATGTCGGCAACGGTGACCGGGTCGCCGAAAAATCTGACAACCAAGGACATCAGTATTCAGCTCGATGCGACCAAAGTGTCGGGCGGGCTGGCGCTTGTTCTGCGGGACCGCCCCGCCTTCGGGCTGCGCCTGGTGGTGGACCGCATCAATCTGGACGGCTACGTGCCGGGACGGGACGCGCCGATCGGGCCGGCGCGGGCGCCCGCGCCGGCCGCTGCTGCCGCGGCGAAGGAGACGCCGACGCAGCCAAAAGCATCGGGCGACGCCTTGCACGCGCTAAGCTTTCTCGACGACTTCGATGCGAATATCGAAGCGACGATCAAGAACCTGATCATCGCTCGTATGCCCGCGAAGGATCTCTCCGTTAACCTCACGGTCCTGAACGGCAATCTCGAAATTCGCCAGGCTGCGATCGGTGACCTTGCCGGCATGAAGGGCACGCTGAAAGGCAAGCTCGACCGCGGGAAGGGACAGCCTTCGGTGGATGCGGATTATTCGGTCCAGATCACGGACACCGCGCGGTTCGCGCGCTTTGTCGATAACCCGGCTCTGATGGACCTCAGGGAGAGCGGGCGTCTTGCGTCCTCGGGAAAGATTTCCGGGAACCTCGATAATATCGCTATCAATTCACAGATCGAGGCGCTGGGCGTGAACGTCGACCTCGACGGCACGTTGAAGACGCCGCTTACAGCGCCGGCATTCAAGGTCTCGACCTCGGTCAAGTCGCCCGAGCTCGTGCAACTCGTGCGGCTGGCGGCGCCGGATTATTCGCCGGCGGCCGGCAAGCTCGGCCCGGTGGACGTGTCGTTCCAGCTCGAAGGATCGCCCAGCCAGATCAAGGCCGATTCCATTACCGGGCATCTGGGCCCCGTCGCCGTGCATGGCTCAGCGGACCTGACGATGGGCGCGCCGCGTCCCAAGCTGCGCGCATCGCTCAGCACGAGCGAGGTGTCCTTGGATCTGTTCCTGCCGCCCGAGGGCAGCCGGCGGTCCGAGGCCCCGATGCAATACCGGATCATCCCCGCGGCGGCGACGCCGTCCTCCGCGCCGGTGGCATCCAGATGGTCCTCCAGTCCGCTCGATGTCGGGCTCCTGGATACGCTCGACGCGGACATCGATCTCAACATGGCCGTGCTGACCAAGGACCATTTTCGGTTCAAGGACTCGAAGCTCAAGCTCCGTCTCGATGCGGGCAAGCTGTCGCTCGATCCGTTCAGCGCGAATTTCTCGACCGGAACCGTCAACGTGACCGGCGGGCTGGTGGGCCAGGATAAGAAGCTTTCGGGGACGCTCAACCTGGCTTTGAACGGCGTCGACGTATCCGATCTGGTGGACGCACTGCACAACTACCAGGTTCGATTGGGGCCGGTGCAGTTCGGCGCCAAAATGAGCGGTCCCGTCACGGTGACGGCCAGCTTGACGACACTCGGCGGCAGCGAGCGTGCGCTTGTGAGCGGCTTGAAGGGGAGCGGCCGCATCAGCGGTCAGCTCCGCACGGATATGTCAGGCGAGACGCGCCAAGCAAGCGCGATCGCCGGTCTCGCCGGGGCGTTGCTCGGCAGCAAGGTGAAGGAGATCAGGGGCCTTGCCAATACCGTGCAAGGCACCGATCTGCTGGTCTCCGCATTCGAAGGGCCGGCGACGCTGAACGGCGATATCGCCGTCGACAAAGGGGTTTTCACGACCCATAACCTCGTCCTCGTTGGGCGCGGTGGCAGGGCCTTGACGGCCGGCACCGCCAGCCTCCCCAAATGGACGCTCGACAGCACGACGGACGTCACGCTTGGCCAGGATATCGACCCTTACCTCACGGTGCAGGTGACCGGCGCGCTCGATGATCCTTATGTGCGAAAAGTGAGCGGCACGCTGCTTCGGGGCGCCCCGGTATCAACCCAGACGGCGCCGTCCGCAGGACAGTCGCAGCAGAACCCTTCCGGCGACGGTACGGCGCGCATCGTCACGCCGCCGAGCTCGAACCAGACCGCGCCGGCAAATCAGAAAGTGAAACCGGAAGATATCCTCAAGGGGCTACTGCAAGGGCTCAGTCGTTGACGTCTGTCCGGCGCCGAGCGCGTTTGACAGGTCGGATTGCAGCGATGTCAGCACGTAGACGCGGATCGCGCTCGATAGGTTGCCGTTACGCTGCTTATCGATTTCCGTCACCAGCTGGTTGACGGTAAAGTTCTTCCGGCCCGCAATTACCTTGAGCGCATCCCAAAAGGCATTTTCCAGCGAAACGGATGTCCGGTGGCCGGTAATCACGACCGACCGCTTTTTCATGGCGCCGAGCGGCAAGCCGTCCGGTGTCGGCGACGCGCCTGTTTCAGGGCGGCGATGGAGATCTTGCTGATTCGAAGATGGGGACATTGCGCGAGATCTTAGTTGCCAGTGAACGCATCAATATACCGCTCCACGGTGACTTCAACGCTCGTGGTTGGCAATACAGTCTCACGGATTATTGATGCGGCTCTGTTGCCATATTTTACAATTCATACGAGAATTCAGCGATTCGATCTATTGCTTCCTGCCAGTTTTGCGCGGCGGTTCGGCCCGATGCGCGCCGCGGCTCCAGGCTGTGATTTCCGTCCGCGAGCCAAAGAATTTCGATTGCCGGCGACAGGTCGTAGGCGCTGACGTCTTCGAAGGTCCCGAACGGATCGCGACAGCCTTGGCAAATGAGCGTTGGTGTCCGCAGGCGCGCGAGATGCGCGGTCCGCGTCCGCTCGGGCTTGCCCGGCGGGTGGAAGGGATAGCCGAGGCAGACCAGGCCGGCCGCGCCGGCGTCGTCGGCGACCAGGCTTGCGATCCGTCCGCCGAGCGACTTCCCGCCGATAAGCGGTCGCCGGCCTTCCAGTCGGGCGATCGCCTCTGTCCAGCACTGCCGCAGCGCCGGCTCGCGGTCAGGCGGCCGTCGGCGGCCGGTCGCCGTCATTTCCCGCATATAGGGGAACTCGAAGCGATAGACCGCGATGCCGCGCGCGCCCAGGCCTTCGGCGAAGAACTGCATGAAAGGCGAGCGCATGCCGGCGCCGGCGCCATGCGCCAGCAGCAACGCCTTTTCTGACGCTTTAGGCCCTGTTGTCAGGAATTCCAATGGGTAGTCGGTCACTTATGGTTTCCGAAAGATTAACGTCAATTTCGCGCCGCGGGACCGCCCGGCCACACGCCGTAAAGGAGACGTTAAATAAATTGCCGTAGAAGCCATAGCGTCGCCGCAGAAATCTGTTCTCACATAGGCCCTTGCAATGAGCGAACTAGCACTGGTGGAAGATAGGGCGGTCTCCGACCGCAATGAAGAGCAACTCGTGACGATGACCGTTGACGGGCAGCTCTTCGGGCTTCCCATTCTCAGCGTTCAGGATATCGTCGAGACTCACAAGATCACGCAGGTTCCGCGCACGCCGTCCGCCATTTCGGGCATCATGAATTTGCGCGGCCGGATCGTCACGGTCATCAACCTGCGGCGGATCCTCGGCCGGATCGACGAGTCGAACAGCCGCATGGGCGTGACCGTCGAATTCAAGGGCGACCTCTATACCATCCTGGTCGATCAGATCGGCGAAGTACGCCTGCTGAACCGGAAGGATTTTGAAGCGGCGCCGGCGACGCTTGACAGCAAGCTCCGGCAGCTTTGCACAGGCATCTATCGGCTCGACGGCGAGCTGTTGGCGGTTCTCGACGTAAATCAGATTCTAGCGCCGGAAACGATCGCCCAGACGCCGCCGATCCAGTTCTTCGCACGCCGTCCAAAGGAAATCGCGGACGAACGCAAAGCATCGCAAAAGGCGCTGCCGGCCCCCGCGAACGAAGATTCCGAGGCCGAGGCGGAGACGCCGGAGCCGGAGGCGCCGGTTGCGAAGGAGCCGACCGAAAAGAAGACGGTCAAAAACCTCTTCCGCAAGCAGAAATCGGCGTCGCCGAAGGAGTCCAGCGACGGCGAGAGCGCCAAGGATCGGACCGAGCCGAAGCCGTCCGCGGCGCCGGCTGCCAAGCACGACAAGGCCAAGACGGCCGCACCCGCGGCGGCGAAGAGCAGCCCGAAGGCGGCCGCGCCGTCGCATGGCGGATCGGATCACGAGGCGTCCCAGGCGGCGCCGTCCGCTGCCAAGAGCGGCGCTGACGTTTCGCCCTGCGCGCCCAAGCCGGTCAAGCAAACCGAAGATCTTCTCGCGCTTCTCGGCGGCGAGGACAAGCTGGCCTCGATCGTGACCGCTTTCTATGAAAAGCTCGTTGCCGACAAGAAGCTCGCGACACATTTCGACGGCGCCGACATGCAGCGCCAGGGGAAGGCCATGCAGTCCTTCTTCGCCGATGCGCTCAAGGCCAATTCCAGCGGCAAGACCGTCGCGGCGCGCGACCACAAGTGGCTGTCGCCCAAGAAGGGGCTGAATGACGACGACTTCAACAAGTGCCTCAGTCATTTCGAGGAAGCCTTGCATGCGCGTAAGGTGCCCGATGGCACAATCTTCCGCGTGCTCGCCGTCTTCGAGCGGTATCGCGAGAGCATTGTTGACTGATTAAGTCTCGGGGCTGAATGGGTCGGGCCGCATCGCGCATGCGGCCCGATTGCTTTTGGGAGGCGGCGCGGCCAATCGGGGCCGCCCTAGCGCGCGGAATCCTTCTTCCGCCGCCGGGGCGCCTTCTTTTTCCGGGCCGATAGCGCGACGCCGAAGGCCTTCTCGGCCCAATGGCTCATTTCGTGCGGGTCCTCCAGCACGTCGGCGGGCACCTCGTAATAGCCGAAGGACGTGGGCTTCGATCGCCCCTGATACGTGAAGGGCCGCATTCCCTTGCGCTCGAAATCCTCCCGGTTGGTGCCGTCCGTCTTGAGGTACAGCGTGTCGTACGCGATCAGGCCGAACATGAGCTCGTCGCGGAAGAGGCCCGCGCCGCCGAACATCGGCCGGATCACGATCGGTCCGAATGGCGCGAACTGATCGCGCAGAAACGCCGCGAAGTCCGGGTTGACGGCCATATCGCCGGATCAGAGGTCGCGGAAAAAGTCGTTTCCCTTGTCGTCGGTGACGATGAAGGCGGGGAAGTTCTCCACCTCGATCCGCCAGATCGCTTCCATGCCGAGATCCTCGAACTCGATGCACTCGACCTTCTTGATGCAATCCAGCGCCAGACGGGCCGCCGGGCCGCCGACGGACCCGAGATAGAAGCCGCCGTGCTTCTGGCAAGATTGCCGGACCTGGTCCGACCGGTTGCCCTTGGCCAGCATGACCATCGATCCGCCGGCCGCCTGGAAGCGATCGACGAAGGAGTCCATGCGTCCGGCCGTGGTCGGGCCGAAGGACCCGGACGCATAGCCCTTGGGTGTTTTGGCCGGCCCGGCGTAATAGATCGGATGGTCCTTGAAATACTGCGGTAGGTCGCCGCCGTCGTCGAGCAGGGCCTGCAGGCGGGCGTGGGCCGCATCGCGCGCGACGATGATAGGTCCGTTGAGCGCGAGCCGCGTCTTCACCGGATATTTCGTCAGCGTGGCCAGGATCTCGCGCATCGGCCGCCTGAGGTCGATGGCGACGACCTCGCCGCCGAGCTCATCCTCGGCGATCTCCGGCAGGTATTTCGCCGGATCGGTCTCGAGCCGTTCGAGAAAGACGCCGTCCTTGGTGATCTTGCCGAGGATCTGCCGGTCCGCCGAGCAGGAGACGCCGATGCCGATGGGCAGGCTGGCGCCGTGGCGCGGCAGCCGGATGACGCGGACGTCGTGGCAGAAATACTTGCCGCCGAACTGCGCGCCGATGCCCATCTTCCGGGTCAGCTCGAGAACCTGCTGCTCGAGCCCGGTGTCGCGGAACGCCTGCCCCATGTCGCCGCCTTCGGTCGGCAGGCTATCGTAGTAGCGGCAGCTCGCGAGCTTGACCGTCTTGAGATTCATTTCGGCCGAGGTTCCGCCGACGACGATCGCGAGATGGTAGGGCGGGCAGGCGGCGGTGCCCAGGGTGCGGATCTTCTCGTCGAGGAAGGCGGGCAGCTTTTCCGGGTGCAGGGTCGCCGGCGTCGCCTGGAAGAGGAAGCTCTTGTTCGCGGACCCGCCGCCCTTCGCGACGAACAGGAATTTGTAGGCGTCACCTTCATCGGCATAGAGGTCGATCTGCGCCGGCAGGTTGTTGCGCGTGTTGGTCTCGACATAGGTGGATACGGGCGACACCTGGCTGTAGCGTAGGTTCGTCTCGGTATAGGTCTTGAAGACGCCCGCGGACAGCGCGGCCTCGTCGCCGCCGCCGGTCCACACCCGCTGGCCTTTCTTGCCCATGATGATGGCGGTGCCGGTGTCCTGGCACATGGGCAGCACGCCGCCGGCGGCAATGTTGGCGTTCTTGAGCAGGTCGTAGGCGACGAAGCGGTCGTTCTCGGACGCCTCCGGATCGTCGAGGATGCTGGCGAGCTGCTTGAGATGGCCCGGCCGCAACAGGTGGCTGACGTCCTTGTAGGCTTCGGCGGCGAGCAGGGTCAGCGCCTCGGGCGCGACGGTGAGTACCTCCGTACCATTGAACGTTGCCGTGCCGACATATTCGCCCGTGAGCTTGCGGTAAGGGGTCGCATCCTGGCCCAGCGGGAACATCGGGTGAAACTCGAACGTGGCCTCGCTCATGGTCGCCTTTCCCTTTCCTCTTTGCGCTGCAGACGGGCGGCTAGAAACGACGATTTGCGCCGTCCGTCAAGGCCGCCCGCCGCCTACCCGCAGGTTCGCCGCCGAGGTATAGGAGGCCTTGTCGGAGAGCAGCCAGCAGATCGCCTCGGCGATCTCCTCCGGACGGCCGGCGCGGCCCATGGGGAGCCGGGGCGCCAGCTCCGCGACCTTTTCCGGCGGCGGCATACCGGGGGATGTAAGGCCTGGGCTGACGGTGTTCACGCGGATGCCGTCCTTGGCGACCTCCTGCGCCAGCCCGATCGTCAGGCTGTTCACGGCGCCCTTGGAGGCGGCGTAGAGGATGCCTTCGTTCGGTGAGCCGTTGTTGGCCGAGCCTGAAGAGACGTTGACGATGGCGCCGCCCTTGCCGCCATGCCGGGTCGACATGCGTTTCACCGCCTCGCGGGCGCAGAGGAAATAGCCCGCCACGTTGACCCGGAGCACGGCTTCGATATCGCGGGCGGCGAGCGCCTCGAGGCGGCCGTGAGGCCCATGTATGCCCGCATTGTTGACCAGCCCCGTAAGAGGACCGAGTTCCCGGTCCACGGTCTCGAATAGCCGCTTCACGTCCGCTTCGACCCCGGTATCCGCCTGGACGGCGATCGCCTTGCCGCCGGCGCTTTCGATCGCCGCGACCACGGCCTTCGCCTTGTCGGCTTCCGCCCTGTAGGCGACGCAGACCGCATGCCCGTAACCGCCGCACAGCCGGGCCGTCGCGGCGCCGATACCACGGCTTCCGCCGGTTACGATGGTAATTGGCTGCATGGGCGCCCTCCTTTGAGGCCAAGCGGATTGTTCAGCGCGGCTCCGGCTTGCGATGCACGCCGGCCGGCCGGCCAGGCGGCGGAGCCCTATTTCTTCCGGAAGGTATCGAGCGGAATGATGTTGTCGTCCTTCGGCGCGGGGAGCGCCCCCTCCGCGCCGCCGTCGTCGGCCGTATCGGGCTCGGCCGCGGCATCGGCATCCGGCGCGACCGCTTCGATCGGCTGAAACTGGAGCGCGAAGTTGACCGAGGGGTCGGCGAAGGCGTTCACGGCCGCAAACGGAATAACCAGCCGCTGATGCCGGTCGTTGAAGCTGAGGGTCACCTGAAAGCCGTCATCGCCGACGGCGAGGTCCCAGAACTGATACTGCAGGACGATCGTCATCTCGATGGGATATTTCGCGCGGAGCGCTTCGGGGATATCGACGCCCGGGTAGTCGGTCCGGAAGGTAATGTAGAGATGGTGAGCGCCGGGCAGCCCATGCACGGAGACATATTGCAGGGCCTCGCGGACCACGTTTTTCAACGCCCGCTCGACAAGCTTGTCGTATTGCAAGAGATCTTCTGTCATCGCGTTGGCGCCTGTTCTACCACAACAGGGAGGGCGGTGAAATGACGACGCGGGGACAAATAATCGGGAAGTGGGGGGCTTCTGTTGCCCGGTGCCCCCCGGACCGCGCTTACCTAGGTTTTAATTAGGCAGCGGCGAGGGCATAGCCCTCAGAGTTATCGTTCGCAATTAGCGAATTGGTCCGATAACGGTGGTACCATACCGGGCACAAACTTGATCTTTACCACGCGCGTCGATCCTGTTTCGCCCCCCATGGAGCCGGTCGCGTGCCGCGTTGCCGGCTGTGGAATTTGGTGGAGGCGCCGGGTACTGCCCCCGGGTCCGCTGCGCTTATTTCACCAAGCCATTTAGCACCATAGTCGGTTACCCGACGTAGAGAATATAGGGTGGCGCGGGCCATTATTAAAGCGCCGAGTGGCGGCAAACGCGGCGAATCAGGCGCGCGGAATGGCGGCTATGGCTACCGGGCGACACTTGGTAAAGGTTTGATGTGTCGAAATTAACCAATTCCGTTGGCAGGAGTGCGATTGCCGTCTAATTCATTGGGCCGGAGCGGGGCTGATATAGTGACGCCATGAAGCAGTATCTCGACCTGATGCGGCATATCCGGGACACCGGGGTGCGGAAGACCGACCGGACCGGGACGGGGACGCTCAGCGTTTTCGGCTACCAGAACCGCTACGACCTCGCCGAGGGCTTTCCGCTGGTTACGACCAAGCGGCTCCATCTCAAATCGATCATTTGCGAGCTCCTGTGGTTCCTGAAGGGCGACACGAATGTGCGCTACCTGCATGAGCATGGGGTGACGATCTGGGACGAATGGGCGGACGAGACCGGCGATCTGGGCCCGGTCTACGGCAAGCAGTGGCGCTCCTGGCCGACGCCGGACGGGGGCTCGATCGACCAGATCACGAATCTGGTGCAGCAGATCCGGCGCAATCCGGATTCGCGCCGGCTGATCGTCAGCGCCTGGAACGTCGCCGACGTCGACACAATGGCGCTGCCGCCCTGCCACTGCCTGTTCCAGTTCTATGTCGCTCAGGGTCGGCTGTCCTGCCAGCTCTATCAGCGCAGCGCCGACACGTTCCTCGGCGTGCCGT
>CAZPFL010000116.1:0-15385 GCA_964585785.1 uncultured Rhodospirillaceae bacterium
CGAACACCGCCTTGAGCTCCTCGACCACGAAGGACACGTCGCCGCCGCGCCGGAAGACCGCGCTGATCATGCGCGTCAGCGCGACGGTCCAGGCGTAGTGCTCCATATTCTTGGAGTTGATGAAGACCTCGAAGGGCCGCCGGCGGCTGCCCTCGGCGATGTCGTTCACCGTGATGTAGATGGCGTGGTCGCTGTCCGGCCAGACCAGCTTGTAGGTCCTGCCCTGCAGCGATTCCGGCCGCTCCAACGGCTCGGTCATATAGACCACCCCGGCCCGCCGCGCCGGCCGCGCTTCGCCGGTCTCGGCCGGCGGCGTCACCGACAGCACGGCGCCGGTGACCGGGTTGGGACGGTAGGTCGTGCAGCCCTTGCATCCGAGGTCATAGGCGCGGTGGTACACGTCCTTGAAAGCGTCGAAGGAGATCTCTTCCGGCAGGTTGATCGTCTTGGAGATGGAGCTGTCGATGTACGCCTGCACGGCGGCCTGCGTCTCCAGATGGGCGTCGGGCGTCAGCGTATGCGCATCGACGAAATAATCCGGCAGCGGCGCGTCCGCGCCATGCATCCGGCGATACAGGTCGACCGCGTAGTCCAACACCTGGCGCTTCTCGTGGCTGCCGTCGGGCAGCAGCACGTCGCGGGTGAATTCGTGCCGGAACACCGGCTCGATGCCGGAGGAGGTGTTGCCGGCCAGGAGCGAGATCGTGCCGGTCGGCGCAATCGAGGTCACCAGCGAGTTCCGAATGCCATGCGCGGCGATGGCGTCGCGGACATCCGCGTCGAGCGTCGCGATCGTCTCCCCGGCGAGATACTTGTCCTTGTCGTAAAGCGGAAAGGCGCCCTTCTCCGCCGCGATCGCCGTCGAAGCAAGATAGGCGCGCCGGCGGATCGCGGCCATCCATTCGCGCACTGCGGTGAGCGCTTCCTCGCTGCCGTATCGCAGGCCGCAAAGGATCAATGCGTCGGCGAGGCCCGTAACGCCGAGCCCGATGCGCCGCTTGGCCGTCGCTTCGTGGCGCTGCGCGTCGAGCGGGAAGTTGGAGATGTCGATGACGTTGTCGAGCATGCGCACCGCGACCGGCACCAGCTGCTGCAGCGCGCGCATGTCGAGACGCGCCTTGTCGGTGAACGGATCGCGCACGAGGCGGGTCAGGTTGATCGATCCCAGATCGCAGGCGCCGTAGGGCGGCAGCGGCTGCTCGCCACACGGGTTGGTCGCCCGAATTTCCTCGCAGTAATACAGGTTGTTCCGACGATTGATGCGGTCGATAAAAATGACGCCCGGCTCGGCATATTCGTAGGTCGCGCGCATGATGCGGTCCCACAGCGCGCGGGCCGAGACGGTCTTGTAGACCTTACCGTCGAACTGCAGCTTCCAATTGCCGCCCGATTCGACCGCCTTCATGAAATCGTCGGTGGCGAGAACCGAGAGGTTGAACATGCGAAGCCGGCCCGGCTCGCGCTTGGCTTCGATGAAGCTCTCGATATCGGGATGATCACAGCGAAGCGTCGCCATCATCGCGCCGCGGCGATAGCCGGCGCTCATGATGGTGCGGCACATCGCGTCCCAGACATCCATGAAGCTGAGCGGCCCGGAGGCATCGGCGCCGACGCCGCGCACCGGCGCACCCTTCGGGCGCAGCGTCGAGAAATCGTAGCCGATGCCGCCGCCTTGCTGCATGGTCAGCGCGGCTTCCTTGAGATGCTCGAAGATGCCGCCCATGTCGTCGGGAATGACGCCCATGACGAAGCAGTTGAAGAGCGAGACGGCGCGGCGCGTCCCGGCGCCGGCGAGAATCCGCCCGGCCGGGAGGAAACGGAAATCCTCCATCGCGTTGTAAAAAGCCCGCGTCCAACGGCGCCGATCGGACTCCGGCTCGGCCAGCGCAGCGGCGACCCGGTGCCAGCTGTCTTCGATCGTCTGCTCTTCGGGCTCGCCGCCGGGCGTCCGAAAGCGGTACTTCATCTCCCAGATTTCCTGGGCTATGGGCGTCAAAGGCTCCATGAAATCCGCTCTCCTGTCCCCAGAAACTTAGTCGCCGGCATGCGGCAGGTCAACGAATGTTCCATAATTGTTCGCGCTTGCCCGGCGCTCGTTCTTCGGCGAAGAGTGCGACAATTCGATTAAGCAAGGCTTAGCCGGCGCCGCGATCGGTCAGGCGCTGCGCGCTTCCGCCACAGCCGGCAATTCGAAGCCGAAGCGGGCCGCGGCCTCTGCTTCGAGCCGGCGCGACGCGGGCTCGATCCGCTCGCGCAGGACGCGCTCGAACTCCTTCCGCGTCAGCCCCGGCGGAATGGGCGGCAGGAATTCCAAGGTGATCAGACCCGGACGCTTAACAAACCGGCGGCGTGGCCAGAACAGGCCCGAATTGAGCGCCGCCGGCACGACCGGCGCACCGGATTGCATATAGAGCGCGGAAACGCCCGGCAGGTAAGGCCGATCGGCGCCCGGCGGCGTCCGCGTGCCCTGTGGAAAGATGATGATGTCGCGCCCGTCGGCAAGCCGGTGCCGCACCTGGCGGACCAGCGACTTCAACGCCTGCGCGCCGCCCGACCGATCGATGCCGACCATGCCGACGCGCCACAGGAACCAGCCGAAGCCGGGAAACCAGAAAAGCTCCCGCTTCAGCACATAGGCGCAATCCTCGAACAGCTTGTTGTAAATCAGCGTGTCCCAGGCGGACTGGTGCTTCGACGCGATGATGACGGGCCCCGGCGGCAGGTTCTCACGCCCCCGCACCTCAAAGCGTATGCCGGCGAGCCATTCGATGAGAATGAGGCAGGACCGCACCCACAGCCAGCACATGAACCAGAACATGCGCCGCGGCAGCAGCATCAGCGGGACGTAGAACGGGCTGAGCGCCGCGGACCAGCCATATAAGATCACGGCAAACAGCGTCGATCGCAGCAGGTTCATCAGCCGTTCCCCCCGAGCAGCAGCGTCTCCACGCGATGCAGCGCCGCGGCGACCAGGAACTTGTTGTATTCACCCACGATCAGCGTCGCCGTGCCGGGCCAGCGCCACCACTCGTCGACCTTTACATTCTCAGGGAAAACCGGGTTGGGGATGATCCGAACCTTCGGCATTGCGTAACGGAATTCGACGAGGCTCCGCGGCATGTGGTAGCTCGCCGTGACCAGCCGCAGCGACGTGTAGCCCTGCTTGCTCATCCATTCCGCCGTTTCCCTGGCGTTCCCCGCCGTATGATCAGCCGCGTAGCCCAGCACAATGCAGCAATCGATCAGCTCCGGCGACCGGCGTGATTTATCGATAAGCTGCTGCACATCGACGCCGCGATGCACGCCCGACACGAAGAGCTTCTTGGCCATCTTTTCCGACAGCAGCGTCAGCCCCTGTTCCAGCCGCAACGTCCCGCCGGTGAGCACCACGATGGCATCCGTCTTTTCCTGCGATTGCTGTGGGTGGCGCGGAATGCTGTTGACGAAGCCGAACAGCCCCGCGACCCAGGCGGCGAGAGCCACGGTGCCGAGCACGGCGATCACGCGCCGCCGCGTCCCCGGTTTCGTGCGCCTGCGTCCGATCATTCCGTTCATGTCCAGTCAGCCATTGCCGAAAAGCCGCCAGCGCCCCTCGGCGCGAGGACTGTTGCCGCGGACCCCGTCATCGCCTCAAGGCATCCGGCGCAGCGCACCCAGTACGGTGCGGCGCGCCGTCATCGTTGCAATGAGGCAAGCGAGCAGCGGGACACTCCACAGCAACACCGTCTGCCAGGTTTGCAGCGACAAACTGGGCATCAGCGCCGTGTCGAGATTCGCCGCCAGCTTTCCCAACAGAAACAGCGTCAGAATCGCGAGCACCGTGCCCGCCGCGCTGCCGCTCAAGGATATGCGAAAAGCCTGCCGTTGAAACTCTTGCGCCACGTAATCGTCCGTCGCACCGATCAGATGCAAGACCTCGATGACGTCCCGTTGGATCGCGACACTGCTGCGGGTGGTGAAAATGACCGCCGCCATCGCGGTAAAGCCGATTAGGGCAATGGCGATGGTCGCCAGCGACTCGAGGCCGCGGACCAGGGTAATAATCTGACCGCGCCAATATTCATGGCTGTCGAGGACGGCCCCGGGCACGGCTTTCTCCAGCTTATCGGTCAACGCCTGGACATCGACCTTGGCCCGGTCGCCGAACCGCACCTCGATGACGCGGGGCAGGGGAAGATCATGCGCCTCGATATTGGGGCCGAGCCAGGGCGCAAGCTCGCGTGCGGTGACATCCGGCGAAACCGCCTTCACCGACTCCACGCCGGGTGCGTCCTTTAAGATTTTCACCGCGTCGCCGACCCGCTGCTCGATCGAGGCGGCGTCGCCGCCCTCGACCGGCGGAATCTGCACCGTGAAGCCGGCGGTTATCTCCCGGTCCCAATTAACCGCCGATTCGGCCAACAGCAGCGCACCGGCGAAGATCAGGACGGCGAGATAGACGGTCACGCCGATGATCCAGGGGAGCAATCGCGTCGAAGGCTCCTTCGTCAGCGGCAAGAGCGGGGGCGGACGACTCATTCCGCCGCGCTTTCTCTGATCTCGACAAGGCCCCCCTCCCTCAGCCCCAGGACGGGATGGGAGAACCGCGAGATGATGCTGTTGTTATGCGTCGCGATCACGACCGTCGTCCCCATGCGGTTCAGCTCCTCGAAGAGATAAAGGAGACGGACAGCGATCGTATCGTCAACATTGCCGGTCGGCTCGTCGGCGAGCAGCAGCTTGGGGTGCGCGATCACGGCGCGGGCGATCGCGACGCGCTGCTGCTGGCCGCCGGAAAGGGTCGGCGGCCGGGCGTGCAGGTGGTCCTTGAGCCCGACCCAGGTCAGCAGCTCCGTCACATGCTTCTGGATGACTTCCTCGCGGCCGCCCGACACGCGCAGCGGCAGGGCCACGTTATCGAAGGCGGAAAGATGCTGGACCAGGCGGAAATCTTGAAAGACGACGCCGATCTTGCGGCGCAGCTCGGGCAGATCGCGGCGCGGCACGCGCGTGACGTCGCGATCGAACAGCGTCACAAAGCCCCGACTCGGCCGGTGCGCCAGATACATCAGCTTGAGGAGAGAAGACTTCCCGGCGCCGCTCGGTCCCGTGACAAAATGGAAGGAGCCGGGCTTCAACGTGAAGGTAACGTCGCTCAACACCTCAGGGCCGGCTCCGTAGCGCATTCCTACGTTTTCGAAGCGAACCACCTGTTCCCGACACCTGTTTCTTCTAGCCGGCTCGCGCCTCGCCGCCGCTGTTAACACATTGGCCATGCGCGCGACACGTGACCCGCCGGCAATTCAAAACCGGGGCAAACATGGCACGATGGACCGTCTGCGTAAAGAACCAGCATTCTTGCAACGCGACTCGTGACCCCTTAGACTCACGCCGCAATCGAGGGCAAAACCGCTGAGACCGGATTCCCTACCTGATGATAATTTCTTGCCCGAGCTGCGGGGCCAGTTTCAACATCAAATCCGAGGCCCTTGGCCCGACGGGACGCACGGTCAAGTGCAGCAAATGCGCCCACAGGTGGCATGCCGATCCGGACGGCACGCCGCGCGAAATCGCGCCGCCGGCGGCCCCCGCCGCGGCGCCGCCCCCACCGCCCGAGCCGGCGCCGGCCGCGCCCGAGCCGGTTGCCGCAGCATCTGAGCCGTCGGCGCCAGCAGCGCCGCCCGCCGAAACGGCCGCGGCGGCTGACACCGCCGCCGACGCTTCTGTCGGCGGCGATGTCGAGGCCGCGCCCGAGCAGCCCGCCGCGGACCCAATCGCTGCCACCGCTGAGACGGCGGAGACCGGCAGCGACGCCGGCGCCAAGCCCGAAGAAGAAGCGCCCGTGGAAGCCGCCCCGCCACAGGACGAGGATGGGACGCCGCCCGCGGTCCGGAAGCCCAAGCCTGCGGCCCGCAAGCCGCGCAATCGCGCCGCGAAGGTCGTCTCGCTGTTCGCCCTCGTGCTGCTGATTTCGGGGGTCGCCAGTGTCGCCGTCTTCATGAAGCAAAAGGTGATGATCTGGCTCCCGGCCACCCAGCGCCTTTATGCGATGATAGGAATGGAGCCGGCGGTTTTGGGCCGCGGGCTACAGATCGTCGAGCCCAAGCCGACGAAGGTCGTCGACGGCAACGACCAGATCCTGGTCGTGGAAGGCGAGATCCGGAACATCTCGGACGCGGCCATCGACATACCGCTGATGCGCGGCGCCCTGCTCGACAAGCAGGGAAAGGAGCTGCAGGTCTGGACGTTCACCGCGGCGAAATCACGCATCAAGCCGGGGGAGATGGCGCAATACCGTACCGAATTCCGCAACCCGCCGAGCGCCGCGGAGAGCCTCGACATAACCTTCACGAAATCCGGCATGCCGGTCGCCAGCGCCAAGCCCGCGTCCGCGCCGCAGGACGCCGCAGCGCCAAAACCGCAAGCGCACTGATCTCCAGCCGCGGGAAGAAGGACCGCCGCGCCTAGAACTGGCGCAGCAGCCGGTCGATATAGTCCAGTTCGGGCGTGGGCCGGCTGCGTTCGGCAGCCCGGCGGCGCAATTCGTCGCGGATGCGGCGCGCCTCCTGGGTCTTGTCGTGATCCGGGATTTTCACTTCCTCGGTATTCATGCCGCGGCCGGCATTCTCGGCGTTCCGCCCGAACGGATCGCGGTCGCGGTCCGGCGCCTCGCCGGTCGGCTCGCCCGGTCCCGGCCGCCGCATCACGCCGCCCCGGCTGAGCTGCTTCATCAGCTGTTGCGTCGCGGCGCGCGCGCCCTGCTGCAGCTGATCGATGGCTTCGGTCTGCGGCGGCACCGCTTGGCCCGCCTGGCCTTCGCCCAGCTGCTCCGTCGACTGGCGCATCGAGCGCTCCGCCCGGCCGAGCGGACGCGGGATATTGCCCGACATGTCGCCCAGCTGACGCATCAGCTCGCCCAGACGGCGGCGCAACGCCTCCTGCGTCTGGGACTCGCCCGTCAGTGGCGACGATTCCTGGCTCCCCGGGGGTTGCGGCTGCAGGCCCGGCGGCAGCATGTTCGGCGGGAACATCTGCGACGGATTGCCGCCGCGCATCTGGCCACGCTTCTGCGCCTCGCGGAACGTCTTATCGAGAAGCTGCTGCTGCTGCTTGATGAGGTCCTGCAGGTCTTTCAGCATCTTCATGGCTTGCTGTTGCTGCTGATTGGGCTGCGCAAAGCGCCGCATGCGCAAATTCTCGAGCATCTGCTGCAGCTCCGACAGCAGCTCGCGCGCCGCGTTGCGCTGACCGCTCCTCGCGAGGTCGCGGATCTGATCCATCAGCTTCTTGAGGTCCTCGCGGGTCAGCATCATGGCGCGCGGATCGATCTGCGGAAGCTGCTTCTGCAGCTCCGGATTGTTGCGCATCATCTCCGCGAGCGACTTCATGTACTCGTCGAGCGCCTTTTCGAAGTCGCGCATCAGCCGCTCGAGCTCCGCGTCCGTCGTCTTATCGTTCGACAGCGCGTCCTGCAGCGCCTGCTGCGCATCCCGCAGGGACTGCTCGCTCAGAGACAGGGTGCCGTCTTCAATGCGCAGCGCCGTTTCCCAGAGCAGCTTCAGAACGCCCCCGACATACTCCGCCGTATCCTCATAGCCCGGGCCCAGCCGTTGCGCCGCGGCATTCAGCGCCATGAAGACGACGAGATCGTCGCCATAGCGCTCGTGCTCCCAGGCGATGATTTCCAGCATCGCGGCAACGCGGTTCCGGTTCTTTTCCGGCGCGAACGCAAGCTGTCGGCGTTGTTCGATGATCGCGCGCGCCACCGGGTGCCTGAAGACGCGTTCCGGCAGCACGATCTGGATCGCCTTGCTGACACCGAGCTGCCCCAGCGCATCCTGCGCGACAAGCTGGATATTGACCGGCAGCCCGGCCCAGGGATGCGGCGTCAGGTCATGGAAGCTCGTCGCCTTGATGTCGCGCAGCTTCTGCCCGGGAAGTGTCAGCTCGATTTCCGTCGGCACCAGCTTCGCAAGCGGCGAATCCGGCGCGATCGTGCTCGACCCGATGATCTTCGCCACCACTTTCTCGATACCGTAATCGTCATGCGCCGCGAAATCGATGCGCAGCGACTTGCGCGCCGTCGGACCCGGATCATGCGTGAATTCGACGGTCGGCGGCTCGTCCGGTATGACGGCGACCTTCCAGTTGGCCAGCTCGCGGCCGTTCTGCGTGACCGAGATCTGGCCGCTCTTCGTCAGCGTCTCTTCCAGGTGAAAGCCGCCCTTTTCTTCCCGCGCGAGCGGCTTCGTGACGCCGGCCTGAACCAGTTGCGGCACGTCCCGGCCGCCGCTCAGCCGAAGTACGAGCTTGCTGCCTTCCGGCACCTTGATCTCCGCAGGTGTTGCCGCGGCCGGCGTCGCCTCATGCGCGTCGCGGGTCAGGAAGACCGGCGCCTGACGGGTGTATTCCGGCGGCGATATCCACGCGTCCAGTTTTACCGGCGCCGCGGACGCTATGCCCCCGATTTCGGGGTTGAAGGCATTACGGATGCGCTCCCACGCCTCGTCGCCCGTCGCGGCGAAGGCCGCGATCAGCGCAACGCCGAGGCCGACGCGCAACGCATAGGGGTCGCGGCGAATCAGGCCCGGCTGCGGCCAGCCGACCCGGAGACGCGCCACGGCCGCGCGCAACCGCGCCTGGTGCAGCTGCCAGAGGGAGTGCACCGCCGCGTCATCCTGGCCGGTGCCGAGGGCGTCTTCCAGCGATTCGAGCGGCCGATGCTCCAGATTGTTGACCCGTTCGATACGGCGAAGCGCAGCGTGCCGGCTCGGCAGCCGCAACGACCGGAACGCCCACCAGAGGCTGACCAGGACCGCCAGCGTGAAGACCGCCAAGAGCGCCGCATGCGCCCAGCCCGGCAAGGCCTGCGGTATTCCCGACAATCCCAGCAGCAGATAAAAGCCGATCAGGCCGAGGCTCGGCCAAAGCGCCAGCCACACCCGCTCCCAGACCAACGCGGCCCAGGAGAGGTCTGCCCGCCACGGCGGCAATGCGGAAAGATCGGACCCTGCCCCTTCGTCCATCCGCGCGCCCAGTTTGGCTCTATCGGTATGGCTCATCCGGTTCTCCGGCGTTCGACAGCGCTACGATCATCCTGCCAATCAGCGAAACTGTCGAGCGCCAACAGCGCATCGTAGGATTGCCGCTTTCGCACGACAGCATAGTCGGCCCCGTTTACCATGACCTCCGGCACCAGCAGCCGGGCGTTGTAGGTCGAGGCCATGACGGCACCGTAGGCACCGGCCGTGGCGAACGCCAGTAAATCTCCGGTGACCAGGGGCGGCACGGGCCGGCCGACGGCGAAGGTATCGCCCGTCTCGCACACCGGTCCCACGATGTCCGCCGGCTCCAGCGCCACACCCGGCGCCGGCGCCCGGCCCGGCAGCAGCGCGTGATACGAGTCGTACAACGCCGGGCGGATGAGATCGTTCATCGCGGCATCGACGATGACGAAGCGGCGGTCGTGGCCCTGCTTGATGTAGATGACGCGGCTGACGAGGATGCCGGCGTTGCCGACCAGCATCCGGCCGGGCTCGAAGGCGAGCGCGCAGCCCAGGCCGCCCACGGTCTCGCGAACGATGGCCGCATAATCGGTGGGCAGCGGCGGCGCCTCGTCCTTGTAGGGAATGCCGAGCCCGCCGCCGAGATCGATACGGGCGATATTGTGCCCGCGCGCCCGCAAGGCCTGCACCAGCTCCGCCACCCGCGTGAACGCCGCCCGGAACGGCTTCAGGCTGGTGAGCTGCGAGCCGATGTGGACCGCGACCGCGACCGGGTTGAGGCCCGGCAGCTGCGCCGCGCGGTCGTAGGCGGCCGGCGCGTCATCGATGCCGATGCCGAACTTGTCTTCCTTCCGGCCGGTCGCGATCTTGTGGTGCGTTTCCGCATCCACGTTCGGATTGACCCGGATGGCGATGTCCATCGCCGTGCCGCGCTCGGCGGCGACCGCCGACAAGGCCTCCAGCTCGGGCAGGGATTCGACGTTGATCTGGTGCACCCGGTGATCGACGGCGCTCGCCAGCTCGGTCCGCGTCTTGCCCACGCCGGAATAGATGATGCGCCCGGCGGGCACGCCGGCCGCCAGCGCGCGCCTCAGCTCGCCTTCCGATACCACATCGGCGCCGGCGCCGAGATCGGCCAGCGTCTTGACCACCGCGAGGTTGCTGTTGGCCTTGAGGGCAAAGCAGATCAGCGGATTGAGGTCGGCCAGCGCGTCGGCGAAGACCCGGTAGTGCCGCGTCAGCGTCGCCGTCGAATAGCAATAGAACGGCGTACCCACGGCATCCGCCATTCGCGCGACGGGCACATCCTCGGCGAACAGCGCGCCGTCGCGATACTCGAAATGGTTCATGACCCCGCCGGATACTTCCTCGGATACTGGTTTTGCCCGGGTGGTTCGGGCGGCCCCTTCTTGCCGCACGCGGCAAGCGGTCCAACGACGATGAGAAGGACGCCTATCGCCAGGATCAGTCGCTTCACAGATATCGTTCCCTTGCCACCTTGGCCGCTTCCCGCACACGGGCCGGCGCGGTCCCGCCGAAGCTTGTCCGGCTGTCGACCGACGCCTCGCTGCTCAATACGGAATATATATCCTTCGAAATCCCGGCTTCCACCTGCTGCATCACGTCGAGCGGCAAATCTGCGAGCTGGCATTTCCGCTCTTCCGCCAGCGCCACGATGCGCCCGGTCACGTGGTGGGCGCGGCGGAAGGGCATGCCCTGCACCCGAACGAGCCAGTCGGCGAGGTCGGTCGCGGTCGGAAAGCCCTCGGCCAGCGCCAGCTTCATCGCTTTCGCGTCGACCTCCATGTCGGCGACCATGCCGGCCATCGCGGCCAGCGCGAGCGACAGGCTGTCGGCGGCATCGAAGACCGGCACCTTGTCTTCCTGCATGTCCTTGCTATAGGCGAGCGGCAGCCCCTTCAGCACGATCAGCAGCCCCGTCAAGGCGCCCACGATCCGGCCGGCCTTCGCGCGCGACAGCTCGGCCGCGTCCGGGTTGCGCTTCTGCGGCATGATCGACGAGCCGGTCGTATAGGCGTCCGAAAGCCGGATGAAGCCGTATTGCGGCGTGCACCAGAGCACGATTTCCTCGGCGAAGCGCGACAGATGCACCGCGGCGATCGACAGCGCCGCAAGGAATTCGAGCGCGAAATCGCGGGCCGAGACCGCGTCGATCGAGTTCTCCATCGGGCCATCGAAGCCGAGCGCCTTGGCCGTGGCATGGCGGTCGATCGCGAAGGACGTCCCGGCGAGCGCAGCGGCGCCCAACGGCGATTCATTCACCCGCCGCCGGCAGTCCGCGAGCCGGCCGCGGTCGCGTCCGACCATCGCCACATAGGCCAGCAGGTGATGCCCGAAGGTAACCGGCTGCGCCGGCTGGAGATGGGTGAAGCCCGGCATCACGGTTGCCGCGTGATGCTCGGCCTTGTCGATCAGCGCCGCCTGCAGCGCCTTCATCTGCTCGTCGAGGCCGTCGATCGCGTCGCGCACCCAGAGCCGGAAATCCGTCGCGACCTGGTCGTTGCGGCTGCGCGCGGTGTGCAGCCGGCCGGCCGCGTCGCCGATCAGCTCGGCGAGCCGCGCCTCGATGTTGAGGTGGATATCCTCCAGCGCCGTCTTGAATTCGAAGCTGCCGCCCTCGATCTCTTTGAGGATGTGGTGCAGGCCCGTCTGGATGGCCGCGCCGTCCTCGGCGGAGATAAGGCCCTGGTCGATCAGCATACCGCAATGCGCCACCGATCCGGCGATGTCCTGGGCAAACAGCCGGCGGTCGAAATCGATCGAGGCGTTGATCCGCTGCATGACGGCCGACGGACCGGATGCATAGCGCCCGCCCCACATGCTATTGGTAGTCATGGAGCACCACGGACCAGCGAAGAGATGAAGCAAACCCTTCTCATATCGACCTTTCTTGCCGCTGCCCTGACGCTGGCGGCCACGGCGCCCGGAAATGCCGGCGCGGAGCCGGCAAAGGCCGGCGGAATGGAGCAATTTACCCTCAACAATCCGCCCCGGCCAGTGCCGCAAACCCGCTTCTTCGACGCGGCGGGGAACGAAGTCACCCTGGCGCATTTCAAGGGACGCGCCCTGCTCGTCAACTTCTGGGCCACCTGGTGCGGGCCCTGCATCGAGGAGATGCCGTCCCTCAACCGGCTTCAGGCCGAGCTCGGCGGCAAGGATTTCACCGTGCTCACGATCAACGAGGACCGTCAGGGCGCCGCCGTCGCCGGCCCGTTCCTGCAAAAGCGCGGCCTGACGAATCTCGGCGTCCATGCGGACCGGCAAATGGCGCTGGCGCGCGCCTTCGGCCTGCAGGGGATGCCGTCCTCCTATCTCGTCGACCGGAACGGCAAGGTCATCGGCTCGTTCGTCGGCCCCGCGCAATGGGATTCGCCGGCCGCCAAGGCCCTGATCCGCCGCTACCTTGCGCCCGCCCGGACGGGCAACAGCTTGTAGTAAATGGCGGTGGCGTGAAGGCTGCCGTCCGGCGACGCGGCATAATCCGGGATCTCGCCGACGCGGACATATCCCAGCTTCGGATAAAATTCGTCGGCGAGGCTATGCACCTCCGTATCCAGCACCATTAGCGTCACGCCGCGCCTCGTCGCCTCGTCTTCGACCGCGGCCATGAGGCGGCGGGCGATTCCTTGCCCGCGACGGCGGCTATGCACCATCAGCTTCTCCACGGACGCCCGGTGCCGCCCGTTCGCCTTGAGCGTCAGCGACAACTGCACCGCGCCGGCCACGGAGCCATCCGGGTCATCGGCGACCAGCAGCAGCCGCTTGCCCCGCCCCATTTCGCCGATCGTATCGCGCCAATAGGCGCGGTTCTCCGCGGGCGTCAGCGTATCCAGGAACCCTACCGAAGCGGCGGACGCCACGGAATCGCGCAGCAGCTCTACCAGGGCGTCGAGACGGTCCGCGGCCTCTTCAGGGGTCATGTTTCGAATGTCGCGCATCGCCGCCGACCCCAGGGTAACCGGCGCCTTCGCTCAGCGTGTCGGAACCGGCTTCTCGCCGCCGTAGTCGTAGAAGCCGCGCCCGGTCTTGCGGCCGAGCCAGCCGGCTTCGACGTATTTTACCAGCAGCGGGCATGGGCGGTATTTCGAATCCGCGAGCCCCTCATACAGCACCTGCATGATGGAAAGGCAGGTGTCGAGGCCGATGAAGTCGGCGAGCTCGAGCGGCCCCATCGGATGGTTCGCGCCGAGCCGCATCGCCTTGTCGATCGCCTCGACGCCGCCGACGCCCTCGTAAAGGGTGTAGACGGCTTCGTTGATCATCGGCAGCAGGATGCGGTTAACAATGAAGGCCGGGAAGTCCTCGGCGACTGCGACGTCCTTGCCCAGCGTCTCCGCCAGTGCCTTGATCGTCTTGAAGGTCTCTTCGTCGGTCGCCAGCCCGCGGATCAGCTCTACCAGCTTCATCACCGGGACCGGCAGCATGAAATGCATGCCGATGAAGCGCTGCGGACGGTCGGTCACCGCCGCGAGCCGGGTAATGGAGATGGAGGAGGTGTTGGTCCCGAGCAGCGCGTCCGGCTTGAGGTTCGGCAAGAGCTTCTTGAAGACCGCGCGCTTGATGTCCTCGTTCTCGGTCGCGGCTTCGATAACGAAGTCGCACTCCTTGAACACGGCATAGTCCAGCCCGGTCTGGATCCGGGCCAGCGCCGCCTTCTTGTCGCTTTCGCTGAGCAAGGACCGCTTAACCTGGCGGTCCATGTTGCGCTCGATCGTGGCCAGCGCCTTGTCGAGCTGGTCCTGCGAGACGTCGACCAGCTTAACGTCGAAGCCGGCCGCGGCGCTGACATGGGCGATCCCATTGCCCATCTGTCCGGCGCCGATCACACCAATGGTTTTGATCATGGCCCACGACTCTTTCCGCAGTTGCTGCGCGGCGCCTCCCGGGCGCCTATCCGAGTTCCTTTTCCAGCTCGGGCACGATCGTGAACAAGTCACCGACGATGCCGTAATCCGCGACCTGGAATATGGGCGCTTCCTCGTCCTTGTTGATCGCGACGATGACCTTGCTGTCCTTCATGCCGGCCAGGTGCTGGATCGCTCCCGAAATGCCGACGGCGATGTACAGCTCCGGCGCCACGATCTTGCCGGTTTGTCCGACTTGGTAGTCATTGGGCACAAAGCCCGCGTCGACCGCTGCGCGCGACGCGCCGACGGCAGCGCCGAGCTTATCGGCCACGCGTTCAAGCATAACAAAGTTTTCACCATTCTGCATCCCGCGCCCGCCGGATATAATGACGCGGGCCGCGGTCAGCTCCGGACGTTCGGACTTGGACATCGCCGAACCGACATAGCTGGTGATTCCAGGTGCCTCGGCCGCCTCGACCTTCTCCACCGCCGCGGAGCCGCCGTCCGCCGCCACCGGGTCGAAGGCGGTCGCGCGCACGGTCATCACCTTGACCGGATCGCTGGATTGCACGGTCGCGATCGCGTTGCCGGCATAGATCGGTCGTTCGAAGGTGTCGTCCGACTCAACGCCGACGATCTCTGAGATCTGCTGCGCGTCGAGCATGGCGGCGATCCGCGGCGTGACGTTCTTGCCCGACGTCGTGGCCGGCACCAGGATATGCGAATAGCTCGGCGCCAGCTTGACGACGAGCGGCGCCAGATTCTCGGCGATGGCGTGCCCGTATTCCGGGGCGTCGGCGACCAGCACCTTGGCGACGCCGCTGACCTTGGCTGCGGCTTCGGCCACTGCACCGCAATTTTCGCCCGCGACCAGCAGGTGTACGTCGCCCGACAGCTTCTGCGCCGCGGCGACGGTGTTCAGCGTGGCGCCCTTGAGTTCGGCGTTATCGTGTTCGGCTACGACCAGGCTCGTCATGGTCAGATCACCTTCGCTTCATTTTTCAGTTTGTCGACCAGTTCGGCGACGGTTTCCACCTTGACGCCGGCCTGGCGCTTCGGCGGCTCGACCACCTTCAGGACCTTGAGCCGGGGATTGACGTCGATGCCCAGATCCGCGGGCGTCATGTTGTCGATCGGCTTCTTCTTCGCCTTCATGATGTTGGGAAGCGAGGCGTAGCGCGGCTCGTTGAGGCGGAGATCGCTCGTCACGACCGCGGGCAACGTCACCTTCAGGGTCTCGAGCCCGCCGTCCACTTCGCGGGTCACCTCCGCGCCGCCGTCGCCGAGCGCGATCTTCGACGCGAAGGTCGCCTGGCTCCAGCCGAGCAGCGCCGCCAGCATCTGGCCGGTCTGGTTGGAGTCATCGTCGATCGCCTGCTTGCCGACGATGACCAACCCCGGCTGCTCGCGATCGACCAGCGCCTTGAGAATCTTCGCCACCGCCAGCGGCTCGGCCGGCGTGTCCGTCAGCACCAGAATGCCGCGGTCGGCGCCCATCGCCAGCGCGGTGCGGATCGTCTCCTGGCACTGCTG
>CAZPFL010000117.1:0-15378 GCA_964585785.1 uncultured Rhodospirillaceae bacterium
GCCCGAGCCCCCGGCGCACCGCGTCGCCGTGATCGCGCGCCATGTCGATGGCGCCCTCGTAGCCGAGGAAGTCGGGCGCGTGCAGCATGTAGACATGCAGCGTGTGGCTCTCGATCCACTCGCCGCAATAAAGCAGCCGGCGCAGCGCGCGCAACGGTCCGTCGACGGTGACGCCGAGCGCGTTCTCCATCGCGTGCACCGCGCTCATCTGGTAGGCGACCGGGCAAATGCCGCAGATGCGCGCGGTGATGTCGGGCGCCTCGCTGAACGCGCGGCCGCGCAGGAAGGCCTCGAAGAAGCGCGGCGGCTCGAAGATGCTGAGCTCGGCCGACGTGACGACGCCGTCGCGCACGACGACTTTGAACGCGCCTTCGCCCTCGACGCGGGCGAGATAGTTGACCTTGATCGTCTTACGCGCCATGGCGCTCGCTTTCCTTGCGGAAGTCGGGGGCGCTGGCGTTGAAGGTGCGGTAGACGCGCTGCAGCTCGCGCCGATGCATGCCGAGATCGGCGAGCCGCCGGCTGAGCGACGGCGCGTTGGGCGTCTCCTTCGGCCCGAAGCAGCCGTAGCAGCCGCGGTCGTAGGACGGACAGATCGCGCCGCAGCCGGCATGGGTGACCGGCCCGAGACAGGCCGTGCCATGCGCGACCATCACGCAGACATTGCCCTTGAGCTTGCATTCGACGCAGACGCTGTGCGGCGGCGTGACCGGCTTGCGCCCGGCGAGGAAGGCGGAGACGACTTCGAGAAGCTGGTGCTTGCTGATCGGGCAGCCGCGCAGCTCGAAATCGACCGGCACGTGGTCGGCGATCGGCGTCGAAGTGGCGAGCGTATCGATATAGTCCGGCCGCGCGTAGACCGCCGCGGCGAATTCCTTCACGTCGGCAAAGTTGCGCAGCGACTGGATTCCGCCGGCCGTGGCGCAGGCGCCGATGGTGATCAGCGTTTTCGAGCGCTTCCGCACCTCGCGGATCCGCTCGGCGTCGTGCGGCGTGGTAATCGAGCCTTCAACGAGCGAGACGTCGTAGCGCCCCGACACGCGGCCGCGCGTCGCCTCCTGGAAATAGGCGATCTCGACCGCGTCCGCGACCGCGAGCAGCTCGTCCTCGCAATCGAGCAGGCTGAGCTGACAGCCGTCGCAGGAGGCGAACTTCCACACCGCGAGCCGGGGCTTTTGCTGTTTCACCGCCACGTCAGAGCTCCTTCAGCGCCAGCAGGTCGCGCACCCGGTCATAGCGGAATACCGGGCCGTCCCGGCAGACGAACACCGGGCCGAACTGGCAGTGGCCGCACAAGCCTACCGCACACTTCATGTTGCGCTCCATCGACAGGTAGATCGCATCCTCGCCGAGACCCGCATCGCGCAGCGCGGCAATGGTGAAGCGCATCATCACCTCGGGGCCGCAGACGAGGGCAACGCTTTCCTCGGGGTCGAAGGAAGCGTGCGGGATGAGCCAGGGGACGACGCCGACATGACCATGCCAGTCCGCCAGCGCATGGTCCACCGTCACCTCGATATCGACGTCCAGGCGCCGCCGCCAGCTTTCGATCTCGTGACGGAACAGGATGTCGTCCGGGCTGCGCGTGCCGTAGAGCAGCGTGACCTCGCCGAAGCGCGCGCGCTGGGTGAACAGGTGGTAGAGCGCCGGACGCAGGGGCGCCAGGCCGAGACCGCCGGCGACCACAATCACGTCCTTGCCGACGGCTTCTTCCATCGGCCAGCCAACGCCGAACGGGCCGCGCAGCCCCACCGCGTCGCCCGGCCGCAGACCGACCAGCGCGGTCGAGACAGCGCCGACCCCGCGAATCGTATGGACCAGCCTGCCGGGCCGGGCCGCGTCGCCGCTCAGGCTGATCGGCACCTCGCCGATGCCGAAGGCGGTCAGCATGTTGAACTGACCCGGCGCAAAGGGCGCAAGATCGTCCGCTTCGGCCGTGTCCAGCTCGATGTCGAGCGTGAAGACCTGCGGCCCGTCGCGCCGCCGCTTGCGGACGCGCGCGACGCGGGGCGTCATGGGATCGCGGGCGGGCGCCATCGGCAACAGCATGTCAGGCGGGCGTCCCGTAAACGTCGAGGATCTGCATCCGGGTCGCGTGCAGCCGTTCGACCAGGACCGGGACGAAGCGTTTCATCATGTCGTATCCGAAGTCGTGATCGGCCTCGCATTTGTTCCTGAGACACGCCGCGTCCAGCGAAATGGCGCGGATGCGCTCGAGCGCCCGGGCATCGTAGCTCCAGTGGTAAGGCGGGATCAGCCAGGAAATCCCGACGATCTCGCCCTCGCCCAACGTCTGAAACGTCACCGCGTTGCGCCCCGGCGCCGCCATCTCCAACGCGACGCGGCCGTGGCGGAGCAGGTAGATCTGGTCGGCCGGGTCGCCTTCATGAAAGAGATACTGACCAGCCTCGAAGCGCACATTCTTGGCGCAGCCGCAGACAAGCTCGCAGTAGCCGGCTTCCAGGCCGGCGAAAAAGCGATGCTGCATCAGGATGCGTTCCAATCCTTCCATGGCTAGGCTCCTTTGTCCTGCTGGCTTTCCCGGATAGCGCGGACCTCCTCGGTGATGTCGATGCCGACCGGGCACCAGGTAATGCAGCGCCCGCAGCCGACGCATCCCGAGCTGCCGAACTGGTCGTGCCAGGTCGCCAGCTTGTGGGTCATCCACTGGCGATAGCGCGCGCGCGTGCCGGAGCGCACGCTGCCGCCGTGGATGTAGGAAAAATCCATCGTGAAACAGGAGTCCCAGCGCTGCGTCCGCGCCGTCTCCGTTCCGGTCAAATCGCTCGAATCCTCGACGGTCGTGCAGAAGCAGGTCGGGCAGACCATCGTGCAGTTGCCGCAGGTGAGGCAGCGCTCGGCCACGTCGTCCCAGCGCGCATGCTCCAGGTTGCGCATCAGCAGGTCGCGCAGGTCGTCGGCGCGCATCTCGCGGCCCATCGAAGCGGCGGTCTCGGCGACCACGGCGTCGGCGGCGGCGATCTCGCCCGCTGCCGCCGCGCGGTGCGGCAACGCGGCCAGCAGATCGCGGCCGCCGGCGGAGCCGGCTTCGACGACGAACTTGGGCGCGCCGTCTTCAACGATCTCCGTCAGCGCGAGATCGAACCCGGCCTCGGCCTTCGGGCCGGTGCCCATCGACGCGCAGAAGCAGGTCCCGCCGGCTTTGCCGCAGTTGACGGCGACGATGAAGCAGCCTTCCCGCCGCGCGCGATACTGCGGATCGACATGCGCGCCGCCGAGGAAGACCCGGTCCTGGATGGCGATCGCATGCAGCTCGCAGGCGCGCACGCCGATGAAGGCGAAGCGCGTCTCGTCCTTCGGCTCCGGCGTGACCTGGACCGATGCGCCGTCGCGCTTGGCCTGCCAAAGGCGCTGCAGCGGCGGATGCAGGAACTTCTTCCAGGAGTGCGGCCCCACCGCATAGCCGAACAGGGCGTCGTCGCCGCGCGCGGTGAGGCGATAGCGGCCGCCGTCCTGCTCGTCCGTCCAGCCCTTCGGCAGATCGGCCAGGGACTCGATGTCGTCATAGACGATCGCCTGATCGCGCACGGTCGGCCCGACGACGCGATAGCCCCGCGCCTCGAGGGCGTCGAGCAGCGCCTGAAGACCGTCGGCGGTCAGGGCTGCCTTTTCGATCGTCTCCATAACGCCTTGTCCGGTTGCGTCGATTTTATCTGTCGCGCCAGCGGGATCGCGGGCCGCGCTTCGATACCTCTGTTTACCATAGTGAGCGCCCGCCGGCCTCGCAAAACACATCCTGCGCGGCGAAGTGCCGCCCATCTACGGCACGGTATCTTCTGGCCGTGATCGGACTATGTCATTCTCGTGACGGTACCGGACTGCTTCGGAGATACTTGATGCCGCTTCGCCTCCCTCCCCTTCCCGCTCTTCGCTTTTTCGAAGCCGCCGGGCGGCTGCAAAGCTTCAAGCTGGCCGCGGCCGAGCTGAACGTGACGCCGAGCGCGGTCAGCCACGGCATCGTGGGGCTGGAGCGCGCGCTCGGCGTGGCGCTGTTCGTCCGCGAGCCCCGCGGCCTCTCGCTGACGCCCGAAGGCGCGGACTACCTGCCCTATGTCGCCGAGGCGCTGTCGCTCATCGCCATCGGGACCGAGCGGCTGCCGGACAAGCGCACGAGCCGCACGATCGCCGTGAGCTGCGCGCCGACGCTGGCATCCCGATGGCTGTTGCCGCGGCTGTCCCGCTTCAGCGACCGCCGCCCGCAAATCAGCGTCGCGGTCGATACCTCGCGCCGGCAGGTCGGCTTCCCCGTCGACGGCTTCGATTTCGCGATCCGCATGAGCCGGGCGCCGGTCGCCGGCACGGCCTGGACCCGGCTGTTCGGCGAGCAGCTCGTCCCGGTGTGCAGCCCGGCCTATCGCGACGGCCTGGTAGACGAGTCCGGGGCCGTCGATCTCCGCCGGGCGACACTGATCCACATCACCGCCGCGAGCGAAGACTGGCAGGCCTGGCTGGAACGGCAGGGCATCGAGGACGTCGATACCGCCGGCGGCTTGCGCTTCGATACGATCCAGCTCGCCTTCGAGGCCGCGGTCATGGGCCTCGGCGTCGCGCTGGGCCGGCGGCCGCTGGTCGATCGCGACCTCGCGACGGGCGCGCTGGTGGCGCTCGCCCCGGACGCGATCGCCGCGGAGACCGCTTACTGGCTCGTCAGCTCGGACAGCGCCGAGCACCGGCTCGACCTTCTGCGCTTCAAGCGATGGCTGCTGAAGGAGGCCGAAACCTTCGGCGACCACCCATCCGCCAGGAATTGATCGGCCACCCGCCCGCCGCCTGACGGGTGAAGATCCTTCACCCGCCTTCGAAATCTTCTCCTTTGCCGCCGCCGCCGCGCCTCGCCACTGTTGCCGCGAGGAGGGCCGGACCCATGGCGATCAGTCGGCAATACCGCGCAGTGTTCCGCAACAAGACGGCGCTCGTCGTCCTGTCGGGCGCGCTCGTCATGAGCACGGCGATGGGCATCCGCCAGACCTTCGGGCTGTTCATCGGGCCCTTTTCCTTCGACCGGGGCATGCCGGTCACGCTGATCGCCTTTGCGATCGCGCTCCACAACCTGGTTTGGGGGTTGGCACAGCCCTTCGCGGGCGCCGCGGCGGACCGCCATGGCCCGGCCCCGGTCGTCGCCGTCGGCGCGATGACCTTCGCCGCCGGCCTGAGCGTCGCCGCGATGGCGCCGTCGGGCATCATGCTCATCCTCGGCATGGGCGTGCTGGTCGGGATCGGGATCAGCTGCACGAGCTTCGGCGTCGTCCTGACCGCCGTCGGGCGCGCGGCTTCCGCCGAAAAGCGCAGTCTGGCGATGGGGCTGGCGAGCGCCGGCGGCTCCGCCGGACAGATCATTCTCTTGCCGATGGCGCAGATGATCACCGACAGATCCGGCCTGTCCGCCGCGCTCTTCGCGCTGGCGCTGGTGATACTCATGGCGGGACCGTTCGGATTCCTCCTCGACCGCCGCGACAAGCGCGCCGCGCCGATGCCGGAGCCACCCGCGGCGCCGCTGCGGGCCGTCGTGGCGCAGGCGTGCAGCCATCCCGGCTACCGCCTTCTCACCATCGGCTTCTTCACCTGCGGCTTCCAGCTCGCCTTCATCGCGACGCATCTGCCGGGCTACCTGTCGCTCTGCCACATGCCCATCGGGCTCGGCGCGACCGCGCTGGCGCTGATCGGCCTGTTCAATATGGCGGGAAGCTGGGCTTGCGGCTGGCTCGGCGGGCGGTTCCGCCAGCAGCATGTCCTCGGATGGCTCTACCTGATCCGCGGCGTCGCCATCGGCGCGTTCTTCCTGCTGCCGAAGACCACCACTTCCGTCATCGTCTTCGCCGCCGTCATGGGGCTGGCCTGGCTCGGCACCGTGCCGCTCACCAGCGGGCTGGTGGCGAAAGTCTTCGGCACGCGCCATCTGGGAACGCTGTTCGGCGTCTGCTTTCTCAGCCACCAGATCGGCTCGTTCCTCGGCGCCTGGCTCGGCGGCCTTGTCTTCGACGTGACCGGCTCCTATTCCCTGGTCTGGGGCGCCACGGCGATCGCCGGGCTGGTCGCGGCGGTCCTGCACTTCCCGATCAACGACAGGATCGTGACCATACCGGCCCGGCCCGAACCCGTGCGCGCTTGAGCTGCGGCGCGATCCTTTCACCGCCAACGGCAATCCCGGCAGGAGACCGCCATGACCGAAACGACCTGGCATCTGGACCGCATCCTTTCGCATGTCGCGGCGCATCTGCCGGTCGCCGCGCTCTTCGGCATGGAGATTCTCACCGCCGACGCCCGGCATAGCCGCGTCCGTCTCGTCGGCAACGCACAGATCACGCGGCCGGGCGGAACGATCACCGGCCCCGTGCTGTTCGCCATGGCGGACGTTGCGACCTACGCGCTGACCCTCGCGCTGACGCAGGAGGACGCCGCCGTGACGGCAAGCCTGCAGATGAATTTCCTCCGCCCGGCGCTGACGCCGCCGCTGATCGCCGAGGCCGTGCCGCTGCGCACCGGGCGCCGGCTCTTCACCTACGACGTGCGCATCTGGTCGGAGGCCGACGGGCCGGACCGGCTGATCGCCCAGGCGGCCGCGATCTGGGCCGCGACGAACGGCTCGGCCCGCGCCTGACGGTTGGGTCTCAGGACAGCGACACGCCGACCAGATGGCCGATCCCGAAGGTCACCGCGGCGGCGAGATACCCGATCAGCAGTTGCCGCACGGCGGAGAACACCAGGCCGCGTCCGGTGAACAGCGAGGTCCCGGCGCCGATCGCGCAGAGCGCGATGCCGCTGAGCGCGAGGCTCGCGAGCGCCGCCGTCCAGCCGCCGACGAAAACGTAAGGCGCCACGGGGAAGACCGCGCCCGCCGAGAACAGGAGAAACGAGACGCTCGCCGCCGCCCAGGCCGAGCCGCCCAGCTCGTCCGGGTCGATGCCGAGCTCTTCGCGCACCAGCGTGTCGAGCGCGGTATCCTTGTCGCTCAGCAGCCGGTCGGCCAGCGCTTCGGCGGCTTGTTCGTTCAGTCCCTTCGCCTGATAGATCAGGATGAGCTCCGCCTTCTCCTCCGCGGGCGACAGCGCCAGCTCCTCGGCTTCGGTGGCGATCTGCTTCTGGTAGAGCTCGCGCGAGCTGGTGACCGAGAGCCACTCGCCCATCGCCATCGAGCAGGCGCCGGCGACGAGCCCGGCGATACCCGTGAGCAGCACCGTGCCCTGCGACACCGCCGCGCCCGCCACGCCCATCACCAGGCTGAGGTTCGAGACCAGCCCGTCATTCGCGCCGAGCACCGCGGCGCGGAGCGAATTTCCCGCGGCGCCGCGATGCCGCCCTTCCAAGGTCGCGATCGAGCGGCCGGCGAGGCCCGTGCCGCGCGAGACCGCCGCGCCGATCACCCGCGCGTGCGAGCGCTCGTCCGTCGGCAGGCCGCCGGCGACCGCTTCCGGCTGACGGTCATAGGCGTCGCTGTCGCGCGCCTCGGCCGCCGCGATCGTCGGCAGCACGAAGGACGGGCCGAAGCGGCGCGCCAGCCAGCGCAGCGCGCGCGCCCGGAAGGTCGGCTTGAGCGCCACGCCGCGCACGCCGTGCTTGGCGAGCTGCTTCTGCCAGAACTCTGCATGTGCGCCTTCGACGGCGGCGAGCTTGCGGTAGACCTGCGCCAGCCCGGCATCCGGCTCGTTGTCGGCGAGCGCGCCGTAAAGCGCCTGGCCGTCGACCTCGCCCTGAAGGTTCGCGCGGTAGCGCCGCACGTCGTCCGCGTCGGTCATCCCTCTCCCCTTCGGCCAGACGCCGCCGGCCCTCCCGCACCATCGAATTCCGAAGGAAAGTATGGGCCGCGGCGCCGGCGGATCAATGGCGGAAGGCTAAACCGGCGCGCCGACTGCCGCGTCGGCCAGGGCACGCGCAGGCGCCGTCGCCTCGTCGCGCAGGTGGCATGCCACATGGTGGTTTCCGCGCACTTCGCGCAATTCGGGAGCCTTTTGCCAGCACAGGTCGAAAGCGTAGGGGCAGCGCGTGTGAAAGCGGCAGCCTTGGGGCGGGTTGACCGGGCTCGGGACATCGCCCTTGAGGATCAGCCGGTCGCGGGAAGCCTCGGGGTCGGGGTCCGGCACGGCGGCGAGCAGCGCCTCGGTGTAGGGGTGAAGCGGCGCCTGGAAGAGGTCCTGCGTCTCCGCGAGCTCGACGATCTGGCCGAGATACATCACGGCGACGCGGTCGCTGATATGCTCGACGACCGCCAGGTCGTGGGCGATGAAGAGATAGGAAATCTCCCGCTGGCGCTGCAACTCGATCATCAGGTTGATGACCTGCGCCTGCACCGAGACGTCGAGGGCGGAGACCGGCTCGTCGCAGACGATGACCGCCGGCTCGAGCATCCGCAACATCATCATCGCCATCACGCTGCCGGAGATCCCGCGGGTCAGCCGCCTGGTGCGCGGCATCGTTCTCAGCGCGCGCGAGCAGCCCTTCGTCGAGGCGGCCGTCGTCGCCGGATGCAAGAACCTGCCGCTGCTCTATCGCCACATCCTGCCGTCCACGATCACGCCGCTGATCGTGCAATCGACCTATATCTGCGCGGCCGCGATCATTTCGGATGCCTATCTGAGCTTCCTCGGCGCCGGCACGCCGCCCGAGATCCCGAGCTGGGGCAACCTCGTCGCCGAGGGCCGCGCGCTGTTCACCATCGCGCCGGGGGCGGTTCTCTTCCCGAGCATCTTTCTCGCGGTAACCGTCCTCGCCGTGAACATCGTCGGCGACGGCCTGCGCGACTATCTCGACCCGCAGATGAAGCGGCGCATGTGAGTAGTCGCGGCGCGAACGCGGCGCTACGGCCGGCCGGCGACGCGGATAGCGGCGACGGCTTGCGCGGCGGCGGCCTGGGTCGGGTCGATCACCGGCACGCCGAGCGCCTGCTCGACCGTCTCGCGATGCGCCGCCATGCCGGCGCAGCCCAGGATCAGGACATCGGCGCCGTGCTCGTCGATCAGCGACCGGCCGACCTCGATCATGCGCTCGGCGACGGCATCGCCGTCGAGCGAAGCCGCGCCGATGCCGACCGGCAGGCTGGCGGCGTAGCGGGCGTCCAGGCCCAGCATCCGGACCGCGCGGCGCTGGCGCTCGACCGACGCCGGCAGGATGGCGATGACGCCGAACCGCTCGCCCAGCAACAGCGCCGCCGAATAGGACGCCGCGCCGATGCCGAACACCGGCTTCCGCGTCGTCTCGCGCGCCGACAGCAGGCCGGGGTCCGAGAAGCAGGCGATGACGAAGGCGTCGGCGGCGTTGTCTTCGCGCGCGATCAGGGTACAGATCGGGTCGACGACCGAATCTACATGGCGCTGCGTCTCGATGCCCGGCGGGCCGTCCGGCAGCGTCACGCAGTCGAAGGCGGGACCGTCGGCGAAGCGGAACGGCGCCATCGCGGCGTCGATCCCCTGCGTCACCGCCTCGGTCGAGTTCGGATTGATGACGAGCACGCGGCCATGCCGGCCGCGCCCGTTATCCTTTCCCATGCTTGCATTCCTCCGCGAGTCGTCGTCTTTGTTATCGTTCAGGCGCCGGGCAGAATGCGGGCGCCGAAGTTGCGCGCCGGGTCCAGCTCCGGTGCCAACCGGTTGAGCGGCGCGGCCGCGCGTGACTTCTCACGCACGAGGAATTGCCCCGAGCCGCGCTCGACGCAAAGCGCGCCGTCCTCGACGGCGACGCGGCCGCGGCTCAGCATCATCACCGGCCAGCCCTTCAGGGTCATGCCTTCGTAGGGCGTGTAGCCGACGTCGTCATGCAGGTCGGTCCACGCGACCTTGCGCTCGACCGTCGGGTCCCAGAGGGCGAGGTCGGCGTCGGACCCGACGGCGATCGTCCCCTTGCGCGGGTGCACGCCGTAGAGCTTGGCGACGTTGGTCGAGGTGAGCGCCACGAACTGGTGGATGTCGATGCGGCCTTTGCCGACCCCCTCGGAGAACAGCAGCGGCAGCCGCAGCTCGATGCCCGGCACGCCGTTCGCGACCTGCTTGAAGGACGGGTTGGGGCCGGCGCGCAGCTTGCCGGTCTCGTCGAAGCGATAGGGCGCGTGATCGGACGAGAAGACCTGGAAGGTGCCGTTGGCGAGGCCGCGCCACACCGCTTCCTGCGCCGCCTTGTCGCGCGGCGGCGGGCTGCAGCAGAACTTGGCGCCCTCGGCGCCGTCGCGGTCGAGGTCGTCGGCGGTCAGGAAGAGATATTGCGGGCAGGTCTCGGCGAAGACCTTGAGGCCCGCGGACTGCGCGCGGCGGATCTCGTCGATCGATTCCGCCGCCGAGACATGCACCACCAGCATCGGCACGTCGAGCAGCTCGGAGAGCCGGATAGCGCGGTGCGTCGCCTCGCCCTCGGCAATCCGGGGATGGCTCACCGCGTGGTATTTCGGCGCGGTATAGCCCTTATCCAGCAGCCGCGCGCTCAGCCACTTGATCATCTCGTGGTTCTCGGCGTGCACCATGACGAAGGCGCCATGCGTGCGGGCGCAGGCCAGCACGTCGAGCATCTGCCAGTCGTCGAGCCGCATCGAATCATAGGTCATGTAGACCTTGAAGGAGGTGAAGCCGTCGGCGATCAGCGCCGGCAGCTCCTGGCCCAGCACGTGGTCCGTCGGATCGGAAATGATCAGGTGGAAGCCATAGTCGATCACCGCCTTCGGCCGCGCGAGCGCGTGGTAGGCCTCGACTTCCTCGCGCAGCGACGTGCCCTTCTGCTGCGCGGCGAAGGACAGCACCGTCGTGGTGCCGCCGAACACGGCCGACCGCGTGCCTGTGAAAAAATCGTCCGCGCTCATCACGCCGCCGACCGAGGACTTCTGCTCGATATGGCAATGCCCCTCGACGCCGCCCGGCAGCACCAGCAGGCCGCCCGCGTCGATCACGCGGTCCGCGCCGCCGAGCTCCTGGCCGAGCGCGGCGATACGGCCGTCCTTGATGCCGATGTCGCAGCGGACGCTGTCGACGGCGGTGACGACCGTGCCGCCCCGGACGATGGTATCGAATGCGGTCATGTGCGTTTCTCCCGGTCCGCTGTTGGTCAGTCCGGCAGGATGACGCCGGTTTGCGCGGTGATACGGCCGTAATGCTCGATGCGGCGATGGCGCGCGAAGTCGAACACCGTCTGCTTGCCGAACGCGCATTCGTCGAGGTCGCAATCGGCGACCACGAGCTCGTCGCCGAGCGTGTGGCACTGCGCGACGATCTCGCCGGTCGGCGCGATGATCGCGGTGCCGCCCATCAGGTCGTGACCGTCCTCGCGGCCGGCCTTGGCGACGCCGATCACCCAGGTGCTGTTTTGATAAGCGCCCGCCTGCATGGAGAGCGCGTTGTGGAACGACCGCAGATGCGGCGGCTCGTCGGACTCCGAGTTGGTCGTCGGCGTGTTGTAGCCGAGCACCACCATCTCGACCCCTTGCAGCCCCATGACGCGGAAGGTCTCGGGCCACCGGCGGTCGTTGCAGATGCACATGCCCATGATGCCGCCGAGCGCGCGCCAGACGGGAAAGCCGAGATTGCCGACCTCGAAGTAGCGCTTCTCCAGATGCTGGAAGGCGCGCTTGGGGTCGAACTCGGCGTGGCCGGGCAGGTGGACCTTGCGGTACTTGCCGATCGTCGCGCCGTCCTTGTCGACGAGAATGGCGGTGTTGTAGCGATGCGTCGCGCCGTCCTCCTCGACCTTTTCCGCGAAACCGAGATGGAAGGCCATGCCGTAGCCCTTGGCCGCCTCGAACAGCGGCTGCGTTGCGTTGCTCGGCATCGAGGCTTCGAACCAGCTGTCCACTTCGTCCTGGTCCTCGATGAGCCAGCGCGGGAAGAAGGTGGTGAGCGCCAGCTCGGGGTAGACGATCAGGTCGCAGCCCTTGCGATGCGCCTTCTCCATCAGCGCCAGCATGCGGCGCACGACGCTGCCGCGGTCCTCGGCCTTTTGAATCGGCCCCAGCTGCGCCGCGCCGACGGTGATCACTCTGCTCATGATACTCCTCTCTTTGGTTGTCCGGTCACCGCAGCCGCAGGTCCGGCGCCCGGCAGGCGTCAGCGACAATCCCGGCGATCAGCCGCGTCGCTGCCGTCAGGTCGCGGGCGTCGACCTTGCCGCGGTCGTCCTCGGGGGTCAGCACGTAGCGCAGCGCCGACTGCGGCTCGTCGAAGCCGGCGACGATCCGCGCCGCCGGAATGCCGTGGCGCGCGAAGTTGTAGTGGTCCGAGTTGGCCATCAGCGGCCGATAGGCGCCGAGCGTCCGGCCATGCGCGCGGGCGCGCTCGACCAGCCACGCCTCGGCGGCGGCAAAGCCGCTGGTCAGCGCGGTCAGGTTCGGGCTGCCGGCGATCGAATCGAGATTGACGTTGAGCTGGATCGCCGCCCGCTCCGCCGCGCTCAGGCCGTCGACATAGTGCGCGGAGCCGGCGAGCGCCCATTCCTCGACATTGAAGAAGGCGATGCGCAGGCCGCGCCGGAAGCTTGCGGCATGCGGCGCAGCCGCGCCGGCGACCGCGAGCGCCGCAGCAAGCCCGGTGGCGTTGTCCATTGCGCTCTCGCCCAGGTGATGGCCGTCGATATGCGCCGACAGCACGACCCACTCCGCGCTCTGGCCCGGCAGATCGAGAATCAAATTCTGGGTCCGCCGCGGCGCCTGCTCGGCGGCGATATGGAGCCGCAACCGCGCCGGCCCTCCGGCGGTGAGCGCGGCGGCCGTCGCGGCGCTGATCCCGGCCGCAGGAATGCCGCGCTCCGCCGTCGCGCCCGACGAGCCGGTCACCGGCAGGTCGCCCGGCAGGTGGCAGGCGATCAGGAACCCGACCGCGCCGTGATCCATCGCCCACTGATACTTGCGGCGCCGGTGGATGGTGCCGGCGGTGAACATGTATTCGTGGCGGACCATGACGATCTTGCCGGGGATCTCGGCGGCCTGCGCGGTGAAATCCGCCTCGGCGCCGCGCCCGAGATCGATCAGCCCCGCCTCCAGCCCGTCGGGCGGCGTCGCCGGCGAGCGGACCAGGGAAACGCAGGGAAAGTTCGCGCCCGCGCCGTCGCAACGCTCGATCGAGGCTGGCCCGCGCGTCCAGCCGAGGTCGTCGACCGTCGCGCGCTGCGGCTCGGCGCCGGTCAGCGCCGTCAGCCTTCGCGCCAGGTAGTCGCAGGCAGCCGCCTCGCTCTCGCTGCCGCCGAACCGTCCGCCGGTGTCGCAAAGCGCGGCGAAGTCCGCCATCGGCGCGCCGCCGGCGCAGGCCGCCTCGACAATCTTTTCCGTGATGGCGTCCATCACGCCGCCTCCTCGCCGCATTGAAACAGCCGGCGCTCGGTCGTGGTCAGAAGCTCGGGCCCCTGCGGCGTGACGTGGACGGTCTCGCTGAAGGCGATCCCGGCAGTCGCCGAGGTATACATATGAAAGACCATGCCCGCCTCCAGCCGCCAGTCCGCATCGGCGGTGAAGCGGCGGGTGAAGTCGCTCGAGCGCGGCGCCTGGTCGAAATAATAGCCGAGCGTGTAGCCGGTGTTGTTCACGTAGTCGGGACGAAGCCCCGCGGCGACCGCGCCCTCGCGAAGGATGGCGTCGACGTCGCGTGCCCAGGCGCCCGGCACCATCGCGGCGATCTGCGCATCCTGCAACGCGATCAGCGTCTCCGCCGCCGCCGTCAGCACGGCCGGCGCGATCAAGCGGTCAGTTCATCCACGAGCGTCTTGACCGACGGGATCGTCTCGAGCGTTTCCAGGACCGCGATGGACCGCTCCAGCTTCTCGCTTTTGAGCACGCGGCCCGCGCAGCCTCGGTACTTGTCAACCAGCTCGTCGCGGGTCATCGGGTTTCCGGGGCTGCCACGCACCTTTTCCACCTGACGGGTGAAGCTCCGGCCGTCCTTCATCGTGATGGTGACCGGGGACTTGCGGCGCGATGCCGCGTCGTGCGGCCATTCGGGATGCGCGTTGACCACGACCTTTTCCAGCGCCGCCCGCATCCGCGGCGCGTTGCAATAGTCGTCCGTGAAGGAGTTCAGGTCGACGCGGTAGTCCAGCAACATCGCCGCCAGCACGTAGTCGATCGAGAACTTGCCGCGGAAGCCCTCGCTGGGCTTGTGGAACCGGACGATGTCGAGCAGGTCCGGATGGACGTCCACCGCGAGCCGCTCGACGTCGTCGATCGAGATATCATGTTCCGCAATCAGCGCTTCCGCCGCGTCCAGCGCGCGCAGATTGCCGCCGCAGCACGGATAGCGTTTGACCGTGAGCCCGGGATCGACGATCGACCAGTGCGTTCCCAGCCCATCCGCCATCTTGTCGAGCGTGTAGTTGCCGTCGCCATGGAACGCCGAATAGAACCCGTAATCCCCTTCCAGTCCTTCCGGATCGGCGACATAGTCCTTGCGCGCGAGCAGGACCGACGTCACCCCGGCGCGGGCCGCGTTGCCGGCGTGAATGCCTTTACCCCAGGTGCCGAAATGCTGCGTCAGCCCGCCGGCGTTGGCCGCCGCAAGGCCAATGGCGACGCCCATCTGCTTGGGGTTCAACCCGGCGATGCTCCCTGCGCCGGCCGCCGCCGCCGAGCACCCGTAGAGAGAGGTCGGGTGAAATCCGCGTCCCCGCAGCACATGCTCGTGCTGGCGGCCGGAAGAGGACATCCGCTCGAACACCTCCAGACCGACACAGACGGCAGCCACCAGGTCGCCGCCACTCGCGCCCGCCTCCTCCGCCATGGCGAGCGCCGCCGGCAGGATACAGGCCGTCGGGTGTGAAAAGCCGGTATCGTCGTAGTCCAAGAGATGCGCAAAGGCGCCGTTGGCCCACGCGGCGGAGACAACGCTGCTGCGCAGGCTCGTTCCCAGGACGCTCGCCTTCGGGTCGCCGCCCTGCTCGCGTGTGATGTCTTGAACGATCCGGCCGGCCGGTTCCGCCGTCGCGGCGAGGGCGACGCCGGTGCAATCCAGAATATGCCGCTTCGTCGCGGCGACCGCGTCGGCGCTGATATCATCAAGGCGCGTCTTGCTGGCGAACTCCGAGAGTACTTTCGTTGCTTTCATGGATGTTTCCCGTTTCGGGCGTGAGGACGCGCAATCGCGGCCTGGCACGCTCGGGCTGGCTGAGGGATCAGATGATCATCAAAAGTACCAGGGCGACTTATGTGCCGCAAGGAAGCCACCCCGGCAAAAAAAACGGCTGCCATCTTGGTCATGGCAGCCGATGAATCGTCAGGCCGGAACGTCCGGCCTCGGGTCTGAATTGAACGAAAAAACTGGCGCCGGGCTGGCGGCTTACGACCAGCGCTCCTTCCTCGCCTGGAACATCAAATGGAACCCGGGAGCGTCTTCCGCGTGGGGCGGCTTGGCGGTGTGTTCTAAGGTTCTGTGTTTTTTGGGGAGAATGGCTGCGGGGGTGCTGTCA
>CAZPFL010000118.1:0-1913 GCA_964585785.1 uncultured Rhodospirillaceae bacterium
ACGGCGCTGTTCGCGATCCCCGGACATCTGACATGGGACGCCGGGACCTACCATCTGATGGTCCGGTCCCTGGCGGAGACGGGCGGGCTTTTCATCCGCAACGGCTACGCGGAATTGGGCTCGCCCTTGCTCGCGGTCGGGCAGACGATGATCAAGGGTGGCGAGATCGTCTCGCAATATCCTGAATTCTATACATTTCTCTGTCTGCCCTTCTACGAAGTGTTCGGCTATCGCGGGCTCATGGTCCTCAACGCTTCGGCCTTCGTGGGGATCTGCGCGCTGATCTGGCGCATGGCGGCCTGGTTCAGCCTCGACCGCCAGGCGCCGCTCGCCGCGGTCGCGGTCTACGCCTTGGGCACCTATGCGCTCGAATACACGCAGTCGTCCTATCCCCATCTTACCAGCAGCTTCCTGATCTGCGCTTCGGCCTGGCTGGTCTGGGGGGCGGCGCTGGAAAAGGACGACCTGCCGGCTGCCGTGTCCCGCGTGCTCCGATCCGCCGTCGGACGGGCGGCGCTCGGCGGCTTCCTGTTCGGGGTCGCGGTCGGCGTGCGGCTCGACTCGATTTTCGCCGGGCTCGCCATCGGGTTGCCCTTCCTGACCTTCCGCGCCCTCGGCTGGCGCGCTCTGATTGCCTGCGGGCTGGGTTGCCTCTTCGCGCTGTTGGCACTGGCCTGGACGAATGCGGTCAAGTTCGGCGTGTTCTTTCCGTTTTCCTACGGCCGCAGCGCAATGGGCGGCTACACGGGCTCCTTGCGCGCTTACGTCCCGATGGCGGTGATTCTGGGCGCGGGGGCGGCGCTCCTCGCCTGGCACCGGCATCGGCCCATCCGTCTAGGGCGGTTGGGCGTCGCGCTCGTGCTTATCGCCGTGGCGCTCGCGCTGGTCCTGACCACCTACGGCGAGCGGCTGATGCACGGCCTCTTCCAGATCGTGGTCGACATGCGCATCCGCCCGAACATTCCCGAGCCGGCGCTCAGCCGGTCGCCCGGCGGCGCCGTCGTCTATTTCGGCAACGTCAAGAAGTCGCTGCTGGAATCCTGTCCCTATTTCATCCTGATCGTCATCCCGGCCTTGCGGGCGCTGAGCCGCGGAACCTACGGGCCACGCTGGCTTCTCTGGCTCGTCCCCGCGGCATTCATCGGCTTCTACGGCTATCTCGCCTGGCACGGCAGCGTCGGCTGGAACATGCGCTACCTCAACCCGGCGCTGCCGTTCCTGGCGCTGCTGGCTTCGCAGGAACTCTTGCGGCTCAAAGAACACATCCCGGCACGGCGCGTGCTGTTCTGGATCGGCGTCCTGGCGCTCTGGTGCGTGCTCGTCGTCGCGTTCATCCTGACGCGCCCGAGCCTCGCCGACCAGGAGGTGCTCATTCTCGACGGCGGGCTGCTGCTCGCAGCGCTGCTGCTGTGCTGCCAGGCGGCCGAGTGGCTCGCACCGCCGCGGCTCGGGCAGATCGCGCGAAAGGCGCTGAGCGTCTTTTTCGTCATCGCCCTGGTCTGGTCCGCCGCCCTGACCGTCGGCATCGACTATCTCGTCGGCGCCAGTGTGCGGACATACTTTCTGAACGCGGCGCGCGACATGGCGCCGAAGATTCACGACGACGCGCTGATCATGGCCTTCCAGCCCGATTACGCCTGGGGCCTGCTCGACACGGGGAAACGGCCGATCATCGCCAACTACAGCCGGGGAACGCCGGCGGACGCCGCGGCGCTGGTCGAGAAGGCGATCGGCCGCCATCCGGTCTACTGGGTAAGCCCGCCCGCGGCGCGGGACGACATGAGCGCGGCAGTGTTCGCCCTGCTCCGGTCGAAGAATATCCGCATCGAGCCGCTGCTCGACGAATCGCCAAAGCGGCATTTCCGCCTGTTCGCGCTGCGCGCGGCATCCCCCGTGCGCCCGTGAGAGCGCCC
>CAZPFL010000118.1:2013-15313 GCA_964585785.1 uncultured Rhodospirillaceae bacterium
GCGCCCGTGAGAGCGCCCCTGAGCGCAACGCCCAGCGGTTCTTGTCAGAGGGTTTTCGTCCGGCTGACCGACGGCGTCTTGCCCGCGGCGTAGCGCGGGCGCCGGCGGACCTGCTTCTCCGTCCCCAGGCCGAACTGCTTCGGCAGCGCCGGTAAGCCGGCCTCGATCTCGTAGCGCAGCTGCCGGGTCCGGAGGTCTTCCAGGAGGGCGCGGTTGGCGGCGATCAGGTCGGCCAGCAGACCACCGACGGCCAGCACCGCCGCGCAGGCGATCAGAGCCGCCGCGATCACCAGCGACTGGATGTGCCCGCCGCCGTCGCCGGCCGCGTAGTAGGAGAGAAACCGCATGATGCTGAGCAGCCCCGGCAGGGCGACCAGCACAGAGAGCAGGAAGAAGAAGCGGAACGGCTTGTAGATCACGAAGATCCGGACGATCGTCGTCAGCGAGCGGACGACGTAGCTCAGGTTGCTCTTGACCAGCCGGGAGGGGCGCAGATCCGGGTTGACGCGGACCGGGACATAGGTCGTCGCCATGTTGTTCCGGCCCGCCTGGATGATGGTCTCCAGCGTGTAGGTATAGGAGTTGAACACGTTGAGCCGCATCGCGGCGTCGCGGTGGATCGCGCGGAAGCCGCTCGGGGCGTCGGGAATGTCGGTGCCGCTGACGAAGCGCACCGCCCAGCTGCCGAGCTTCTGGAGGAGCTTCTTGATCTTGGAAAAATGCGCGATCGCATCGATCGGCCGCGCGCCGACGACGATCTGCGCCCGGCCTTCGACGATCGGGCGGACGAGGTCGGGAATGCAGGTCGCGTCGTACTGGTTGTCGGCGTCGGTGTTGACGATGACGTCCGCACCCACCTTCAGCGCCGTCGTCAGGCCGGTCATGAAGGCATGCGCCAGCCCCCTGTTGTGCGGCAGCACCACGACGTGATCGACGCCGTGCCGACGGGCCACCTCGGCCGTGCCGTCGGACGATCCGTCATCGACGACCAGCCACTCCACGCTATCGAAGCCCGGAACGGTCCGGGGCAGGGCAGCCAACGTCGTGGGGAGATGCTCCGCCTCGTTGTAGCAGGGAATCTGGATCACCAGTTTCATCGTCAGCGTCCCATTCGCCCCGGGCAGCCGCCGCACCGTGAGGATGGCGGAAAATCAAGAGATCGCGGGGGATGGTATTGGGGATCTGGTTAAGAAAGCCTCAAGAATTCGCCCGATCACGGTCCCAGGGCCCCGAGAGCTCCCCCAAGCCTGACTGCACAAGATGCGACCACGTCGCCACTTGCCTCAAAGTTAGGCAGCCGCCCGCGGTATTTTCGCGGCGCCCCATCGGAGGGCCTGCCGCGTCGCCGGACGATCAGCCGACCGAACATCTGCCGCGGGTAGGGATTCAAGCCCCAGATCCGATCACTCCTATCGGCCCCTCCGCTTGACCGGACCGGGCTTCGCCGACGGGCACGCAATTTGCAAATCGGCGGTACACACCTCAGTTAGGAATCCACAATTATGCGACTACGAATGGGTTTAGCGGCCCTGGCCCTTGGCATGGGCTTGGGATTGGGCATCTGCGCGCCGGCGCTCGCGCAAAGCGGAACCGTCGTCATGTACGGGTTCCCGGGCAAACACAACGACGGCATCATCTCGGCCTTCGAAAAGAAATACCCGGGGATCAAGGTGAAAATCGTCAGCGGTCAGGGATCCGAGATGTTCGCCCGGCTGATTGCGGAGAAGGGCAATCCGCAGGCCGACGTCATCGATACGGACCGCACGAAGATTCTCGAACGGCCGGACCTGTTCGAGCCCTATCGCTCGCCGAGCAACGATAAGTTCCCCGCCTGGGCGATCACGCGGCGCGGCAAGGACATCATGGGCTACGGCTACACGATCACGATCCAGACCTTCGCGATCAACACCAAGGAAATGCCGCTGGCGCAGGCGCCGAAGTCCTGGAAGGACGTGCTCAACGACAAGTACAAGGGCAAGTTCATGCTGGGTAACCCGGCGCTGTCCACCGCCGGGCTCGAGTCCGCCACGGAGATCTACCAGATGTTCGGGGAAGAGGGGCTCAAGAAGCTGGCCGCGAACGCGCAGTTCGCTTCCAAGACCAACCTCGTGCCGCAGAATGTCGGCCGCGGCGAGGTCGCCTTCGGCCTGGTCGAGGAGACCAAGACCCTGAACCTGGTCGACGAGGGCTATCCGGTGAAGCTCGTCTATCCGTCGGACGGCGTGACGCCGGTGTGCAACGTCCTGGCCTTGATCAAGAACCGGCCGCATCCCGAGAACGGAAAGCTGCTGGTCGATTTCCTGACGACGCGGGAAGGGCAGAACATCAACGTGAAGACGCGCAACCGCCGGGTCCCGCGGCTGGACGCCGATCCGCCGAAGGGCCTGGCGCCACTGTCGTCCTTGAAGATCAATGCGGCGGTCAGCGTGGACAAGATGGTGTCCGAACGCGACAAGGTCGTGAAGCTGTTCAACAAGTATTACGCCAAGCGCTAAGCCCGTCACCCGCGACGCCGGCCGGCGTCGCGGGTTGACCGAGCAAACGGACGGACTTGCACAAATGAGCGATCGGACCGGCGCCATTCCCACCCCGGCGTCCCTGTTCTCCCCCGTGAAGAGGGGTCTTTCAGGGGAGTGGCTGGCCTATCTCGCGGCGGCGCTGAGCGCGGTCGTCCTGCTGCTCTTCATCGCCTATCCCATCGGCAAAACGCTGTTTCTGGCCTTCGTCGAGCCGGGCAAGGCCGTAAGCATCGGCGCTCTCGGCCTCGCCAATTTCCACGCCTTCTTCACCTCGCCGCTCTATCAGGAAGCGCTCGGCCATACGCTGACCGTCTCGCTGGCGGCGACCGTCTTCGCCGTGATCGTCGCGGTGCCGGCGGCGTATGTGGTGGCCCGGATCGACATTCCGTTCCGCAGCATCATCCTCACGCTCGCGGTGCTGCCGCTGATCTCGCCGCCCTTCATCGGCGCCTACGCCTGGATCGTGCTGCTCGGCAAGCGCGGCGTGATCACGCAGGTGGCGGAGATGTGGTTCGGGCTCCACCTGCCGCCGATCTACGGCCCGATCGGCATCACGCTCGCCCTCGTCCTCCACTTCTTCCCGTACGCCTTTCTGTTCACGAACGCGGCGCTGTCGGCGGCCGATCCGCATATCGAGGAGGCCGGCGAGATGATGGGCGCCTCGCGGCTCCGGATCATCTGGTCGATCACGCTGCCTCTGACGGTGCCGTCCATCGCGGCGGGGGCGCTGCTCGTCTTCACCCAATCGCTCGGCAACTTCGGCGTGCCCAGCGTGCTCGGCAAGGATTACATGACCCTGCCGACCCTGTTGGTCTACAACATCTACGGCAAGTTCAACCTCAACGCCGCCGCGGCGATCGGCTTCATCAACGTGCTGCTGACGATCGGCGCGCTGCTGATGGTCCGGCGCTATAGCCGGCGCGGCCGCTACGTCACGGTGACCAGCACCTCGCGCGCGATCAAGCGCCACAGCTCGGCCACGGCGAAGCTTCTCGGCAGCGTTTATATCTGGCTGCTGCTCGCCGTCTCGCTGGCGCCGCTCGCCGTCGTCATCGGCTATTCCTTCGTCGAGCGCTGGCCGGGGACGCTGCTGCCGACGATGTTCGGCTGGACCAACTACCACTATCTCTTCGAGCGGCTGATCGACCCGATGCTGTCGAGTCTGTACCTCGCGGGCGTGGCGACGCTCGCCTGCGTCGTGTTCGGCACGCTGACGGCCTATGCCGCCGCGCGGCCCGGCTTCTTCGCCAAGCCCGTGCTCGACCTGACCATCATGCTGCCCTTCGTCATCCCTGGCCTGATCACGGGGCTGGCCTTCCTGGCGGCTTTCAACACCGGCTTTCTCGTGCTCACCGGCACCGCCGCGATCATCATCCTCGCCTATTTCGTGCGCAAGCTGGCCTACACCTTCCGGTCGGTCACCGCCGCGCTGAACCAGCTCGACGGCCGCATCGAGGAGGCGTCCACGATCTGCGGCGCGCGCTGGTCGGAAACCATGCGCCGGATCATCGTCCCGCTGGTCGCGCCCGGCATTCTCGCCGGCGGCATCCTGGTGTTCGCGACGCTGATCATGGATCTCAGCATCACCATCCTGCTCTACTCGGCGAATTGGAAGACGCTCGCCATCGTCATGTACGAGCAGCTGTTCGACGACCAGATCGGATACGCTTCGGCCGCCGGCACCGTTGGCCTGATCGTGACATCGCTCATGATCTTCCTGGCGAGCCGGCTGGTGGGCCGCAGCATGTCCGACATGTTCCGCTGAAACAACCATTCGGAGCAGACTTTCATGTCCGACCATGCGCTGCGCGTCACGAACCTGACCAAGGTCTTCGAAGCGGATGGAGGCCCGGTGCGGGCGGTCGACTCGGTCGGCTTCGAGATCGAGGGCAGCGAGTTCTTCACCATGCTCGGGCCGTCGGGCTGCGGCAAGACGACGACGCTGCGCATGATCGCGGGGTTGGAGACGCCGACGAGCGGGACGATCTACTTCGACGCGATGGACTACACCCGGGTCGCGCCGTCCGCCCGCAATATCGGCATGGTCTTCCAGTCCTACGCGCTGTTTCCGCATCTGACGGTGTTCGAGAACGTCGCCTACGGCCTGCGCATCCGCCGCCGGCCCGAGCGCGACCTGAAGGTCATGGTCGAGGCAATCCTCAAGACGCTCGGCCTGGACCGCATGGCGACGCGCTTTCCCGCCGACCTGTCGGGCGGCCAGCAGCAGCGCGTCTCGATCGCCCGGGCGCTGGTCTATGAGCCCGGCATGCTGCTGCTCGACGAGCCGCTCGCCAATCTCGACGCCAAGCTCCGGGTCGAGATGCGCGAGGAGATCCGGCGCATTCAGAAGGCGCTCGGCATCATGGCGCTCTACGTGACCCACGACCAGGAGGAGGCGATGTCGGTCTCGGACCGCGTCGCCGTCTTCAACAAGGGACGGCTGATGCAGGTCGGACGGCCCGAGGAGGTCTACTCGCGGCCGCGCTCGCTGTTCGTCGCCGACTTCGTGGGCAAGGCCAACTTCTTCCCGGCCGATGGTCTAAAGCCCGGGATTCCGGCGATCCAGGTCGCGCTGCGCGACGGCGCCACGGTCGAGGTCGAGCGGCACTACCGCGCGGAGATCGACGAGGCCGGGCGCGTGCCCGACGGCGCCAAGGGGCTGCTCATGGTCCGGCCCGAGCAGATCGAGCTCATGCCGCAAGGCGGCGGGCCGCATGCCTGCCGCGTCCGCCGCCGGCAGTTCCTCGGCAGCTTCGTCCGCTACGTCGCGGAGAGCGACGTCGCCATGGGCGAGCTGCTGATCGACATGCGGCGCCCGGTCGACGGGATCGACGAGAACGGCGCCGCCTCCTTCACGCTGCACCGGCAGGAGGCCTGTTTCTTCCAGCGCTAGACCTCTTTCAGCGCCAGATCTGGGCTGCGCTTTTACCGCTTCAACGAGGGCAAGGATGAAATCGATGTCGACGCTCAAGACGGAACAAGGGACGACGGCCCATCGGCCGGTCATCGCCGGCCGCGATCACGTAGCGGCGGCCGGCCACTACATGTCGGCGCAAGCCGCGCTCGCGGTACTCGAAGCCGGCGGCAACGCCATCGATGCCGGTGTCGCCGCCGGCATCGCCACCGGGGTCCTCGAAGGCATCCATGTCAGCGTCGCCGGCGTGGCGCCGATCCTGATCTACATCGCCGAGACCAAGCAGGTCACGACGATCAGCGGGCTCGGCACCTGGCCGCGCAAGGCCAGCGCCGCCTATTTCCTGGAAAAGCACGGCGGCCGCATCCCGACCGGCATCGAGCGCACCGTCGTGCCGTCCGCGCCGGACGCCTGGATCACCGCGCTCGAGCGCTTCGGCACGATGAGCTTCGGCGAGGTCGCGGCGAGCGCCATCCGCATCGCGCGCGACGGATTCCCGGTCTATCCCTACATGCATCGCTTCATCGCCCGGAACCAGGCGAAGCTCGCGTCCTATCCCTCGACCGCCGCGATCTATCTTCCGGGCGGCCAGGTGCCGAAGACCGGCGACGTGTTCGTGCAGTCGGACCTCGCGCGCACCCTGCAATACATGGCCGACGAGGAGAGGGCGGCCTCCGGGCGGGGCCGCGTCGCCGGCCTCGACGCCGCGCGGCAGGCCTTCTACAAGGGCGACATCGCGCGGCGCATTCTCGCGTTTCACGAGGCGCATGGCGGGCTTCTGACGGCGCGCGATCTCGCGGAATTCAGGGTCGGGGTCGAGCCCGCGCTGACAGGCCGCTTCGCCAACATGCAGGTCTACACCTGCGGTCCCTGGTGCCAGGGCCCGATGCTGCTGCAGGAGCTGGCGCTGCTCGATGCGGAGGAGCTGCGCGCGCTCGGGCACAATTCGCCGGGCTATGTCCATCAGCTCACCGAGGCGATCAAGCTGGCCGCCGCCGACCGCGAGGCCTATTACGGCGATCCGCGCTTCGTCGACGTGCCGATGGAGGCGCTGCTGTCGGAAGCCTATTCCCGGCAGCGCCGCGCCATGATCAATCCCGACCGCGCGATACCGGGAATGCCGCCCGCCGGCCGGCCAAGCGCGGCGGCCCAACCGGTCGAGGAGGCGGGACTGGGCGCGCGCCGCACCGACGCCATGGAGCGGAGCCTGCTGGACACCTCCTATCTCTGCGCCGTGGACAAGTGGGGCAACGCCTTCTCGGCGACGCCGAGCGACGGCAACACCGAATCACCGATCATCCCCGGCACCGGCTTCGTCGCCTCCGGGCGCGGCTCGCAGTCACGCGCCGACCCGGCGCATCCGTCCTCGGTCGCGCCCGGCAAGCGGCCGCGCCTCACGCCCAACCCGGCGCTGGCGATCTTCGACGACGGCAGCGTCATGCCATTCGGGACGCCCGGCGGCGACGTGCAGACGCAGGCCATGCTGCAGTGCCTGCTGAACGTCGCGCTGTTCGACATGGACATGCAGTCCGCGATCGAGGCGCCGCGCTTCTCGAGCTACAGCTTCCCGTCCTCCTTCGCGCCGAACGATTACCAGCCGGGCCTGCTGCGGATCGAGAACCGCATCGACGCGGAGACGGGCGAGGTCCTCGCGCGGCAAGGCCATCGCGTCGAATGGTGGCCGGACTATACCTGGCAGGCGGGCTCGATCTGCATGATCCGTCACGACGCCGGAAGCGACGTCAAGTTCGGCGCCGCCGACCCCCGCCGCACCGCCTACGCCGTGGGCTGGTAAGACGCGTCCATCGGGCCGCGAAGGGACGGGACGGCAAGCCGGCGGGAAGGCGACATCGCGTGCGCCGTCGTCCGCGCAAACGAGCGATCCGTCGACGGCCGCCCGGCGGCGATCCGTCCGCCACGGTCATCGGCCGATGATATATGGCGGTGCTGGGCCTCCCGCTCTTCGGCGCAACCGCACTCGCGCCGCCGCAGCGCGCCCTCACCGTGGGTGGAGTCGCACGCTTCGTGGCGGGAAGACGCGGGAAAAACTAAGCGAGTCTTTCGGGCAACGGATCGCCGCACGCCGCCGTCACATGATTGTATTACAGACAGGATTTTCATTTATTTGTGTGTATACTTTGTTTATACACAGATCATAAGCGTGTCATAATTGGAGAAACAATTTATGTTTGAAAATAATTTGAGATTTTCTCATTTGCGGCCATCCATCTCGGGAACTAGAAGGGCTACCTGGCGTTGCCGTGATTTCCAAACGGAACGGGGGGACCGATAGCCATGACGACCATGATTATGAAGATGGCGCGGCTCAAGAAAGTCTGGTGCGAGCGGTATGAGCAGTGCGAGCAGAAACGGCGCGACTATCCGGACGCGGCGCACCACCTCGACGGCCATTCCGAGAGCCAGTGCGACGTTGAGTTCCATGTCGGCCGCGCCGTTTCGCTGTTCGAGGCGGAAAGCATCGACGACGCGGTGGTCCAGCTTTGCGAGCTGGCGAATGTCGTGGATGGCGTGGTGGCGGAATCCGAAAACTGCTCGGTCGAGGACGAACGCGCGATTCGGCGCCTGACCTACTCGATCTACAAGGCGCTCCTGCCGTACATGAAATCGAAAATCGAGGAAACCGGCTACGCGGACTATTTCTATCCGAGCCGCGACCCCTGGCTGCTGCCGGACGCCTCGCTGGAGGCTTACAACGCACAGAGCCCGCGCGACCGGAAGTCAGCGCTAGCCTGATCCAACCGTCCTGACGGTGGCCGCAAAGCCGGCGCGCCGCGCGCCGGCTTGTCGCGATCTCGAGGCATGCAGGCGGCGCTCCCGCCGCCGATCCGTTTTCCCGTCCTACATTGATACCGCCTGTTACCACGCATCGTCGCCTCGAGCGACAACGATGACGCCGCTGCCCGCGTCGGCGCCCGCCGCCGCGCCTTTCCCGGTGCGTCAAAATGACTGCCCCCTTTTTCGCCCATCCTGATCCAGATCAAGAGGGCGGTTTGTCCCGCTTTGTATACGTCCGCCTGCGTCGTGGGAAAAATGCCGAACCATTAAATGTTCCACAGCGCTTTGTATTTCCTGGCTGTTCCGGTCGGGACAAACGATTTGGCGTGTGCTCGCTCGTCACAGGGCGAGGGAAGGGGGTAATTATGACCAACGACCATAACGGGACGAATCACGGCAGCTTCAACGGAGTCGGCAAGGACTTCGCCAAGCATTTGATCGAGATGTACGGCCATGGCGCCGAACAGCGCGCCATCATGCGCATCGCACAGATGGAAGAGATCGGCCACGCGCCGAGCGCGTCGCTCTGGCGCGAGATTCTATCTGCCGTTCGCGAGCTTCTGACGGAAGACCAGCCTCGATCCGCCTAGATCCGGGGCGTTCCGCGAAGAACTTCATCCAGCAACCGGGCGCAGCGCGCGGGCGGCGGGCATGCGCCCGTTCCCGGCGGTCTTACGATCGGCCGAGGCTCGCGCGCGACACGGTCGAGACCGGCCTCGTTCCTGATCCGACGGCAGGTCCCCCGTCCATCCGACAAGCCACCCGACGCGCTGCCTCAAAACGCGACCGCCCCGGCCGAGGCCGGGGCGTTGCGAATTGATCAATGTGGACTGTGCAACGGGTGGCAGGTATGGGGAGAGGGGATAAACGTCGCACAACCGCCGTGATCGAGACCCACTCTAGAAGAACGCCCCTTACGTCGGGATTTCCCGACCTTTAAATCGCCGTAAGGTTTGCGGGAGAGCGGCGGCCAGGGGCGTGTGCGCGAAAGAAAAGAGCGGGTCACGCGAGTCGGCCTGTTTTCTTTCGCCTTTCGTCCGACACGGCTCCCGCGTCCCTTGCGGCGCTTCGCTGCGTCACAATTTTTCGCGTTTCCCCGCCCGGCGCCAAACTGCCGAAAAACCCTTCTGCAACGGGGCGTTTACCGGATGCCGGGCAGCGCAAGCGCCTCCTTCCCGCGCCGGAAACGACGTCGCGCAGATTTTTTCCTTATCGATCCAAAGCTGTGGAAACTAAAATAAATACACTCTTGCGGGGGAGGGATCGTGGAGCATCGGATCATTCTTTGGATCGTCGGCGGCGCCGCTCTTTTCTATACATTCGGCTATTTTGCCAGCCAGAAGCTAATACAGGCGATCGACCGGAAGGAGGCGCCGGAGAGCACCGAACGCCACGACAGCCGCGCCAGCGTAAAGCGAGTCAGCAGAACGTTTTTGATCGCCGTATCGGCGGCAATTCTTGCCGGGATCGCGGTCGCCAGCTCCGTCGGATTTACCTACGGTTTCTCGTCGATCATCGAGTGAAGGCGCACCATAGCCCCTCTGCGCCGGCAAGCCGCCACCGAAGGTCATGGCCAAGGGTTGCGGATGCCACGGGATACGCCGCAGCCATGCTGCGATGATCTAATAGCGGCGGCCAAAGATGAATGCGCGCATAGCTGACGCGCCGGTCGCAGACCGTCCGTCTGAAATCCATTCAAGTGTTACGCTGTTGCCGGTTTGGGACCGATTTCAGGCCGCCTGAAATCGACTTTTTATTACGCTTTCCGAACTGGTGAGCCCGACAGGATTCGAACCTGTGACCTACTGATTAAAAGTCAGTTGCTCTACCAACTGAGCTACGGGCCCGACCGTGCGTGCGCCCGCTAAGGGGTCGGGGCGCGGATCGGAGGCCAGGGGCCGCCCGGCAAGGGGCCCCGGCGCTGAGACGCGGTCGAGGCTGGGCCGCGGCGGGGAAGGGCGGAGGCGCCCGGCCCGGCTGCGGCGGAACATAGGGGCGGCATCCGCCCCGGTCAACCATGCTGTCCCGTCCGGCGCGCGCGTCCTTGGCGCCCCCTCGGCGTCCGGCCCGTGCGCCCGACCGCGGTGCGCGCCCAGCCCGAGCTCAGCCGCAGAATCCCGGCCCCTCAGGGCGTTATTCCTGCTGCGCCGGGCATCGCCTTCTCTATATGATGGTTTCGTGGCAGCGCTACCGGCGGCGTCCGGCCGCGCCGCCGGCGCGGAGAGGGACGCATGAACAGCTGGACGGGCGGCAAGGCGGACGGCAACGGGGACGGCAATTCTGGCGGCACCTGGGACTATGATTCGACCATCCTGGCGCTGCACGAGCCCGGCCTCGCCGACGACTGCTTTCGCCTCGCGCCGCGCTACGACCCGCCCGCGCTCTGCGCCGAGATGGCGCGCCTCGTCTACTGCGCCGACCTCGACCGGGTGACCACCGCGCTGCGCCGCGCCGGCTTCGGCAGCCCGTCCTGGTTCCGCGCCGCCGGCACCGACGCCTTTCTCGCCCACGACCGGGACCACGCCGTGCTCGCCTTCCGCGGCACCGAGGGACCGAAGCTGCAGCGCCTGATCGACCCGGCGCGCATGCAGCGCGTGTTCCAGCAGAGCGGCCTCGACTGGCAGGAGACGCTGCGCCGGCTGTTCGCCGGCAGCCTGCCCGACCTGCACGAGGCGATGGACCGCGTGCTGCTCGAATGCCAGGACCTGTTCACCGACCTCGACGCGCTGCCGCAGAGCTGGCCCGCCGGCGGCAAGGTGCATCGCGGCTTCGTGCATGCGCTCGACCGGGTATGGCGGCAGATCGAAAGCCAGCTCGATGGGCTCGACATGCCGGTGCTCTATACGGGGCATAGCCTGGGCGCCGCGCTGGCGACGCTGGCGGCGAGCCGCCGGCCGCCGGACACGCTCTACACCTTCGGCTCGCCCCGCGTCGGCGACGCGGCTTTCGGGGCGACGCTCACCCGAACCGTGGTCTACCGCTACGTCAACTGCTGCGACGTGGTCACGCGCCTGCCGCCCGCGGTCTATCAGCCGGCCGGCACCCTGCGCTACATCGACTCCAACGGCCGGCTGAGCGACAGGGAGGAGGACGAGGCGGCGCGGCTGCGCGCGCGCAGCGCGCATTTCGAGAAGACGCTCGGCCAGTGGGACAAGGTTTGGATCCGCGACCTCGTCGACCACGCGCCGGTCAACTACGTCAAGGCGCTGCTCGCCGCGCAATAGGCCGTGCGCCGTGGCGAGGCCTTGGGCCGGCGCAAATCATACCGCCGCGATCTCTCCGGGAAACAATTGAAACATTAACGGGAGCCGCCGGACATACGGCGGAAACGGCGCGTCCCTAGCCTCCGCCTGCATTCGATGAGCCGGCGCGCGTGTCCGGCATTATCGCAGAAGGAGACTTGTCATGCCGACACCGCTCGAGATCCTGCTCGATCCCGTTTCGCTGGTCGTGATCGCCCTCTATGCGGGCCTGCTGCTGTGGGAGAAGGCGGCGCCGGGGCGCGCGCTGCCCTATGTCCGCGGCTGGCGGACGCGCGGCCTCATCGCCTTCGGCGTCTATTTTTACCTGTCGTCTTACCTGCCGCTGCTATGGGACGGCTATCTGGCGCAGCTCCGGCTGTTCGACCTGACCGGACTCGGGACCGCCGGCGGCGCGGTCGTCGGGCTGCTGCTGATCGAGCTCGTGATCTACGCCTGGCATCGCACGATGCACGGCTTTTCGCCGCTCTGGCGCGTGTTCCACCAGATGCATCACAGCGCCGAGCGGCTCGACGTCTACGGCGCCTTCTACTTCAGCCCCTTCGACATGGCGGCCTTCACCTTCCTCGCCAGCCTCTGCCTCGTGCTGGTGGTTGGCGTCACGCCCGAAGCGGCGACGATCATCCTGCTGGCGACGACCTTCATGGGCATCTTCCAGCACGCCAACATCCGCACGCCGCACTGGCTCGGCTACGTCATCCAGCGGCCGGAGAGCCACACCGTGCATCACGGCCGCGGTATCCACGCCTATAACTATTCCGACCTGCCGCTGTTCGACATCGTCTTCGACACCTTCCGCAACCCGGTGACCTATGAGAACCGGACCGGCTTCTACCCAGGCGCGTCGGCGCGCGTCGCGGACATGCTGCTGTTCAAGGACATCAACAAGAACCGGAACAAGGACCAGCCGGAGCGCCCGCAGGCGCTGACGGTCGGCTGAGGCGCCTTGAGACTGGCGGGCGGGACGGGAACCGAGGCCCGTCCCGCCCGGTTTTCTTGTGGGGCATGAATTGGCATTCGTAGGAGAGGGACCATGGCCAATGCCGTTCTCGGCAGACAGCCGTGGATTGCCGCAACAAGTGCGGCAATGACGATTTAGAGAAAATTCCTCGGATTAGAGACGTCACTCGCGGATTTATTCCGCGAGTTCATACGCCCCGGCCTTTCCACCCGACAGCCAGCCATGAAACAACGCGGGGCATGACAGTCGCTGAAAACGCGCCCGGCTAGCTGCCGCGGAACTGCTCGACCATATCCTCGAGCTTTTCCACGTCGAGGATGACCAGCTTGTCGTCCTCGCGCTTGACGAGGTCGATGCGCGACAGGTCGCCCAGCACGCGGGCGACGGTCTCGCGCGTGGTCGAGACGCGGCTCGCGATGTCGCCGTGGATCGGGATCGGCTGGATGGTCGCGCTGTTGTCGTCGCGGATGCCGGGCTTGGAGAGCCGCAGCAATTCCGCGTAGACGCGGTTGTTGGCGCCGAGCGTGCTGAGATCCATGATGCGCTCGGTCGAGGCGCGGATGATGTGCGCCATGTGCACCATGATGCGCCTGGCGACCTCGGGATGCTCGAGCAGCAGCTCGCGGAAGGTTTCGTGGGTGAGGGACGCCACGGTCGTCGGTTCGATCGCGACCACGTTGGCCGAGCGCGGCTGGCTGTCGAGCGCGGCGAGCTCGCCGAAATGGCTGCCGGCGACCAGGTCGTCGAAGGTCACCTCGCGCCCGGACAGCGAATAGTTCACGATGCGGACCTTGCCCGAGACGATGAAGTAAACCTCGCGGCTTTCCGCCTGGCGGTCGATGATCAGCTC
>CAZPFL010000119.1:0-15185 GCA_964585785.1 uncultured Rhodospirillaceae bacterium
CCTACACCTTCAACATCCGTCAGCACGTGAAGTTCCACGACGGCACGCCGCTGACCGCGGCCGACATCAAGGCGACGCTCGACAAGATCATCTTTCCGCCGAAGGGGGTGCCAAGCTCGCGCAAGTCCTGGTACACGCAGATCGCATCCATCGACGTACCGTCGAAGTACAAGGTGGTCGTGAAGATGAAGCGGCCGCTGAACGCGATCCTGCCGGCGCTCGCGTCGCCCTTCAACTTCGTCTATTCGAAGAAGGACTTGGACGAGCACGGCTATAGCTGGCACAAGACGCACATCAACGGCACCGGCGCGTTCATTTTCGTGCGCGAGGAGCCGGGCGCCTTCGTCGAGGGCAAGAAAAACCCGAACTACTACGTCAAGGGCGAGCCCTATCTCGACGGCTTCAAGGCCATTCAGGCGCCGAAGATGTCGGTCCGCCTGCAAGCCATCCGCGGCGATCGCGCAGCGATCGAGTTCCGCGGCTTCCCGCCCAAGGCGCGCGACGACCTGGTCCATGCTCTGGGAAACAAGATCACCGTCCAGGAAAGCGACTGGAACGTGCTGATGGGGGCCGGGCCGAACGAGAAGATCAAGCGCTTCCAGGACGTGCGTGTCCGTCAGGCGCTGGCCTATGCCTTCGATCGCTGGAACGGCGCGAAGTATCTGTCGAAGATCGCCGTCGTGAGGACGGTCGGCGGCATTGTCTTCCCGGGCCACCCGCTCGCCGCGAAGAAGAAATGGCTCGAGACGTTGCCGGGCTACGGACTGGACGTGAAGGCCGCCCGGGCCAAGGCGCGGAAGCTCCTGAAGGAGGCCGGCTATCCACACCTCAAGCTGACGTTCTGGAACCGCGCGGTCGACCAGCCTTACAAGGCCATGGGCACCTGGTATGTCGATCAGTGGCGCCGGATCGGCGTCGACGCCGATCAGGACGTCGTTCCGACCGGTCCGTGGTATGCGGGACTGCGCAAGACCCGCGACAAGGACGTGGTGATGGATAACAACGCGCAAAGCATCGTGAACCCGGCGATCGACACGTCGAAATGGGTCAAGGGCGGTGGCATCGAGTACACCAACCACCAGGACGACCACGTGACCGAGCTGTACCTCGCGATGCTCACCGAGCCGGATCCCGAGAAGCAGTACGACAAGATGCGCGCCTACGAGAAGTATCTGCTCGGCACCAAGGCGATCTACATTCCCGGCCTGTGGTGGTACCGCATCGTGCCGTACCGCAGCTATGTGAAGGGCTGGAAGATCGGTCCGAGCCACTATCTCAACCAGGGGCTCGAGAACGTCTGGATCGATCCCAAACTGCGCTGAGCCGCCTTGTGCGACTGGCCATCCGCCCCCTCGCGAGAGGGGGCGTTTTTTTTGGCACGTGACGCTCAGGCCGCCTGGTAGGCCGGCGTGCGCAGGACTTGGCCGGGATAGGCGCCGGTGTGCTCGTTCTGCTCCATCAGCACCGTGCCGTTGACGACGGTGTAGTGAATGCCGCGCGACTTCTGCATCAGCCGCGGCCCGCCGCCGGGCAGGTCGTGCACCACTTCGGGCTCGAGCGCGTCCACCGTGTCCGGGTCGAAGACGGTGATGTCCGCCGCCATGCCGGGGCGCAGCAGCCCGCGGTCGTTCAGCCCGAAGACGGAGGCGGAATGGAAGGTGAGCTTCCGCACCGCGTCCTCCAGCGACATGATCTTCTTCTCGCGTACCCAGAAGCCGAGCAAACGCGTGCAAAAGCCGTAGCCGGCGTCGAACACCACATGCGCGCCAGCGTCCGACAGTCCGATCACCGTGTAGGGGCTGCGCAGGATCTGCCCGACCGCCTCGTCGTCGCCGTTGGTCTGGTTGATCTCGAAGGCCGTCTCGAGATTTTCCTCGACCACGAGGTCGAGGAAGGCGTCGAGCACGTCCTTGCCGGTTGCCCGGGCCAGCTCGGCGACGCTTTTGCCCTTGAGGTCGTAGTTCTTCGCCAGCGCCGGCTTTGTGATGTACATCAGGTCCCAGCGCCGCGAGAAGGTCGTCGGATCGGTTGCTTCCACTGCCTCGCGATGCAGCGCCTTGCGCGTCGCCGGGTCGGCGAAGGCGGCGAGCTTCGCCGCGTCGTCCTTGAGCATGATCGGCAGCCAGCTCGGCAGACCGTCGAAGATCTGCGCGTTCTTCATGGTAAAGCGCGTGTTGTTGCGCCTGGGCGTGCAGATCGGGTAGGCGCGGAAGCCCTCGCGGAAGCCCTGCTCGGTCATGTCGAGATACTTGCGCCACACGTCCGGCTGCGACCAGCGGTGCGAGATGGTCAGCCAGACGACCGGCCGGCCGCTGCGCTGCGCCGCCTTCTTCGACATCGCGTAGTTTTCCGGCACGTGCTTGCCGCCGCCGGCGCTGGTCTGGATCACGCCCGCGCCGAGCTCGCCGAGCACATCGCAGAGCGCGAGGAACTCTTCTTCCGGCGCGGCGACGGACGGGATCGGCCGCCCGGCGTCGTTGAGGTGGTTGGGGTTCTTGTCGGTGGTCAGGCCAAGCGCGCCGGCGCGCATGCCCTGGCGCACGATCTCGCGCATCTGGGCGATCTCGTCTTCGGTCGCCGCGCGGTCGCTGGCGCCGTCGCCCATCACGTATTGCCTGACGGCGTTGTGGCCGATCAGGCTGCCGACGTTGAGACCCAGCTTGCGGCCGATCCGCGCGAGATAGTCGCCGATCGTCTCCCAGGAGAAATCGACGCCGCTCCGGAGCGCCTCGATCGGGATTGCCTCGATGCGCGACAGCATGCGCAACAGGGCATCGCCGCCGCCCTGCCGCGCGGGCGCCAGCGCCAGGCCGCAATTGCCCATGACGACGCTGGTCACGCCGTGCCAGCAGGACGAGGTGAACATCGGATCCCACAAGACCTGGGCGTCGTAATGGGTGTGGTTATCGATGAAGCCCGGCGAGACGGCGAGCCCGCCGGCGTCGATGACGCGGTCCGCCGCGCCGGTGAATTTTCCGATCTCGGCGATCTTGCCGTCCTTCACCGCGACGTCGCCGGAAAACGCCGGCATGCCCGAGCCGTCGACGATACGGCCGTTGCGGATAACCAGGTCGTAGCCCATTTCACCCTCCTCCCGATTAAGTCCTCCAAGGATTCAATTGTCGTTCTTGGGGAAGAATCATACGCATGATCGCGCATTGGGGGAAACTTGCGGGGGAGGCGTGGCTCGCCTCGATGACTGCGCGGTTTTCATGACAGGCAATAGTAATCCGTCATTGGCCGGCTTGACCGGCGAATCCATGGCACGGGGCAGGCGATGGGCTCGGCCAGGCCGTGACGTTACCGAGCCCAATCGCGCCGGTAATTCGCCGTCGCATCCCGTGGGGGCTGCCGTGCCGTGGACACGCCGGTCAAGCCGGCGTGCGACGAACTCTTTTCTTTGTGTCGGGTAACGGAATGGACGGGCTTGCCTCAGCCCATCGCCTGGCTCTGGGTCTGTTCCTCGATCGCTTCTTCGTCGTCGAAGTAGATGGCCGCGAGCGCGTTGGCGAGGGATTGGAGCGCGATCTGGATGTGGTCGAGATGCTCGTGCAGCCCTTGATCGATCGCCTCGCGGATGGTGACCGAGGTCAAGCCCTCGAGGTCCTGCAGCGGGCCGCGATCCATATGTACCTCGGCGAGTTCCGGGTCGCGGGCGAGCTCGTCCAGAAGGCTGCGGATTGTCCGCGTGCAGGCGGTGACCGAGCGCGGGAATTCCCGTTGCAGCAGGATGAAGCCCGCCACGGTCGCCGGCGTCATCGCGCTCGGGTGCACGCGGCGGTAGCCGTGATAGGCGGCGGCCGAGCGCAGTAGCGCGTTCCATTGGCTGACGTCGATCGGCGAGCCGACGTCGGCGGCCTGCGGCAAGAGACGGTGGTATTTGATGTCGAGCAGCCGCGTTGTCTGTTCCGCGCGCTCGATCATCTTGCCGAGCTGGTAGAACGCCCAGCCCTGGTCGCGATAGGTCGTGCCTTCGATGATGCCGGTGTGGAGCTGGCAGCTCTCCTTGATGGCCTTGCACAGCGGCGAGAGCGCGGTGAGGCGCAGGTCGCGAGTCCGCAGGCCGCGCATGAACTCGTAGAAGACGTTGAGCTGCGACCAGACCTCGATGCTGGTGAGGTGGCGCAGGCTGCGGGCGTTCTCGCGCGCCGCCCAGACCGAATACAGGATCGAGTTCGTGTTCTTGCGGTCGATGACGTAGAAATTGACGACCGTCTCGGCGTTCGCCTGCTTGTGGCGCTTGAAGAAGGGCTCGTCGTCGTTGTGGAGCTGCACGATCGGCCGCCAGTCCTGCGCGCCGCTGCTGTCGCGCGCGAAGGATTCGTTGACGTCGAGGATGCGGGCGAGGTTCTCGGCCCGCTCCATGTAGCGGGCCATCCAGAAGATGTTCTCGGCGAAGCGTGCGAGCAGGCTACTCAAGGACCCAGGTATCCTTCGTTCCGCCCCCTTGCGAGGAGTTGACGATGAGCGAGCCCTTCTTCAGCGCCACGCGCGTGAGGCCGCCCGGCAGGACCCAGGTGCTGCGCCCGGTGATGAGGAAGGGCCGGAGGTCGACATGCCGTGCCCCGATGCCGCCGTCCACCAATGTCGGGCAGACCGAGAGCTCGACCATCGGCTGGCTGATGAAGTTCTCCGGGTCGGCGATGATCTGGGCGCGGCAGGCCTCGATCTCGGCGGCCGAGGAGCGCGGGCAGACGACGACGCCGTAGCCGCCGGACTCGCCCACGGGCTTGACGACCAGCTCGTCCAGGTGATCGAGGGTGTATTGCAGCGCGTCCTTCTCGCGGCAGATATGGGTCTCCACGTTGGGAATGATCGCGTCCTGATCGAGGTAGTATTTGATGATCCGCGGCATGTAGGCGTAGACCGCCTTGTCGTCGGCGACGCCGGTGCCGACCGCATTGGCGAGCGCGACCCGGCCCTTGCGGTAGACCTCCATGATGCCCGGCACGCCGAGCACGCTTTCCGGTCGGAAGACCTGCGGGTCCATGAAGTCGTCGCCGATGCGCCGGTAGATTACGTCGACCCGCCGGCGCCCGCCCGACGTCTTCATGTAGACCAGGCCGTCGTCGATCACGAGGTCGCGCCCTTCGACCAGCGGCACGCCCATCTCGCGGGCGAGGAAGACGTGCTCGAAATAGGCGGAGTTGAACACGCCCGGCGACATCAGGACGATCTGCGGGTTCAGCACCTCCTTCGGCGCCATTTCCGCGAGCGCGTCGCGCAGCCGCATGCCGTATTCCGAGACCGGGCGGATGCCGACGCCTTCGAGCATGTCGGGGAAAGCGCGCTGCATCAGGTGCCGGTTCTCGATGACGTAGGAAACGCCGGACGGCGTGCGCGCGTTGTCCTCCAGCACGGCGAAGGCGCCCTTGCCGTCGCGCACGAGATCGACGCCGCAGATGTTCACGAAGCTATTGTACGGAATGTCGACGGCGGCCATTTCCGGCCGGTAGTTGTCGTTCTGGGTGATCAGCTCCTCGGGCACGATGCCGTCCTTGAAGATGCGCCCGGGCCCGTAAACATCACGCAGGAAGAGGTTGATCGCGGTGACGCGTTGAACGAGGCCGCGCTCCAGCGTACGCCATTCGTCCGGCGCGATCGGTCGCGGGATGACGTCGAACGGCAGGACGCGGTCGATCGCGTCGCGGTCGGAATAGACGGTGAAGGTGATGCCGAGATTGAACAGCTCGCGCTCGCAGTCCCGGGCGCGCCGGCGCAGCGTCTGCAGCCGGGTGCGGTTCAGCCAGTTTCGAATCGCGGCGGTATGGGGTGCTGTGTGACCGTCGGCTCCGGTTATCTCGCAGTAGAAACCGTTGCGGTCGTAATTCTCGAGCAGACCATCGGGGTGCTGCCTTGCTTTGACGGTCGACATTTTACCTCCACCCAGATTGTAGAGGCTGACATCGCAAAGGGCCACTCGCAAGTTCCCTTTGGAGTAAATTCCGCTTGGATTCGCCGCACGCATCGGGCGAAGCGGCGGAGGCGACGCGCGTATGCCTAGTTAATATGCATTTATCGGCAAGCTTGAACGTTTGCTATGCAGTTCGTGTCTATGCGCGTGAAAGGCCGACGCTCAGCGCAGGACGAGCGCGCCGGTCAGTACCAGGATGAAGGCGAAGTGGGTGAGGTGATGGAGCGCCTGATCGGCGCCGTGCAGCCACCAGAAACGATAGTCCTTCGGCCGCCAGCCGCCGCGCCGGCCGATCACCGCCTTGATCCGATCGATCGTCGCGTGCACGAGAAAATCGACTGGCGCGAGCCACCACAGCGCCGGCGCGGTGGCGATGGTCAGGAGCAGCGTGCCGCCCGCGTGGATCGCCGCGTGGATCGAGAGGGGAAAGAGCCAGCCTCGCGTCGCTTCCTTTCCCGCGACCATCGCCGCGGTCTGCAGCATGTAGTCCGCCAACAGGTGCTTGACCGTGAAGAAGACGAAGAAGCCGATCACGGGCACGGTCTGGACGGACGGGGACAACGTGAAATTCATCTCGGGCCAAACGCCACGGTTGTATCGTTCGGGGCCCGTTTTCCGACATTTTGGTTAACGAAGGGTTAGGCGCGGCGGCGGCGTTCCGCGCGCGTCAGGACGCCCGGGCGATCCGCTCCGCCGCGTCCAGCAGCAGCCGGACGCCGTCGTCGAGGATCCGCTGGTTCGCCGCCGAGACGGGGTTTGCCGCGGCGTCCAGCCGGTCGATCGCCTGGAGCGCGCGCAGGCTCCGGTTCAGCGCCTTCATGAGGGCGGTGTGCTGATCGGCCGACAGCAGCGTCGGGCGGTCCGCCACCAGGGCGATCGTGTCCTCGATCGCGCTTGCCGCCGCCTGGGACGCGGCGGCGAGCTCCTGGCGGGTCTGGCGCATCGCCGTCTCCAGGCGGACCGCGCGGCGCGGGTGAAAGAGCAGCACGCCGCGATCCGATGCGCGTCGGCGCGAGCCCGCGGCGGCCTTCTTTCGGCGCCGGGTCGTCTGCGTTTTTTTTGTCTCCGGATCGATCGCCATGAGTCCATTTCGTCCGTTAGCGGGTGCCGGACCTCGGCGGTGCCGCATGCGTCGCGCGAGCAAGCTCCGCGGCAGGCAGGAATTGTTCGGATCGTATTTGTACAGCAGTTACCGGTCTCTAAAACAGATACTTCAGAAACCAAAATTAGATACCAAAGTTCATAGAGTATATACGGTCGAGCGAAATAAACAACCAAACGTACATATTAATTATACTTTCGGCGGTTTATATGTGACGGGATCAACACATCCTGACGGGATATATATCCCTTCGAATATATGGATATTCGTAGTGCGATGTATAAGCTGTCACCGACGCGCTGAAATCATTCCTAGCGCGGCTGCGTTTATTTCCCCACAGAGTTATTAGCCTCAAGGAGCATTTATCGATCGGGTGTGTGTCGACGAAGGTAACCTGATGTGTGCCGACAAGAAGAATACAAAGAGCAGCGCACCCGAGCGCTCGGGTCAGGGGTCGACGCGGATACTGTTAGCGGATAACCACGAGGTCGTGCGCGATGCGCTTCGCCCCTGCTTCCTTAGCATCGCCGACGATATTTCCCTGATCGAATGCGGCAGCCTCGACGAGGCGCTGGAGCTGGCCGGCAAGGACGGCGAGCCGTCGCTCGCGATCCTCGGCCTTCATATGCCGGGGATGAACGGGCTGGAAGGTATGCGCACTTTCCATGCGCGCTTTCCGAAGGTGCCCTTGGCAATCCTATCCGGTAAGCATTGTGTGCTGGATATCATCAAGGCCTTTGACTACGGCGCGGTCGGCTTCATTTCGAAGGCGATAAGCGCGCGCAGCATCACCAACGCGATTCGATTGATGCTGTCGGGCCAGCGTTTTATCCCGGACGAGGTTCTGGAGGCGGTGCAGAGCAAGCAGGTGGCAATCATCGACACCTGCAAGGCGAGCCCGCTGTCGAGCCCGTTGCGCCAGCTGACGGAACGGGAGCGCGACGTGCTCGGTCTGCTGATCGAAGGCCATTCGAACAAGGTAATCGGGCACGCGCTGGGCGTACAGGAGGTCACCGTGAAGCTCCATATCCGGAAGCTGCTGCGCAAGCTCGGCGTGACGAACCGGACGCAGGCGGTGACCTTCGCGCTGCAGGCGGGCTGGTCCCGCTAGGTCCGGCCTTTGGACGAGGGCCCTGGGGGAGGGCTCCGGGGGGACCGCGGCTCAGACCAGGATATCGACCAGGCGGCCGCGATGCGGCGGCAGGGCGCGGATGCGGGATGCCGTCGCGTAGGGCCCGCTGTCCGATCCGGTCGCGTCATGGCTGCGGAGGCCGAGCGTCGGCGCCGCGGGCTCGACCCGGACGGCAATCAGGCGGCGCGGGGCGGGCACCACGGGATAGTAGGGGGTGACGTCGGGCAGTCGCATCGGGTCGCCGGTGGTTTCGCTTGTGGGCGTCTTTCCCCGTCATCCTGGGGCAGGCGCGCGGCCGCTCCCATCGCCCGGACGGACGGGCCCGGCCGTCCGGAAGGACCAATCCTTTCGGGGGATGGGGCGGCCGGCGGCCGGGATTCCGGGGACTCGGGGGGAGCGTGCTGGACATCACGCCGGGCGGGCGGGTTAAATGCCTGCGCAAACCCGAGGGAGGGTCCGCCCATGCGCTGCGAAGTCGTTGCCATCGGCACCGAGCTGCTGCTCGGCCAGATCGTCGACACCAACTCGTCCTGGATTGGGGAGCAGCTCGCGCTCGCCGGGATCGATTCCCACTTTCAGGTCAAGGTCGGCGACAACTTCAAGCGCATCGAGTTCTGCATCCGCCAGGCGCTCGAGCGCAGCGACGCGGTGATCTGCTGCGGCGGCCTGGGGCCGACCCAGGACGACATCACCCGCGACGTGATCGCGCACGTCATGGGGGCCGGGATGCGCCGCGACGAGGCGATCGTCGCCAAGATCCGCCACATGTTCGAATCGCGCGGGCGGGTGATGAGCGACAACAACCGGCGCCAGGCCGACATCCCGGTCGGCGCCACGCCGATCCCGCAGATGCCCGGAACCGCGCCCGGCTTGCTCTGCCCGGTCGGCGACAAGGTGATCTATGCGGTGCCGGGGGTGCCGCATGAGATGCGCGAGATGATGACCGGCACCATCCTGCCGGACCTGCGGCGGCGCTCGGGGCAGACGACGGTGATCCGCAGCCGCGTGCTGCGCACCTGGGGCAACAGCGAGTCCGGGCTGGCCGAGGTGCTGGCGAACCGCATCGAGGAGCTCGACAAGCTCGGCACCGCGACGCTCGCCTTCCTGGCGAGCGGCATCGAAGGCATCAAGGTGCGCATCACCGTCAAGGCTGAGGACGAGGCGACCGCGCAGCGCACGCTCGCCGCCGAGGAGGCGGTCGTGCGCGGGCTGCTGGGCGACGTGGTCTTCGGGGTCGACGAGCAGTCGATGGAGACGGTGGTCGTCGAACAGTTGCGGCGCGAGAACAAGACGCTCGCCGTCGCCGAGCTTCTGACCGGCGGGATCATGGCGTCGCGGCTGACCGGCGTCGACGGCGCCGAGGACGTGCTGCGCGGCGTCATCGTCTTCGGCAGCCATGCCGATCTCGGCACGCGGCACGGCAACGCCAAGGACCGTGCCGCCGCCGCCGCCGCGCGCGTGCGCGACGAGCTCGGCGCGGATATCGGCATCGCCGCGGTGGGGCCGGACGCGTCCGAGGAACTGCCGCGCGGCACCGTGTTCCTCGACATCGTGACGGCCGACGCGCATCACGCCACCAGCGTCGCGGTGCCGGGCGACCACAACCGCTACCGCAACTACGCGGTGATCAGCCTGCTGAACTATCTGCGGAAGACCGTCCTAGCGGCGCGCGAGGGCTGTGCGGCCTGAGCGAGTAGCGAAGCCGTCTTTTTTCCGGGCGTGGTGCGTCCTTCGACAAGCTCAGGATGAGGGAGGACCTTCTTGGAATGAAGAAGAGCCTCATGCGGAGCTTGTCGAAGCACGCACCGCGCTTGTCCCAATCCAATTGAGACGGGCGCACCTGAACAGTCAGCGGCGACCCAGCTTTTTTCGGAGCAGGATCTCGGTGAGGTCTTCGCCGACGAGGCCTTCCAGCGGCGTCACCTGCCGGAAGCCGTGCCGCGCATAGAAGGCGAGCGCGCCGGTGTTGAAATCCGAGCACAGCACCCAGAGGTTCGTCGCGCCCGCCGGCGCCTCCGCCTCGAACCAGCGCATGACGGCGCCGCCGAGGCCGCGTCCTTGCGCCGGCGGCAACAGGCCCAGCAGCTCGAGATAGGGACCGCGCAGCCAAGGCTCGCGCACCGAGACCACGCCCGCCAGCGCGCCGCCGGCCTGGATCGCGAAGCGGCGGGCGGCCGGGTCTTCCCGCGTCAAATAGGCGGTCAGCGCCGCGGCGGGATAGTCGGCACGCCGCCACGGGTCGATCGCGGCGAGGCCCGCGCCGAGCTGGGCCGCGTCCTCGGCCGTGATTGCGCGCAAGTGCGCCGCGCCGAGATCATAGGCGGTCGCGCCGTAGGGTCTGGTGCGGCGGGGCGTCATGACGCGCGGCGGCTCAATAGCGGTCGTTGTCGCCGGGCCGCTCCTCGTAGCAGGTCGAGGCGATGACCGGCTTGCCGGCGGCGAGCAGCTCGCCGACGGTGACGAAGCGGTAGCCTTGCGCGAGCAGCTTGGGCACGAACAGCGACAGCGCGCGCGCCGTCTCGCGGCCCTTGCCGTTGGCGTGCCCGATGATGATCGAGCCGGGGCGCGCGTGTCTCAGGACGACCGCGGCGATACGCTCGGCCGTCTGGCCTTTGGCTGGGTCGCCCGTCACCACGTCCCATTGAATGGCCGTCATGCCCGCGTCGCCGACCGCCTTCATCGCGGCCGGGCTGCAGGTGCCGTAGGGGAAGCGGAAGACGGTAAGGTGCGCGGGAATGCGCGCCAGCGCCGCCGGCGCCAGGCAGGCGCGGCCGGCGAGCTTGCTTCGCGTCTGCTCGTAGGCCGCCTCGCCGCGGGCGATCTCGTCTTCCAGCGCCCGGCCGTTGAGCTTCTTCAGGTTGCGATGCGACCAGGTGTGGTTGCCTACCTGGAACAGTGGATCGGCGATGAGCTGTTCCGCCCGCTCGGTGTGGTTTTCCATCCACTTGCCGCCCGCGAAGAAGGTCGCCTTGATGTGATGCGCGCGGAGGTAGTCGATGACGCCGCCGTCATAGCCGGTGACCTCGCCATTCGCCTCGCAGAGGTCGAAGGTGAGCGCCAGCAGCTTGACGCCCGGCGGCAGCGCGACGCGGCGGATCGATCCGCGCAGCGCGGCGGGAATCGGCATGGGCGTGTACCGGATCAGCGCCGGCGGCCGCATATGCGCGCCGGGCACGTGACGTCGGGTAGCGCGTTCCGCCGGGAGGCCCTTCAAGGCGTCGGGACGCCAGCAGACGCCTGAGGGCGCTGTCCTCGCGGCCGCGGGCGAAAGCGCGGACAGCAGGACGAGCAAAACGGACAGAACGAACCGACGCATGTGCGACATCGAAGCGGTCCAGGCGGGTTGACCCGGCTCTATCGGGCTACCGATCAGACTGGCCGTCAATGGTGAAAATCGCGTTTACGACGGCCCGGCTCAGCCCCTCGCTCCGGATACCCGGGGGGCTCAGCCGCCCTTTGCCGGGCTGTCCAGGCTCAGCAGCTTTTCCAGCTTCTCCGCCAGCTTCTGGTCGGTCCGAGCCGCGGTGAGGACGGCGTTGTACTGCTCGATCGTGAGGCCGTGGTTCTCGACCGCCTTTTTCATCTCGTCGCGGGCCGCCACGACGATCTTCTGCTTGTCGCCGTCGGTTGCCGCCGCTTCGAATTGCGGGCGGTATTTCTGGCGAACCGCGAAGACTTCCTTGGCGGCGGCGACGAAGGCGTTCAGCCGCTCGTCGGTGATCGTGGTGTTGGCATCGCCTTTGTCGTCGGCGCGGGCCGGCGCGGCCGCGGGAAGGGCGGCGCCATAAATGGTCATAGCCGCGACGACGAGCGCGGCTGTCCGTGCAATAAACATCATGTGAACCTGCTCCAGAGTTCCGGCGGCGCACGGCGATCCTCACCGACGCGGCCAAAGAAACGGTGTTTATCCAGGCGGCGGCTGTACCGCGCCGGCCAAGGCGTCAAGCCTCGGCGTACTGCGAAAGCGTTTCAAAGCTGCGCGGCAAAAGTGCGGCGAAAAAGCGTTCATATTCTGCGCCGGCGGAATCCGCGTGACGGCCAACAATGGACCGCGATCGCCCGCAGCAAGATGGTGTGCCGGCGCCCGCATGGCAAGGGCGTATTTAGAGCCGGCCTGGCGGCCATTTCACCGCCCTTATCGCCGGGAAACCAGCAGCCCGGCCAGGCCGAGCCCGGTGAAGGCGGCCCCCGCGATGAAGGTCGCCCCGGGACCGATCGCCTCCCACAGCGCGCCCGCAAGCACGCTCGCGATCAGAAGCACGATGCCGCTGACGAAATTGAACACGCCGAAGGCGGAGCCGCGCAGATGCACCGGCGCCGCGTCGGCGACCAGCGTGGACAGCAGGCCCTGCGTCAGCCCCATATGCAGGCCCCAGAGGGCGACGCCGATCATCACCGTCCAGACACTGCCCGCGGCGGCGAGCACCAGGTCCGCGGCGATCAGCACGGCGAAGCCGATCGCCAGCAGCGAGCGCCGGTGCATGCGGTCGGCGAGTACGCCGGCTGGATAGGCCGAGGCGGAATAGACCGCGCTCATCACGGCGAGGACCAATGGCACCCAGGTCAGCCCGAGCCCGACGGATTGCGCGCGCAGGATCAGGAAGGCCTCGCTGAAGCGGGCAAGCGTGAGCACCGCGCCGACCGCGACCACGCCCCAAAAGGCCGCGGAGAGGCCGCTAAGGTCGCCGAGGCGGATCGGCGGCGGCGCTTCGTCCGGCTGGCGGCCGTTCGGCGGCTCGCGGACGCCGACGACGAGCACGATCACGGCGAGGACGGCCGGGATCGCCGCAAACCAGAAGACCGTGCGGATATGGTCGGCGAACAGCGCCATCAGCCCCACCGCGGCGAGCGGGCCCGCGAAGGCGCCGACCGTGTCGAGCGACTGGCGCAGCCCGTAGCTCGCGCCCCGGAGGTGCGGCGGCGCGATGTCGGCGATCAGCGCGTCCCGTGGCGCGCCGCGGATGCCTTTGCCGACCCGGTCGACGAAGCGCGCGCCGACCACCCAGCCGATCGTCGGCGCCAGCGCGAAGAACGGCTTGGTCGCCGCCGCCAGCGCGTAGCCGAGGACGACGATCGCCTTGCGCTTGCCGAGCCGGTCGCTGATGACGCCCGAGAAGACCTTGGTGATCGCGGCGGTCGCTTCGGCGATGCCTTCGACGAGGCCGACCGAAAGCGCGCTCGCGCCCAGCACCGTCACCAGGAAGACCGGAAGCAGGCTGTGGATCAGCTCGGACGAGGTGTCCATGAACAGGCTGACCAAGCCGAGCGCCCAGACGCCGCGCGGAATGGCGCGCAGGCCGGTCGGAAGCTCACTGGTCGGGGGGAGTTTGCTTGTCGTTCGCTCTGCCACCGCTTGCCCTTTCCGCCAAGCGTGAGCCGCATCATCGCACGGCGCGGGGCGCGCGGCCTAGAGCGCCGGATCGTCGATCCCGGCTTCCGCGAAGCCCTTGGCGCGCAGGATGCAGCTATCGCAGACGCCGCAGGGCTTGGGCCCGCCGCTATAGCAGCTCCAGCTCGATTCCAGCGGCGCGCCGAGGCTGACGCCGAGGCGCACGATGTCCGCCTTGGTCTTGTCGATCAGCGGCGTCGCGATGCGCAGCGGGCGGCCGTATTGCGTACCGATCTTGCTGCCGAGACGGAGCGATTCGGTCAGCGCGGCGTAGAATTCCGGGCGGCAGTCGGGATAGCCGCTGTAGTCGAGCGCGTTGGCGGCGATGTAGAGCACGGGATCGACGTCTTCCGGCGCCACGCCTTCGCTCTCGATGACGTGCAGCACGCGGCTCTCCAGGCTGGCCGCGGCGATGGTCAGGAAGAAGGTGTTGCGCAAGGGGACGTAGGTCACCGGGATGTCCTTCGCCATCTCGTCCTGCTTGCGGCCGGTCGGCAGCGCGAAGTCGGCCGCGTTGGTCAGCGCCGAATGCGCGGCGAGGTCGCGGTAGAAGCGGACGTCGACGACACGGTGCGGGAGGTTCAGCGCCGCGGCGACCTTGCGCGCGGCGTCCAGCTCGATGACATGGCGCTGGCCGTAGTTCAGCGTCAGCGCGAGCAGTTCGTCGGTTTCCTGCCGCGCCAGGCAGGCGAGCGTGGTGGAATCGAGGCCGCCGGAAAGCAGGATCTGTCCGATGCGGCGCGGCACGGCGGCCTCACGGCTCGGTGCTGGCGGCCGGGGCCGCTTCGCCGCCGCTTTCACTCGGCGCCATGCGCCGGCGCAGCAGCCACAGCACGGCGACCGCGAGTAGCGTCATCCACGCCTTGCCGACGACCTGGCCCGACAGGTATTGCAGGCTGCCGAAGGCGAGCACCAGGAACAGGACGCTGTCCGCGATCAGCCCGACGACGTTGGACGCGACCACCGCGCCGATCCAGTTGCGCCGCCGCAGCGGCGTGTAGACCGCGAAATCGAGCAGCTCGGAAATCAGGAAGGCGATGCCGCTCGCGACCGCGAACTTGGTCGAGACGGCGGCCGAGAGCACCGCGCCGGCCGCGATCGCGGCGACGATCCAGCCCCGGCTGACCTTCTCCTGCGCCAGGTCGCGGAAGGTGAAGGCAAGCCCCGCGAAATAGACCCCGGCGGGCGCCAGCAGGTTGGGCCCGACCGGCACCAGCCCGAAGACCTGGATCGCCCAGTTGGCGCCGAGAATCGTTGCGATGAACAGAATCAGATAGGGCAAGGCGCGGCCTCTCCGGGGACTTCCTGCTGTTTGAAGGATCTCGGGCAAGAGGTGGCAGGCGGGGGGCCTGCTGTCAATGCCGGTGGACCAACGGGCGGCGACTGGTCCAGTTGCTTACCTCGGCGGCAATACGGGTGCTGCAACAACGCCGTGCGCCCTTCGACAGGCTGGGCAACTGGCTCTGGACCGTCGAGGCACGAGGCCCCTTAATCCTTCTCCGCCGGAGGGGCGGAGAAGGTGCCGAGCGCAGCGAGGCGGATGAGGTGGGGATGTCGAAGCGCTGGCTTCGTTTGTGCCAACCCCCACCCTCTCCCTGGCCCTCTCCGCCCCACAGGGGCAGAGAGGGGAAGCACCTACGGCGCACCC
>CAZPFL010000120.1:0-15150 GCA_964585785.1 uncultured Rhodospirillaceae bacterium
GCTGCTGCGGCACAAGCGCTGCGTCTCGCGGCTGGACGAGTTCGGTCCGGGCACCAGCTTCCATCGCGTGCTGCCCGATGACGCCGAAGGCACGCCGGCGCTGCTGGGTGACGACGACATCAAGCGCGTCGTGCTCTGCTCGGGCAAGGTCTACTACGACCTGCTCGAAGCGCGCGAGAAAGAGGGCATCAACAACGTCTACCTGATGCGCCAGGAGCAGCTTTACCCCTTCCCGCGCAAGACGCTGGGCGAGCAACTGAAGCGCTTCCCGCAGGCGGAGCTGATTTGGTGCCAGGAAGAGCCAATGAACATGGGCGCCTGGACCTTCGTCAACCCGCGGATTCAGGAAGTCATGGAAACGGTCGGCATGCGCGCCGGACGCCCGGTCTATGTCGGCCGGCAGGAAGCGGCGTCGCCGGCGACCGGTCTTGCCCGTAATCACCTGCGCGAACAGACCGCTTTGGTTACGCAGGCGTTGACGGTGGAGGCGCCCGCCGTCCACGCGCGCCCGGTGAGCCGCAAGGCGAGCTGAGAAAACTCGAACAGATGGCATTGCCGTTCACGGAGGCAAGCAAAGCATGACGGTGCAAATCACGGTCCCAGCGCTCGGTGAATCCGTCACCGAGGCGACCGTAGCCAAGTGGCTCAAGAAGGTTGGCGACACGGTCGAGGTCGACGAGCCGCTGGTCGAACTGGAGACGGACAAGGTGTCGCTGGAAGTGCCGGCGCCCTCCGCCGGCGTGTTGAGCGAGATCCTGGTCGCGGACGGCACGGATGTCGCCGTCGGCGCCGTGCTCGGCAGCTTGGACGAAGGCGGCGCGGCGGCGAAGCCGGCCGCGAAGGCAAAGAAGGCGGAGGCGAAAAAGCCAGACGCCAAGAAGGCGGAAGCCAAAGCGCCTGCGCCGGTCGAAGCGCCCGCTCCGGCTGCTCCGGTGCCTGTCGCCTCGCCGCCTGCTGTCAAGGGCAATGGATCGGATGGCGCCGCGGAGACGGTCGAGATCGTCGTCCCCGCCGTCGGCGAGTCCGTCACCGAAGGCACGATCGCGAAATGGCTGAAGCAGGTCGGTGACTCGGTCGCGGTTGACGATCCGCTCGTCGAGCTGGAGACCGACAAGGCGACGGTCGAGATCCCGTCGACGGCGGCCGGCACGCTGAGCGAGATCCGGATCGAGGCCGGTGCCGACGTCGAGGTCGGCTCTGTCATTGGAACGATCAGCCTCGGTGGTGTCGCAGCGGCAAGGCCGGCAGCGCAGCCCGTCGTGACCGAAAAGCCCGCCGTGCAGCCGGCCGCGGAAGCCGAAGCGCTGTCGCCGGCCGTGCGCAAGCTGATCGACGACAACAAGCTCGATCCGTCGAAGATCGCAGCGACCGGCCCGAAGGGCCAGCTCACCAAGGGCGATGTGCTGAGCTATCTCGAAAAGGCCGCCAAGCCCGCGGCGGCGGCCGCACCCGCTTCTGCGCCCGCCGCGGCGCAAGCGCGCGCGCCGCAGCCGAGCGTGCCGCCGGCGCCCGCGGTCGTTCCCGCCGGCGAATTGCCGCCGCGTCCGGAAGATCCGCGCGGCGAAGAGCGTGTCCGCATGTCGCGTCTGCGTCAGCGCATCGCGCAGCGCCTCAAGGAGGCGCAGAACACCGCGGCCATGCTCACGACCTACAACGAAGTGCGCATGGACGCGCTGATGAAGCTGCGCGCCGACTACCGCGACCCGTTCGAGAAGAAATACGGCGTCCGGCTCGGCTTCCTCTCGTTCTTCATCAAGGCGGCGATCATCGCGCTCAAGGAGCTGCCGGCGATTAACGGCGAGATCTACGGCGACGAGATCATCTACAAGAATTATTACGACATCGGCGTCGCGGTCGGTACGCCGCAGGGCCTGGTCGTGCCGGTCGTCCGCGACGCCGACAAGCGCAGCTTCGCCGAGATCGAGGCCGCCATCGCCGACTTCGGGCGGCGCGCGCGCGACGGCAAGCTGACCGTGCAGGAGATGATGGGCGGCACCTTCACGATCTCGAATGGCGGCGTCTACGGCTCGCTCAATTCGATGCCGATCCTCAATCCGCCGCAGTCGGGCATCCTCGGCATGCACAAGATCCAGAAGCGCCCGATCGTCGACGGCGACGAGATCGTCATCGGCAGCATGATGAATGTGGCGCTGACCTACGATCACCGCATCGTCGACGGCCGTGAAGCGGTCACCTTCCTGGTCCGCATGAAGGAGATGCTGGAAGAGCCGAACCGGCTGCTGATCGACGTCTAGTCGGTTCCGCGTCCAGCCGGCCACGGCGCTTCCCGCTCCTGCCGCGCAATCCGCAATCATGCAGCCTTACGCTTCCCGAGCGCGCTCTTTGGCTGATTGCGGCAAAGCGCACGGATTTCCTGTTGGCGATAGGCAAAAGCTTAACCATATTCGCCTAAGAACGAGGCCAGGGTATAGTTCCGCGGGATTTGCCGCGATGGCCGCCCACGGATAAGCGCAGGAAGCACCACATGAGCGACGAATACGATCTTGTCATCATCGGGGGCGGCCCCGGCGGCTATGTCGCGGCGATTCGCGCGGCGCAGCTCGGCCTGCGCACGGCCTGCGTCGAGAAGCGCGGCACGCTCGGCGGCACCTGCCTGAACGTCGGCTGCATCCCGTCGAAGGCTTTGCTGCAGAGCTCGGAGAAATACGAGGAAGCGGTCCACACGCTGAAATCGCACGGCGTCGATGTCGGCTCGGTCTCGCTCGACCTGAAGACGATGCTGGCGCGCAAGGCAAAGGTCGTGGTCGACCTGACCAAGGGGGTCGAGTTCCTGTTCCGGAAGAACAAGGTCGACTACGTGAAAGGAACGGGCCGCATCGCCAAGTCGGGCTCGGTCGTCGTCAATCTCACGGAAGGCGGCGAACGGACGCTCGAGACGAAGAACATCATCATCGCGACCGGATCGGAAAGCACGCCGATCCCGGGCGTAACGGTGGACGAGAAGCAGATCGTCTCTTCGACCGGCGCGTTGGACATCGCGAAAGTGCCGGATCATTTCGTCGTCATCGGCGGCGGCTATATCGGGCTCGAGATGGGCTCGGTCTGGCGTCGCCTCGGCGCCAAGGTCACCGTGATCGAGTTTCTCGACCGGATTACGCCCGGCATGGACGGCGAGATTTCGAAGAACTTCCAGCGTGTCCTGACCAAGCAGGGATTCGAGTTCAAGCTCAAGACGAAGGTCACCGCGGCCAGTGCCGCGAAAGGTGGCGTCACGCTGACTGTGGCGCCGGCCGATGGCGGCGCGTCGGAAGAGATCAAATGCGACGTGGTGCTCGTCTCGGTCGGGCGCCGTCCCTATACCGAAGGGCTCGGCCTCGAAGGCGTCGGCGTGAAGACCGACAACCGCGGCTTCATCGACATCGGCGACGATTTTTCCACCTCGGTGCCGGGCATCTATGCGATCGGCGACTGCGTGCGCGGCCCGATGTTGGCGCACAAGGCGGAAGACGAAGGCGTCGTCTGCGCGGAGATCATCGCCGGCCAGTCCGGGCACATCAACTACGACGCCATTCCGGGAATCGTCTACACCTGGCCAGAGGTCGCGTCCGTCGGCAAGACGGAAGAACAGCTCAAGAGCGCCGGCGTCGAATACCGCGTCGGCAAGTTTCCTTTCTCGGCGAACAGCCGCGCGCGCTGCAACGACACGACCGAGGGCTTCGTCAAGATCCTGGCGGACGCCAAGACGGACCGTGTGCTCGGCGCGCATATCCTGGGCGCCGACGCCGGCACGCTGATCCACGAGATCGTTTCCGTGATCGAGTTCGGCGGCTCTGCCGAGGACGTGGCCCGCACCTGCCACGGTCACCCGACACTGAACGAGGCGGTCAAGGAAGCCGCGCTCGCGGTTGACGGGAGAGCCATCCACATCTGACATGGCTGTCCGTGAGCAATCTGCCCGACAACCTGCCTGACGACGAGACACGTCCCGCCCGCCGCCGTCCCCGCTGGAAGCGGTGGCTGATCCTCATTACCGGCTGGTTCTTTATCTTCCTCGGGATCCTCGGTCTCTTCCTTCCCATATTGCAGGGCGTGTTGTTCCTCGCGGTCGGCGCCTATCTGCTGTCGCTCGAATCGCCCTGGGTGCGGAAGAAGCTGCTGCAGTTCCAGCGGCGCTATCCGAAGCTGGGCGCGACGCTCGAAGAAGCGCGGCTGCGCGCGGCGCGTGTGGCGCGCCGTATTCTCGGGAAAAGCCGATGATCCGCGTCGGTCCGGCGATGCTGATCGCCGCCATGTTCGCGGCCCAGGTGCTCGGCATGGCGACCTTCGTTACTTTTGCCGGGCTGCTGCCGCAATTCCAGCATGCCTGGATGCTGTCGAATGCCGAAGCGGGCTGGATCAACGGCGTATTCTTCGCGGGCTTCGTTGTCGCCGCGCCCCTGCTGACGGCGGCGACGGATCGCGCGGATCCGCGCCGGATTTTCCTTGCCGGCATCACGATGAGCGCGCTGTCGACGATCGGCTTCGCCGCGCTGGCCGACGGGTTCTGGAGCGGCAGCCTGTGGCGCTGCCTGCAGGGGATTGGCTTTGCGGGCACCTACATGCCGGGCCTTCGCGCGGTCAGTGACGCGATGCCGGACCGGCTTCGCAATCGCGGCGTCGCCTTCTTCACCGCCACGTTTACCGTCGGCGCGAGCTTTTCCTTTCTCGTCTCCGGCATCGCCGCCGGCGCCTTGCCGTGGCGCGGCGTGTTCTACGTGTTGGCGGCGGGACCCTTGGCGGGGCTCGTCATCGCCTGGCTCTTTCTGCCGCCGCGCACATCGGCGCCGCCGTCGGGCAGCCGCTTCGCCGGCCTCTCCCTGCAGCTCCGCAACCCGGCGCTGCTGCGGTATTACACGGGTTATTTTCTGCACAATGCCGAGTCCTCGACGATGCGGGCCTTCGTCGTCGCGTTCCTCGCCTTCGCGGCGGCGCAGCAGTCAGGCGGACGGGCCGAGGGCGGGCTGTCGCCGACCGTGATCGCGGCGACCGCCAATTTGCTCGGCCTGCCCGGCATCGTGCTTGCCAGCGAAGCGACGCGTATCCTCGGGCGGAACGCGCTGATCGCCGTGATTATGCTGCTGTCGGCAGGGACGGGGATTCTGCTCGGCCTGTTCGCCGCGGCGCCGTTCTGGATCGTCACCGGATTGATTCTGCTTTATGGGCTGCTCGTGCCGGCGGATGTGGGCGCGATCAACGCCGGCGTCGTCGAAAGCGCCGATGCCGGCCATCGGGGCGCGGCGCTGGCGCTGCATTCCGTGTTCGGGTTCACGGGGGCGTTTCTCGGCCCGGTTATCTTCGGTGCCGCGCTGGATCACGCGGGCGGCGCCAATTCAGCCCGGGCCTGGGTCGTGGCCTATGCGACGCTCGCCGGGTTGATCGCGCTTTGGCCGCTCATGATCGTGACGTTGCGCTTCCGTCGCCGCTGATCGCCCACGTTCAATGTCGGCGGTTCTCGCAGGTCGCATTATTTCGATAATACTAGAAATATCGTTTGTCGGGCTGGATTTATGACAGTATGATGACGGCCCGAACACGACCGCTCTCAACCGCCCGGCCCGCGCCTCATGTCCAGTCCGTCGCCTCGCCAGCTTCTCGCGGTCGTCTGTGCCGCGGAGATCATTGGCATGGCCGCCTCGGCGACCTTTCCGGCGCTGGTGCCGGTGCTCCAGCCCGCCTGGGCGCTGAGCAACACCGAGGTCGGCTGGGTCAGCGGCGTCTATTACGGCGGCTATGTCATCGGCGTTCCCATCCTGGTCAGCCTGACCGATCGGATGGACGCGCGGCGGGTCTATTTGTTCTCCATGGCGCTGGGTGCAGTCGCGGCGCTCGGTTTCGCGCTGGCCGGCGGCTTCTGGTCGGCGAGCTTGTGGCGCTGCTTGCAGGGTATCGGACTGGCGGGCACCTACATGCCCGGCCTCAAGGCGCTGACCGACCGGCTGCCGGCGACGTCGCAGAGTCGCGGCGTCGCCTTTTACACCTCGAGCTTCGGCGTGGGGACGAGCCTGTCCTTTCTGTTCGCCGGTGAAATCGCGCCGGCGCTTGGCTGGCGCTGGGCGTTCATCCTGTCCGCGCTCGGGCCAGCAGTGGCGCTCATCCTGGCGGCGATCTTCCTGAAGTCGCGGCCGCCGAACGGGACGAAGCCCGCGATGGGCCTGCTCGACTTCCGGCCAGTGCTGCGCAACAGGAAGGTGCTGGCCTATACGCTCACCTATTGTGTGCATAACGCGGAAGTCTTCGCGCTGCGCTCCTGGGTGGTCGCCTACCTCGTCTTCTCGACCTCGCTGCAGGCCGCCGGCACGGCGGGCACGGCGATCCGCGCGACCGTGATCGCGACTCTGACCGGGCTGATGGGGATGCCGGGCAGCATTCTCGGCAACGAGGTGGCGCGCAAGTTCGGACGGCCGCGCGTGCTGCTCGTCGTGATGTCGCTCTCGGCGGCCGTGGCGGTCACGCTCGGCTTCGGCGCGGCGCTGCCCTATCCCCTCGTCATCCTGCTGGTGCTGGTTTACGGATTCCTCGTCGTCGCCGATTCGGCGACGATCACCTCGGGCGTGGTGGAGTTTGCCGATCCCGAGCTCCGCGGCATGACCATGGCGGTGCACGCGATGATCGGCTTCATCGGCTCGACGCTCGGGCCGATCATCTTCGGCATCACCCTCGATCTCGGCGGCGGCGGGCACAGCCGGTTCGCATGGGGCCTGTCCTACGCGGTGATCGCGGTCATTCTCATGCTGGGACCGTTGTTTATTTATACGCTGGGACACGACCGCATTGCCGTCTCGTCCAAGGAACGCAGCCTGTCCTAAGCCGGCTTGGTCTGGTGCTAGCGCGCCCGGGGATGGGTCGCGCGGTATTCTTCGAGCAGCCGTCCGGCGTCGACCTCCGTGTAGCGTTGCGTCGTCGACAGCGAGGCATGGCCCAGCAGCTCCTGGATCGAGCGCAGGTCGCCGCCCATGGCGAGGAGATGCGTCGCGAAGCTGTGCCGGAGCGCATGCGGGGTCGCGGTCTCCGGCAGGCCGAGCAGGCCGCGCATGCTTTGCATCTGGCGCTGCACGATGCGAGCGCGGAGCGGCCCGCCGCGTGCGCCAACGAAAAGCGGCTCATCCGACGCGCCCTGCCAGGGACAGGCGTCGAGATAGGCCCCGATCGCGTCGCGCACGACCGGCAGGATCGGCACCATGCGCTGCTTGTTGCCTTTGCCGGTGACGGTGATCGCGTCGCCCTCCGGCGCATCGCCGCGCGTCAGCGATAGCGCCTCCGCGATGCGGAGCCCGCAGCCGTAGAGCAAGGTAAGGATCGCGATGTCACGCAGGCCGATCCAATCCTCCGCAACGAGCGTGCCGGCGGTCTCGATCACGTCCGACGCCTCGTCGACGCTCAACGCTTTCGGCACCGAGTGCGGGATCTTGGGTGTGCGCAGCGCACGGATCGCATGGTTGGCCGCGAGGTCGTTGCGTTCCAGCCAGGAGAAGAAGCCGCGCACGACGGACAGCGCGCGCGCCGTCGAGGTGCGCTTGCGGCCGCTCGCGGAGTGCCGTGCGAGCCAGGCGCGAAAGTCCGCCGGCTTCAGCGTCTCGAGGTCGCGCAACCGGGGCCGTCCGCCCAGATGCTGGGAGAGGAAGCGCAGGAAGTCGGTGAGGTCGCGCCCGTAGGAGTCGCAGGTATGCGGCGAGCAGCGGCGTTCATCCGACAGCCATCGCTGCCAAAGCCGCATCGCGCGCAACAGGCCCGGATCGAGCAGGTCGACGAGCGGCGTCGGGCGCTTTACTCGGGCAGGTGCAGCCATATGCGGATTACATGTTCCAGCACGCTCGCCAGGAAATCGATCAGCTCGGTCGCCTGTCCCGAGTCGAAGCGTTGTGGATCACGCGACCCGAAGGCGAGCAGAACCGGCGGCGTCGAGGGCGAGATCGAAAGCCGCACCAGCGCGTCGGAGCGGACCAGCGTCGAGGCGCCGGCGAACAGCTCCGGATCGCCGTTGATGTCGCCGCGCAGCAGGAGCCGCCGGTCCGGGCCGAGGATGCCGTCGATCGCCCCCGGCGTCAGGATCATCAGGCCGCGGGTGCGGATCGTCAGCGGCGTCGGATCCGCCGCCTCGATGCAGAGCGTCACCATGTCGAGATCGAGGATGACCGCGAAATCGGTCGTCACCGTCTGGATGAGCTGCTCGAAACTTTGCGCGCCGAGCAGGTTGAGGGCGCATTCGTGAATGCGCGACTGCGTCTGCATGTTAGCGCGCGTGGTCGACAGCAGATCATTCTGATTGCCGGCGAGCGTGTCGATCTTGCCGCGCAGCTGGTTGATCATCGCTTGCTGCAGATCGTAGACGCCTTCACCGAGCGCGCGTGACGGACTCTGGAGTCCGTTCAGCGCATCGGGGTGCTTGACGAAGAAGTCCGGATTGTCGCGCAGGAATTCCAGCACCCGGTCCGCGGAGAGAGCCCTCGGATCGGTTTTGGCGCCTCTGAGTTTTTGCGTCATCCGGGCGGCCTAAAGAATCGACTGGCCGGTTTTTTGCCAATCGGCAACGAAGGCGGCCAGGCCCTTCTCGGTAAGCGGATGACTGAACATCTGACGTAGCACGGAGGGCGGCACGGTCGCGACATGCGCGCCGATCTTGGCCGCATCCAGCACGTGCATCGGGTGGCGCACGGATGCGACCAGCACCTCGGTCGTGAAGCTCGGATAGTTGTCGTAGATGGCGCAGATGTCGGCGATGAGCTGCATGCCTTCGGCCGCAATGTCGTCAAGCCGGCCGACGAAGGGCGAAACGAAGGTGGCGCCGGCCTTGGCGGCCAAGATCGCCTGGTTGGCCGAGAAGCAGAGCGTGACGTTCACCATCGTGCCGGTCTGCGTCAGCGCGCGGCAGGCCTTGAGCCCGTCCGGCGTCAGCGGCACTTTCACCGCGACGTTGCTGGCGATCTTCGCCAGTTTCTTTCCTTCGGCGAGCATCGTCTCGAAGTCGGTCGCCGCGACTTCCGCGCTGACGGGGCCGTCGACAATGTCACAGATCTCGGCGATCACCTCGAAGAAGTTGCGCCCGGACTTGTGGATCAACGACGGATTCGTCGTCACGCCGTCGACCAAGCCGGTCGCGGCGAGGTCCCTGATTTCGCCGATCTCTGCGGTGTCCACGAAGAATTTCATTACGGTCTGAGACTCCTCTAATCGATCCCAAGCTTCGGGATGGCGCGCGGACCGCGTTTGGCTACACTCTACCCGATGCCGCTTCCCCATACCACAACCGCCGTTGCGATCAATGGCGAACCGCGTCGCGTCCAGGTCTTGCTCCCCCTGCCGCTGCCGGGCGCATTCGACTACCGCGTTCCGCCTGAGCTCGAAATCCAGCCCGGCGCCTTCGTTTGCGTGCCCTTTGGGCGGCGCGAGGCGATCGGCGTGGTGTGGTCGGAGACCGCCTCGGGCGACGTGCCGGACAGCCGGCTGAAGGACATTCAGGACCGGCTCGAAGCGGCGACATTACCGGAATCGACCCGCCGATTCGTCGATTGGGTATCCCGCTACACCCTCTCGCCACCGGGCTCGGTGCTGCGCATGGCGATGAGCGTGACCGAGGCGCTGCTGCCGGAAAAGCCGCGCGTCGCCTATCGCATCGTCGACGACCTGCCGGACGACATCCGCCTGACGCCGGCGCGTAAGCGTGTGCTCGCTGCGGCGGGCGAGGGCTTTCCGCGTCCGGCGATCGAGCTCGCGCGCGAGGCGGGCGTCGGCGTCGGCGTCGTCACGGGGCTGGCCAAGGCGGGTGCGCTCGAACAGGTGTCCATGGGCGCGCCGCGCCCGGCGAAACCCGACCCGTCGGCGCCGTCGGTCGCTCTTTCGCCGGAGCAGCAGGGCGCGGCGGACCAGCTTGTCCAAACGGTCGCGGCCGGCGGCTTCGTCGTCACGCTTCTCGACGGCGTCACCGGCGCCGGCAAGACGGAGGTCTATTTCGAGGCGATCGCCGAAACGCTCCGCCAGGGACGGCAGGTGCTTGTGCTGCTGCCCGAGATCGCGCTGACGGCACATTGGCTGCAGCGCTTCGGCGAGCGGTTCCAGGCGGCGCCGCAGCAATGGCATTCCGAGCTGACGCAAACGCAGCGCCGGCGCACCTGGCGCGCCGTCGCGGACGGCAGCGCCACGGTTGTCGTGGGCGCGCGCTCGGCGCTCTTTCTGCCCTATCGCAACCTCGGCCTGATCATCGTCGACGAGGAGCATGACGGCTCCTTCAAGCAGGAGGACGGCATCGCCTATCACGCCCGTGACATGGCGGTTGTCCGCGGTCATATCGAGGGGATCTCGGTGCTGCTGGTCTCGGCGACGCCGTCGCTGGAAACGGTGATGAATGTGGAGGAGGGGCGCTATCGCCTGATCCACCTGCCGTCGCGGCACGGCGCAGCCGGCCTGCCCGAGGTCGCGGTCGTCGACCTCCGCCGCGAGCCGCCGCCCCGCCAATGCTGGCTGTCGCCGCCGTTGCGCAAGGCCCTGGAAGAGACGCTAGCGGCGGGCGAGCAGGCGCTCTTGTTTCTGAACCGGCGGGGCTACGCGCCGCTGACCTTGTGCCGGACCTGCGGGCACCGCATGGAGTGCCCGAACTGCACCGCCTGGCTGGTCGAGCACCGCCTGGCGCGCCGGCTGGAGTGCCATCACTGCGGCCATGTCGTTCCCTATCCGGAGCATTGCCCGGAATGCGGCGCGGAGGACAGCCTGGCGGCCTGCGGTCCCGGCGTCGAGAGGCTGGCGGAGGAGGTGCACGCGCTGTTTCCGGACGCCCGCATGGCGAGCCTGACCAGCGACACGGTGCGCGGTCCCGCCGCGGTGGAGGAACTGATCACGCGCATGCGCCGCCATGAGATCGACATTCTGGTCGGAACGCAGATTGTGGCGAAGGGGCATCATTTTCCGATGCTGACGCTGGTCGGGGTGATCGACGCCGATCTCGGCCTGACCGGCGGCGACCTGCGGGCGGCGGAGCGCACCTACCAGCTGCTGCACCAGGTCGCCGGACGGGCGGGACGCGATTCCAAGCCCGGACGCGTTTTGCTGCAGACCTATAATCCGGAACATCCGGTCATCACCGCGCTGGCGGAAGGCGCCCGTGACCGCTTCATCGAGGAGGAGGCGGCGCAGCGCCGGGCCGGCGGCTGGCCGCCTTTCGGGCGGCTGGCGGCGCTGATCCTGAGCGGACCCGACGAGGACGAGGTCGATGTCGTCGCACAGCGCTTGGCGCGGGCGGCGCCGCGTTACGACGAGGTCCGCGTGCTCGGTCCGGCGCCGGCGCCACTCGCGCGCCTGCGGGGGCGCTACCGCCGCCGCTTCCTGCTCAAGGCGCCGCGCAACGTCAGCATCCAGCGGCTGCTGTCGGAGTGGCTGGCGAAGGTCCGTCCGCCGAACGCGGTCCGTATACAAATCGACGTCGATCCGTATAGTTTTCTGTAACAGTTTCCAGGGCTTCGATATATGGGCCACGCGGCTTGCACCGCCTATATCCATGTGCTACACACCGCTCGCTTTCGGGATCGAAGAATGCATTCCGAGGCACAGGGGAGTATTAAGGGGGCCGCGTTTCGCGGCGTATCCGGAGAGAATTCTGGAGTAATCCCAGATTGGCATCGAAGGCAGGCGATACGGGAGTTGCCGCTCGCTACGCGTTAGCTTTGTTTGAGCTAGCGGACGAGCAACGAAAGCTGGACCAGGTCGCAGGCGACCTGCAATCCATCATCGGGCTGTTGCAGGAAAGTGTTGATCTGCAGCGGCTTATCCGCAATCCCGTGGTCAGCCGCGCGGAATCCGGCCGCGTCATGGCGGCCCTGATCGAGCGCATCGGCGCCGACGAGCTGACGCGGAAATTTATCGGTCTGGTATCGGCCAATCGCCGCCTCTTCGCGCTCCCCGGCATCATCAAGGCTTATCTCGCGGAATTGGCCCAGCGGCGTGGCGAAGTCACCGCCGAGGTCGTCGCCGCGCATAAGCTCAGCGACAGTCAAAGCAAGGCGCTCGAAACGGCGCTGCAGACGGCTCTCGGTGGCAAGGTCGCCTTGTCGACGGCCGTTGACCCGAGCTTAATTGGCGGTCTGGTCGTCAAGGTCGGCAGCCGGATGGTCGATTCCTCCCTCAAGACACAACTTCAGAAGATGAAAATCGCGATGAAAGGGGCCGCCTGATGGAAATCAAGGCTGCGGAAATCTCCGCCATTTTGAAGGAGCAGATCGCGAATTTCGGCGCAGAAACGGATGTCGCCGAGGTCGGTCAGGTTATCTCCGTCGGCGACGGCGTGGCGCGCGTCTACGGGCTGGACAACGTTCAGGCCGGTGAGATGGTCGAGTTCCCCGGCGGCATCAAAGGGATGGCGCTGAACCTCGAAGTCGACAATGTCGGCGTCGTGATTTTCGGCTCCGACCGTGACATCAAGGAAGGCGACACGGTCAAGCGGACCGGCGCCATCGTTGACGTGCCGGTGGGACGCGGGCTGCTCGGTCGGGTGTTGGACGCGCTGGGCAACCCGATCGACGGGAAGGGGCCGCTGAACACGACCGAGCGCCGCCTCGTCGAGGTCAAGGCGCCCGGCATCATCCCGCGTAAGTCGGTGCACGAGCCGATGCAGACCGGGCTCAAGGCGCTGGATGCGCTCGTGCCGGTCGGCCGCGGACAGCGCGAGCTGATCATCGGCGACCGCCAGACCGGCAAGACCGCGGTCGCAATCGACGCCATCATTAATCAGAAATCGGTCAACGAGTCCGGCGACGAATCCAAGAAGCTCTATTGCATCTACGTCGTGATCGGCCAGAAGCGGTCGACCGTGGCGCAGGTGGTGAAGACGCTCGAGGACTACGGCGCGATGGAATACACCATCGTCGTGGCGGCGACGGCTTCCGACCCCGCGCCGCTGCAGTTCCTCGCGCCGTATGCGGGCTGCGCCATGGGCGAGTATTTCCGCGACAACGGCATGCACGCCCTGATCATCTACGACGATCTCTCGAAGCAGGCGACCGCCTATCGCCAGATGTCGCTGCTGCTGCGCCGTCCGCCGGGACGCGAAGCCTATCCGGGCGACGTGTTCTATCTGCATTCACGGTTGCTCGAGCGCGCGGCGAAGATGAACGACTCCCTCGGGGCCGGCTCGCTGACCGCGCTGCCGATCATCGAGACGCAGGCGAACGACGTGTCGGCCTATATCCCGACGAACGTCATTTCCATTACCGACGGACAGATCTTCCTCGAGACCGACCTGTTCTATAAAGGTGTCCGTCCGGCGATCAACGTCGGCCTGTCGGTGTCGCGCGTCGGCTCTGCCGCCCAGATCAAGGCGATGAAGCAGGTTGCCGGCACCATCAAGCTCGAGCTCGCGCAGTATCGCGAGATGGAAGCCTTCTCACAGTTCGCCTCCGACCTCGACGCCGCGACCCAGCGGCTGCTGGCGCGCGGCTCGCGTCTGACCGAGCTGCTGAAGCAGCCGCAGTATTCGCCGCTGCCCGTGGAGCAACAGGTCGTCGCGATCTTTTCGGGCGTGCGCGGCTATCTCGATGGCATTCCGGTCGCCCGAATTGGCCGTTACGAGCAAAGCCTGCTGGAAGAGTTCCGCTCGAAGCATTCGGACATTCTGGCGAAGATCCGCTCGGACGGCGAAATCTCCAAGGAAACCGAAGAAAAGCTATCCGAGATCATCGGTGGCTTCACGAAATCCTTCGCCTGAGCGCCAGAAGACCGCGAGCCGCTGATCGATGCCTAGCCTGAAAGACCTGAGAAGCCGGATCACGAGCGTCAAGTCGACGCGGCGAATCACATCGGCGATGAAGATGGTCGCGGCGGCGAAGCTGCGCCGGGCGCAGGATCTGGCGCTGGCGGCACGGCCCTACTCGGAGCGGATGGAGCGTATGCTGTCCTCGCTCGCGAGCGCGTCGGCCGGTGCGGGCGCCATTCCGCTGATGGCGGGTACCGGGAAAGACGACACGCATCTGCTCGTCTTCGTATCCACCGACCGCGGTCTTTGCGGCGGTTTCAACATCAACCTGATGCGGCAGGTCCGCCGGATGGTCCGCCAGCTCCAGGACGAGGGCAAACAGGTCAAGATCTTCTGCATCGGCCGGAAGGGCACGGCTCTGGTCCGCCGGGAATTCCCGTCGGCGCTCGTCGCCCATGTCGAGGATATCGCCCGGCCGGTGCCGAGCTACGACAAGGCCGTCGAGATTGCGCGTCAGCTGATGGAGATGTTCGACGAGGGCCAGTTCGACACCTGCACCGTCATCTACAACAAGTTCGTCTCGGCGCTGACGCAGACCGTGACGCCGCAGCAGATTATCCCCTTTGCGCCGCCGGCCGCGGGCGAAGGCGCGGAAGCCACTGGCTACGAGTTCGAGCCGTCGGAAGAGGACATCCTCAACGACCTGCTGCCGCGCAACCTCTCGGTTCAGCTCTACCGGGCCTTCCTCGAGTCCTTCGCATCCGAGCAGGGCGCGCGGATGACCGCGATGGACAATGCGACGCGCAATGCCGGCGATATGATCAACAAGCTCACGCTGAACTACAACCGAACCCGCCAGGCCTTCATCACGAAGGAACTGATCGAAATCATCTCGGGCGCGGAAGCGCTTTGATGCGGGCCAAGGCATAGGAGTGGATAGATGGCGAAGAATGCGACCGGTCGGGTAACACAGGTCACAGGCGCCGTCGTCGACGTACATTTCGACGGCGAGCTCCCCGAGATTCTCAACGCGCTTCATCTGGAGAACCACGGCCGGCCTCTCGTGCTCGAAGTCGCGCAGCATCTCGGCGAGAGCACCGTCCGCTGCATCGCGATGGACACCACGGACGGCCTGGTGCGCGGCTGCGAGGTTGAGGATACCGGCGCGCCGATCTCGGTTCCGGTCGGTCCCGAGACGCTCGGCCGCATCATCAACGTCATCGGCGAGCCGATCGACGAGCGCGGTCCGGTCAACGCCAAGAAGACCGCGCCGATCCATCGGCCGGCACCGGAATTCGTCGAGCAATCGACCGAGACCGAGCAGCTCGTCACCGGCATCAAGGTCATCGACTTGCTGACGCCCTACGCGCGCGGCGGCAAGATCGGCTTGTTCGGCGGCGCGGGCGTCGGCAAGACGGTGCTGATCATGGAGCTGATCAACAACGTCGCCAAGGCGCATGGCGGCTATTCGGTGT
>CAZPFL010000121.1:0-15109 GCA_964585785.1 uncultured Rhodospirillaceae bacterium
CGGTTGATGCCGTCGAAGGCGGCGGTCTTGTAGCACTCCGCCAGGGTCGGATAGTTGAAAACCGTGTCGACGAAATAGTCGATCGTGCCGCCCATGGCGAGCACGGCCTGGCCGATATGGACCAGCTCGCTGGCGCCCTCGCCGAGGATGCTGACGCCCAAGAGCTTGCGCGTCTCGCAGTGGAACATGAGCTTCAGCAGGCCCGTCGTGTCGCCGATGATCTGGCCGCGCGCGATCTCCTTGTAGGAGGCACGGCCGACTTCGTAGGGGATGCCGGCCTCGGTCAGCTCTTCCTCGTTCTTGCCGACGGTGGAGATCTCCGGGATCGTGTAGATGCCGTAGGGGAAGTGATCGGGCGTCGCCTCCGCCGGAACGCCGAAGGCATGACAAGCCGCCGCGCGGCCTTGCTCCATCGAGGTCGAGGCGAGGCTGGGGAAGCCGATCACGTCGCCGGCGGCGAAGATATGCGGCACCTTGGTCTGGAAGTTTTCATCGACCTCGAGCAGGCCGCGCTCGATCGGGCTCAGCCCGGCGTTCCCGAGCGCCAGCGCCCCGGTCGCTCCGGACCGGCCGATGCTGTAGAGCGCCTTTTCGGCAATTACCTTCTTGCCGCTTTCGAGAACGATGGAGACGCGCGGGCCGTTCGCGCAGTCGACCAGGGCCACCGACTTGACGCACTCGTTCAGGCGCAGCGTCACCCGGTTGTCCCGCATGTGATAGATCAGCGTGTCGATGATCTCCGAATCGACGAAGGGCAGCAGGCGCCGCCGCTGGTCGATCAGGGTCACGCGGACGCCGAGCGTGGCGAAGATGGTCGCGTATTCCAGGCCGATCACGCCCGCGCCCATGACAGCGAGCGTGCGCGGCAGCTTCTCGAGCGAGAGGATGTCGTCGCTGGTGAAGATGCGCTGCCCGTCGAAGGGGATGTGGCTGTCCCGGGTCGTCTCGGTGCCCACCGCGATGACGATGTTCTCCGCCGTCACTTCACGGCCACCGCCGCCGCCGTTCAGCGGGGCGAGGCGTAGCGTGTGCGGGTCCCGGAAGGACGCCTGGGCGGAAATGACCTCGACCCCGTTGCGCTGCAGCTGGTGGCGGGTCACGTCGATCTCGTGCTTGATCACCTGGTCGGCCCGGAACAGCAGGTCCGACATGGTGATCTTCTCCTTCACCGTATAGGACGCGCCATAGATGCTCCGCTCGCGGTAGCCCGACAGGTGCATCACCGCCTCGCGCAGCGTCTTGCTGGGAATCGTGCCCGTGTTGATGCACACCCCGCCGATCACCGTGCGGTGCTCGGCGACGGCCGTGTGCTTACCCAGCTTCGCGGCCTGGATCGCGGCACGCTGGCCGGCGGGCCCGGAGCCGAGGACAAAAAGATCGTAGTCGTATGACGTCATGATGAATTCCCGCCCCGGGCGGAAATCGCCCCGGCGCCGCGCCGCACACTATCGGGAAGGACGGTTACGGTAAGGTTAACGATACCCGGACCGCGCGATCAGGCGTGCGCTTCCGGCAACCGGGCGAAACGCCGATTTGCGTGCCGCGACAATCCGTCGCACAATTCCCGGGTCCCAGCTTCCGGAAGTGCCGTGACGGTCACGAGGAGACCCCGACACGGCGCCGGCACCCATACAAGAAACAGCGAATAACGCAGACGCGCTAATAGGCTACGGCCGTGGAAGTGTGGGGGGCGTCCGCGCCTGCTTCACAGGGGGCCAACCCCCTGTGTCGGCGGACGGAACGCAACAAGAATGTCCCGCCCTGGTTGGCGGGGCGGCATGGAGGAAACGAAGGATGAGAAGTCCACGCGTTGCGGTCATCGCAACGGTTTTTGCCGCGGTCGCGCTCGCGAGCCCGGCGGGCGCTGTGACGAACAGCGACGCCAGCAAGAAGCGCATTGCGGAGTATTACGCGCTCGCCAAGAAGGAAGGCGAGATCGTCTGGTACACGACCTCGCGCGAAGCCTATCTGAAGGGGCTGAGCGCCTTTTGGAAGAAGAAGTTTCCCGATGTGAAGCTCACCATCTTGCGGAAGAATTCACCGCAGCTGGTACAGACGATCGAAGCAGAAATGGCTGCCGGCCGGCAGCACGCGGATGTCTTCACCTCGTCGCTCGCCTATCAGGGCAACGAGTTCAAGCAGAAGGGCTGGTATACCCCCCACAAGCCCGCGACCTTCGACAAGATCGACGCCCGGTTCAAGGACCCCGACGGTCAATGGATCGCGCAAAGCATGTTTCTGTTGCTCGGCGCGTACAACACCAACGCCATCAAGGACCCGAAAAAGCTGCCGCACACCTACGCGGATCTGTTGAAGCCGGAATGGAAGGGCAAGCTGCTGAGCGCCCATCCCCAGACGTCGGGCTCGCATACGGCTTTCTACGGCGGCATCGTGAGCGAGAAAATCGATGGCGGCTGGTCGTTCCTTGAGAAGCTCGGCGGCCAGAACATGATGTTCGTCAAGGCGAATGCCGAGGCGGCGCGCATGGTGACCGCGGGCGAGCGCCCGGTGGCGGTGGCCGTCTCTTCGCACAACACGCTGGTCGCGCGGGCGAAAGGCTCGCCGGTCGACGTCTTCGCCTACACGGACGGCGTCATTGTCAACATGTCGCCCCAGGGCATCCTCAAGACCGCGCCGCATCCGAATGCCGCGAAGCTGTTCAGCGAGTGGCTGTTCAGCGACGAGGGGCAGGAGCAGTTCGCTGTTTGGGGACTGCAGTGGCCCGTGGTGGATGGGGTTCCGGGACCGAAAGGGGCGCCGGATCTGAAATCGCTCAAGCTCATCGTCCCGGATCTGTCGTGGCAGATCCCGGATGAGGGGCGCAAGAACTTCCTGAAGAAGTTCAACATCGCGATGAAGCGGAACTGAGCATGCCGTTTCGGCCGAGCCGTCATTGCCGCCTTCTTTCGAAGGCGCGACCGTGACGGCTCGGTTTCGAGCCACGATTCCGGCCGCTCGTCGGAATAGGAGGCGAGCGGCCGGATATCCGTGTTCGCGAGATCAGTTGGAGGAATGAAGGGCCAATGGCCGACCTACCGCATAAGTTGGAACTGCAGAATCTCGTCAAGATGTTCGGGGAGGTTCGCGCCGTCGACGGCGTAAGCCTGCAGATCGCCTCGGGCGAGAGCGTCGTATTGCTTGGGCCGAGCGGCTGCGGCAAGACGACGACGCTTCGCTCGGTCGCCGGATTCATCAAGCCCGACGGCGGGGAGATCCTGCTCGACGGCAAAAAGATCGCCGACGGCGCGAGCAGCCTGCCGCCGGAAAAGCGCCGGCTCGGCATGGTGTTTCAGAATTACGCCGTCTGGCCGCATAAGAGCGTGTTCCAGAACGTCGCCTACGGACTCGTCATCGCGAAGCTGTCGCGCGACGAGATCGCGCAGCGCGTCCGCCGAGCCCTCGAGCTCGTGAAGATGCCGGGCCTGGAAGACCGCATGCCGGGCGAGCTGAGCGGCGGGCAGCAACAGCGTGTCGCGCTGGCCCGGGCCATCGTCACCGAGCCGTCGATGCTGCTGCTTGATGAGCCGCTGTCCAATCTGGACGCCGGGCTGCGCGAGGAGATGCGCTTCGAGCTCAAGGAGTTGCAGGAGCGCATCGGCATGACCACGCTCTATGTCACCCACGACCAGGAGGAGGCGCTCGTTCTCGCCGACCGCATCGTCGTGATGAACAAGGGCAAGATCGAGCAGGTCGACGTGCCGCGTGAGGTCTACCTGCATCCGGCGAGCCGCTTCGTCGCGACCTTCGTCGGCGTCACCAACCTGCTGGATGCCACGGTCGATGCCGTCGACGCGAAGGCCGGCCGGGTCCGCGCCGCGAGCGCGCTCGGCGCGCCGTTCTGGGCGAGCAGCCGAAAAGACAAGCTGCAGACGCTCAACAAGGGCGACCGGATCGCCGTCTCGGTCCGGCCGGAGGCGATCTTCGTGAACGGCAGCGCGCCGTCGCTCAACCCGAAATTCCGCGCCCGGGTGCAGAAAAGCGCCTTCCTCGGCAACCGGATCGATCTTCGGCTCGATCTCAAGGGACAGGAATTCCGCTGCCAGGTTCCGAAATTCGACCATGCGCCGGCGCTGAGCCATGAAGTCGATGTCGAATTCGACAGCGAATTGGCCTGGGTGGTCTGAGCCATGGCGACAACGACAATCGATGGCGGCAAGGCGCTGACAGGATTGCGGCGCCGGATCACACTCGGCTACGAGGCGTTCCAGACCAGCGCCCGGCGCGAGCCGGTCAAATACCTGACCATGCTGGTCGGCGTCGTGGTCTTGGCCGCGCTCGTCTGCTACCCGGTCTATCTGCTCTTCCAGTTCAGCCTCTACAACGCGGACGGCAAATTCACCTTCGCCAACTACATCGCCGTGTTCAGTGAGCCCGGCCTGCTGTCGGCGATGAAGAACTCGCTGATCCTGGCCTTCTTCGTGCCGCTGATCTGTCTCTTGGTCGGCTTGCCGGCGGCCTGGCTCGTGTCGCGCACCGACATGCCGATGAAAGGCATGGTGCGCGCTTTCGCCGGCGTCGCCTTCATCGTGCCGTCCTTCATCTCGGTGATCGCCTGGATCTTCCTGATGGCGCCCAACTCCGGGAAGATCAACAAGCTGCTGATGGCCCTGTTCGGGCTCGACGCGCCGCCGATCAACATCTTCTCGATGGGCGGCCTGATCTTCGTCGAGTCGATGCACTTCTACCCGCTGGTCTTCTTCGCGGTGACCGCGGCGCTGGATAACATCGATCCGTCCTTCGAGGACGCCGCGCGCAACCTGGGCGCCGGGCGCGTCCGGACTGCGGTGACGGTGACGCTTCCGCTGGTGGCGCCGGCCATCCTGTCGGGCCTGATCCTGTGCATTTTGGACGCGCTCGCCGCGTTCGGCGCACCGGCGGCGCTCGGCTTTCCCGTCAACATCCACGTCTTGACGACGAAGATCTACACGCTCTTGACCTATCCGCCGCAGCTGCAGCTCGCGGCGGCCGTGTCGATCCCGATCATCTTCTTCACGGCGCTCTGTCTCCTGTGCCAGCGCTGGTGGCTCGGCCGGACCAAGTTCACGACGCTGACCGGCAAGATCGGCAAGGCGCAGGCCGTCGAGCTGGGCCGGTGGCGCTGGGTCGCGTTCGGCTTCTGCTTCGTGGTGATCTTCTTCAGCGTGCTTCTGCCGCTAAGCGCGCTGATCATCCTGTCGCTGCTGAACACCTTCGGCGCGGATATCGCTTTCAAGAACATGGTCCTGAGCAACTACAAGATCTTCTTCGACGACACCTTCATTGTCTGGCAGTCGGTGCAGAACAGCCTCAAGCTGGCTTTCGCGACGGCGACGCTCTGCGTGCTGCTCAGCATCGTCTATGTCTGGATCGTGGAGCGGACGAAGATCCCGGGGCGCAGCCTCGTGACCTTCATCATCATGATCACCTTCGGTTTCCCGGCGGTGGCGATGGGCGTCGGCATCCTGATCGGCTACATCAACATCCTATACGGCACGCTGCTGATCATCTTCGTCGCCTACATGGCGAAGATGATTCCCTTCGCGTTCATTTTCATGCGCAACGCCGCCAAGCAGATCGGCGAGGAGCTGGAGGAGGCGGCGCGAATCGCGGGCGCGACGTGGATGCGGTCCGTCCGCGACGTCACCGTGCCGCTGATGAAGACCGGCATCTGGGTCGGCTGGGTGCTGATCTTCTCGCTCTGCCTGCGTGAGCTCGCCATGTCGGTCTTCCTGGCGCAGCCGGGCACCGAGGTGATGGCGGTCGCCGTTTACATCTATCTCGAGGAAGGCTCGGTCGAGAACGCGGCGGCTATCTCGGTGGTCATCGCGCTGCTGAGCGTGGCGACGGTCATGATCGCCCGCAAGATCGCCGGCAAGGGTACGCTCGAGGTGAGCTGACGCCGCGCCTACGGGCCGGCGGGCAGGGCGCAACCCTGTCCGCCGGCGGGCGCTTCGGCACTACGGCTCGATGTCGCGCATGACCGTCGCCGCGATCTCCTGGCGGGTGATGACGCCGAGGACGTTGTCGCGGCCCGGTCGCTTGTGGTTCGTCAGGACGAGGGCGACCGGCTGATTCTTCCGGTTCATCCGCTGGATCACCGATTGCAGGAACGCGTCGCTGCGCACCACCGTGAAGTTGGTGATCGCCGGCTTCGCTTCCGTGACGGGCGCGTCCGGCAGGACGGGGACCACGCCGACGACCCGCTCGCCTTTCGTGACAAGCTGATAGGATTCCGCGGGTACCGGCACCGCGGGCTTGGGGCCATGGCAGGTGACGTCCTCCAGCGGCACCGACCCGGAAATCGGACGCATGACGTCCTTGGCGTGTCGGATGAGGAACATGTGGGAGTGCCGCTCCTTGGGGATGTGGTGACCCCGTCGCGCCAGCTTCGCCGTGTAGATATTCTCGCGCGCCAGCAGGCGGCGGATGCCGATAGCCGCGGCGACCGAGATAATGACAGGGACCGTCACGCTGTAGTCGTGCGTCATCTCGAAGATCATCAGAATCGCTGTCATCGCGGCGCCGGTCGAGCCGCCGACGATCGCCGCCATGCCGATGATCGCGAACGGCACTGAGCTGATCGATAGGTTTGGCCAGACATGGGCCGCGAGCGAGCCGAAGACGCCGCCGAGCGTGGCCCCGAGGAACAGGGAGGGCGAAAAAATTCCGCCGGAAGACCCGGAGCCAAGGCTAAGCGTCGTCGCGAGCAGCTTGGCGACAAACAACAGCCCCAGGAGCCACGTAATATTAATCTGATTGGTCAGAATGGCCTGGATGGTGGAGTAGCCGACGCCCTCCACATAGTAATGACCGAGCGTCAGATACAGCACATAGAACATCGTGCCCAGCAGAAGCATGCCGATGATGTGCCGCGTGTAGGCATTCCCGGGCATCGCGTCGAAGGCGTCCTCCATTGCGTGGAGCGTGTGGACGAAAATCGCCGATGCAATGCCGCAAAGAATGCCGAAGAATGCATAAATGGGCAGGAACGATATCGCCGCGGGAAACAGCAGCTCGGGCAGGCCGCGCGTCGGTACCAGGAAGGCGGGCGCTATGCCGAAGAAGATGCGGCCGACGTAGGTCGCCGTTCCGGTGGCGAGCACGACCGGCAGCAGGGTGCGCGCGCTGAGCTCCGGGAGCATCAGCTCGATGGCGAACATGACGCCGCCAAGCGGCGTGTTGAAGGTCGCCGCAATGCCCGCGCCCGCGCCGGCGGCGACCAGCGTGATGGTCTCCCATCGTCGTAATCGCAGTATCTGGCCCAGCGACGAGCCGATGCCGCTGCCGATTTGGATGATCGGGCCCTCGCGGCCGACCGATGCGCCGCTGCCGATGGCCAGCGCGGACGCGATCGACTTGATGATCACCACGACCGGCCGGATCCGGCCTTCCTTGTAGTAGATCGCGTCCATCACTTCCGGCACGCCATGGCCGCGCGCTTCGGGCGCGAAGTGGCGGACGAGGAAGACGACGCCAAGGCCGCCCAGGACCGGGGCGAGAATGATGAAAGGACCCCATGGGCTCGGCGGCGTCGCCTCGTTCGCATCATAGATGAACGAGAAATGGCCTAGAAACATGACGTTGTGGATCAGCGCCATAAGGGCGCGAAGCACGAAGGCGCCGAGGCCCGTTATGAGGCCGACGATGAGGGCGAGGATGCAAAGGACGAGGAGCCCGACGTTGCGGTTCCTGGGAATTGTGTTTGTTGCCATTGGGCGATGTTGTCGTTGCCGATTTTGGGTCGCTGTCGCCAGCGGAGAGCGATTCTGGGTCTTGGGGCGCGCAAGGCGGGGGGCTGAAACACCTTCAGGCCCGGCCCCATCGCGATTGGATCGGGGCGGGTAAGACAGGCGTAGGGGCCTCTCCCCCGGCGGCCGCGTGGGCCTCAATATACCCAGGACCGCGCCGCTGTAAATCGGTGTGGCAGTCCTGAACCGCCAAGTTGCCATTAAATTGCAACGCAGCCTTAACAAAATTGCATGGAATTGAGGCCCTTGCGGCGTATGGTCGCTCTTGCGGCGCGGGGGATGATGGTTATATCAAGGCCCTACGCACATTCTGTAAATTCTTCCGGTTTTGCGCCGCGATGTCTATGATCGTTGCCGTTAACGGTTTATTTCGGCGACGGGCGCATTGTTTCAAGCACCGGGATTCTCGGGCCGCCTCAAGGGGCCCGCAGGGTGGCGAGATCGAATCACGGGTTAGCTTGGGAGTGTTCAGTCCGAAATGACCACCTCTATCTTTGGCCGTAGAAGGGCGATGCGGAAAATCTCCGTCAACCTGGTCGGCGCGCTGGTCATTCTGGTGCTGGCGCTCGGCTACATCTACTTCCTGAAAATCGAGGACGCGAACGTCGTCGCCGACCTGACGACCATGCGCCAGAACGATCCCGTCCAGTATCTCGAGGATGTGCGGCACCGTAAGGGATTTGACGCGTATTTGGCACAATTCAGCAGCACTTACGGCTACGGCGATTTCAGGCAAGATGTCCCGGCGTTTCTGCTCGGCCGCTGGGCGCTGTTCAGTCAGCCGCAGCGCGTGGGCTACCAGTACATCGCGGAGGAATGCTACAACTACCTCGCGATCGAGGACGGGGTGCTCAAGGCCAAGGGCAAGTTCCAGGCTTCCTATCCGGCCCGCTATCGTATTTCCGGGACGACCGTCGTGGCGGACATCGGCGACGGCCGGACCATCCCCATTTCGCTGGTCAGCTATGGCATGGATCTGCACCATATCGTGGTGACGCTGCCCGGCCAGACGAAGCCGCTCTACGGCTACCTCTGTAAGTAAAGAACTCGGCAGCAAGGAATACCGGTGCGCGCCTGGACTTAAGGGCGCGCGCCGATGCGTTTGGGGCGCGGACTCCGACGGTCCGGCGGCCCCCGCATATTTTTGCCCGGGCGCGATTTGGTCTAGACTGCGCCAAATCGCCTTTCAGGAGCGCCCCATGAGCACGGTCGTCAAACCCGCCGCCTTCCGGCAGCAGGACTCTGCACCCGACACCGCTACCGTTTCGGAGAAGCTGGCCGATTTCGCCGCCCGCTTCGAGCTGGACCAGGCGCCGGCCAAAGTCGTCGAGGTCGCCAAGCTGCACATCCTCGACTGCTTCGGCATCGGGCTCGCCTCGACCACGACCGACTATGGCCAGCGGGCGGTGACGGCGGCGCGCGAGCTGGGCGGCGAGGGGACTTCGCCGGTGATCGGCATGCCGCTGCGGCTGCCGCTGCGCGACGCCGCGATGGTCAACGGCGTGCTGATCCACGGCCTCGACTTCGACGACACGCATCCCTCCGGCGTGATGCATTGCTCGGCGAGCGCGGTCCCGACCATGCTCGCCATGGCCCATTCGCGCGGCAAGAGCGGGCGCGACGCGCTCGGCGCCTATCTGATGGGGATCGAGGCGGGGACGCGCGTGGCCAAGACCGCGCATGGCGGCGTGCATGTCGCGGGCTTCCATACGACACCGATCATGGGCACCTTCGGCTGCGCCCTGATCGCGGGCCGACTTGCGGACCTGTCGACTGAGCAGCTGACCGAGGCGCAGGGCATTGCGCTCAGCGTGACCAGCGGCACGCGCGAATATCATTCCAACGGCGCCTGGGTGAAGCGCATGCATCCCGGCATCGCCGCCGAGCGGGGCATCACCGCCGCCGGCTGGGCCAAGCACGGCTTCACCGGCTCGCGCACGCCCTATGAAGGCCCCTATGGGCTCTACAACGCCTTCGGCAACAAGCTCGACGTCGACCTCGCCAGCTGCACCGCGGGCCTCGGCGAGAGCTGGGAGATGCTCGACGTCGCCTACAAGCCCTATCCCGCCTGTCACTTCAATCACGCCTTCATCGACGCGGCGATCAAGCTCAGGAACGATCACGGGCTGACGCCGGAGGATATCGACTCGGTCGCGGCGCTGATCCACAAGGAAGAGGTGACCGCCGTCTGCAGCCCGGAGGCGCGCAAGCGCCGGCCGCACAGCGCCTATGCCGCGCAGTTCAGCGTGCACTATGTCATCGCGGCGGCGCTGACGCGGGGCCGCTTCACCCTCGACGAGCTGGACCCCGAGTCCTACACCGATCCGGGCATCCTCGCGCTCTGCGACAAGGTGCATTACGAGGAGACGACCGAGACGCTGTTCCCGCGCTATTTCTCCGGCACCGTCGTCGTCCGCACCAAGGACGGGCGGGAGCTGAAGCACTACCAGAAATACAATCTCGGCTCGGACGGCAACCCGATCACCGCCGACAACGTGATCGAGAAATTCTGGAGCAACGCGACCCGCGCGGTCAGCCGGCGGCGCGCCCAGCGCGTGCTCGACGCCATCATGACCCTCGACACCGCGCCTGACATGGGCGCGCTCGAAGCGGCGGTGTGTCTGGCGCCGCGGTAGGTCAATTGCCTTCGGAAGCTTAGCGGTATCTGACGTCGTCCCCTCTCTGCCCCCTGGGGGCGGAGAGGGCATTTTGTTGCAACCCGACCTTGTCGGTATTGTCGTCCTTTCTGTAGCCTTAATCCCACCAAGGGAAACGCCACGGGACGAAAACAATGACCGATCATTCGCCGCTCAAGGGCATTCGCGTCGTCGACATGAGCCAGGGGATCGCCGGGCCGCATTGCGGCATGCTGCTGGCGCTCTACGGCGCGGAGGTGATCAAGATCGAGCCGCCGACGGGCGATTGGATGCGCGGTATCGGACCGCGCTACGGCAAGCAGACCTCGCATTCCGCCAACTATAACCGCGGCAAGCGGAGCGTCGTCCTCGACCTCAAGGACCCGAAGGGCCTTGCCGTGGCGCGCCGCCTCGTCGACCGCGCGGACGTGTTCATCGAGAATTTCCGGCCGGGCGCCGTGGCGCGGCTCGGCCTCGGCTACGACGCGGTGAAGAAGACCAACCCCGGCCTCGTGTACCTCTCGATCAGCGGCTTCGGACAGACCGGGCCCTATCGCGACCGGCCCTGCACCGACACGGTGGCGCAGGCCTTCTCGGGCATGATGACGATGAACCGCGCGATGGACGGCACGCCCGTCAAGGCGCAGGTCTTCATGATCGATGCGGTCACCGGGCTCTACGGCTTCCAGGCGGTGTCGATGGCGCTCTACGGCCGGCGCGAGACGGGTGCGGGCCGGTACCTCGATGTCAGCCTGATGCAAAGCATCGCCGCGATCATGTCGCCGCACATCACCGACGCCTATCTCCAGGACGGCCCGCTGCGCCCGCCGAACGTGCCGAGCGGCGTCTACCAGTCGAAGGACGGCCACGTGCTCGTCACCTTGCTCAACGAGCGCCAGTATCAGGGTATCTGCCGCGTGATCGGCATGCCGGAGCTGGCGGATGACCCGCGCTTCAACGACTTCGGGAAGCGCGCGGAAAACAAGGACATCCTGCTGCCGATCCTGCAGGAGGCTTTCCTGAAGGAGACTTCGGACACCTGGGCCGACCGGATGCGTGAGGCGGACGTGCTGACCAGCCGCGTGAACGGGCCGCTCGAATGGCTCAACGATCCGCATGTCCGGGCAGTCAACGCCGCGCCGATGGTGACGCAGCCCGACCTCGGGCCGATCCCGGTGCCGAACATCCCCGCCGCCATGCCCGGCGGCGACGACGACCCGCGCCACCGCCTGCCCGGCATCGGCGAGCACACGGAAGCGGTGCTGGCGGAGATGGGATTGAGCGCGGACGAAATCGCCGCGCTGACCGGCGGCAAGGCAGCGTAGGGAACTCGGCCCCGTGGATGCCACGGACAAGCCGTGGCATGACGTTGTTATTTACCAATTCCGAAAGACCGTCATGCCACGCTTTATGCGTGGCATCCATGGACGGGCGCCCCGTAACGTATCCTGGGCGCGTTGCCAGGGACGTGCCGGTTACCGCATTTGCGGTAATCCATGGCGCGGCCGCTTCAGGCAGCGTATGATTCAAATCATACGTAGTCTCCAATGGGAAAGCGGCTGTGAGCGACCCCGACTGGCTGGGTGAGGTGGTTCGGACGGCGGGGGTCGAGCGCGCCCTGGACGCCGGCGAGACTTTGTTCCGGCAGGGCGGGCGGACGGTCGGGCTTTATGAAATCCTGAGCGGAAAGGTACGGCTGGCGCGCGTCGATCGTTCGGGGCGCGAGACGGTGCTCTATTCCGCCGCCGCCGGGGAGACGATCGCCGAAGCCTCGTTGTTCTCCCTGACCTATCACTGCGACGCCATCGCGACGACCAATGCGGTCGTACGGCTCTATCCGAAGGCGGCGCTGCTCGCGGCGTTCCGGCGCAATCCGAAGGCGGCCGAGGCGTTCATGGCCATGCTCGCGCGGCAGGTGATGAGCCTGCGGACGCGCCTCGAGCGGCGCAACATCCATTCCGCGCGTGAGCGCATCCGTCATTTCCTTGTCACGAATCTCGATCCCGATGGGCGCAGCGTCCGGATACGCGGGACGCTCAAGGATATCGCTGCCGGTCTCGGGCTCACCCATGAAGCGTTCTATCGCACGCTGGCAAAGATGCAGCGGGACGGCGAAATAGACCGGCTCGAGGGGAAAATCCAACTGCTGAGCGCCGCGTATGATTCCGATCATACGTGATTTGGAAGAATGGGCGTATGGACTATGGCTGCAAGGCCGAGGATAAGCGTCTTGCGCGCGGCCGCATGGAGGCTTCGGCAGGACGCGCTTCGCGTCGGCGAATGCGCTGCGGAAGGAAGAGTCCATGTGGGACGCGATCGTCGAGGGCGTTTCCCCTCATCTCGTTGCCGGCACCATCATGCTGGCCATCATGGGCGTGATGTATGCCGTTCATAAATGGCGCGGCGGGAAGCACAAAGAGGGCGACGCGCTCGAGATCCTGCGCGCCCGCTACGCGCGGGGCGAGATCAGCCGCGAAGAATATGAAGAGCGGCGCGGGGTGCTGTCCGACAAGTGCGCGTGAGCCAGCGCGCGGTCTCAACGACGCGGGGAAGGAACTCGATGCCGCACACTTTCCGGAAAGACATGAGTCATCTCAGCTGGGCCAAGGTCTACGCGCGCCAGGAAATGCGGGCCCCGTTGGTGCGCGCCTGGATGGATGCCCTGGACCTCGAGCCGGGCGATCGCGTGCTGGAGGTCGGCTCGGGCCCCGGCTTCGTGAGCTTGATGCTGGCGGAACGGGTCGGCCCCGCGGGCGTCATCTACGCGGTCGATCGGTCGGCCGAGGCCTTGGCCTATCTGGAACGCGTGCAGGCGGAGCGCGCCGTCGCGAATATCGAGCGGCTCGTTGCGGATGCCGCGACGGTCGACCTCGGAGGCCAATGCGCCGACGCGGCGCTGATCTCGATGGTCTTGCATCACGCGGACGACCCGGCTGCGATCCTACAAAATGCCGCGCGTCTCATCTGCCCCGGCGCGCCCGCGCTGATCGCGGAATTCCATCCCGACGGCCCGTGCGAGCACGGACCGCCGCCCGAGCATCGGCTGGCGCCGGATCAGATTCGCGCATGGTGCGAGGCCGCAGGCCTTTCGATCCTCGACGAGCAGCGGCAGACACCCGAACACTACATGGTGCTGGCGAAGCGCGTGTCGTGACGGCGTCTCAACGCCTGCCCTGGCCTCTCAGCACTCGTCGTCCAGCATCCCGTTCGCGTCGCCGAGATGCGGATAGCCGGCGTCGCGCTCAGGGCTGCGGAATTGCGGGACCACGGGGACGGGGACGGCGGTCGTGCTCGATGAGCCATCGACGACTCGGCGGTCGAACAACTGGCGCGCGCGGAAATGCGGGTCGGCGAGCGCCTCGGCCGTGCTTTGCACGATCGAGCAGCAGACGTCGCGCGTAGCGAATGCCGTCTTCCAATGCGCCGACGGTTTTGACGCGATAATGCGGGCGATGCCGGCGGCGGTTGCGTCGGGATCGCGTTTGTCGTCGCGCAGATCGGCGGACAGGCCGAGCAGGTCGCAGAGATTGTCCCAGAACTTCTGCTCCAGCGCGGCGATCGCGGCGAAGCGTCCGTCGGCGGTCCGGTAGACGCGGTAGCGCGGCGAGCCGCCGGTGACCAGCTCCTTGCCGGGGACCGGCGTGCGGCCCTCCGCCTCGACCATGCCGATCGCCCAGTACTGCCAGGTCAGCACGTTGTCGCACATGGCGATATCGAGATGCGCGCCCTGGCCGGTCTTCTCCGCCTGGCGCAGCGCCAGCAGGATGTTGATCACCGCCGGCAACGCGCCGCCGCCGATGTCGGCGATCAGGCCGGGCGGCGGGATCGGCGCGCCGTCCGCCCCCGCCGACAGCGCGAGCAGCCCGGTATCGCCGATATAGTTCAGGTCGTGCGCCGCGGTCAGGGCCTTCGGGCCGGTCTGGCCGTAGCCGGTGAGCGAGCAGTAGACGATCGCCGGGTTGACCTTGACCACGTCGTCGTAGCCGAGGCCGAGCCGCGCCATGACGCCCGGGCGGAACTGCTCGAGAATTACATGGGACTCCGCGATCAGCGGCTGCAGCTTGTCGATCGTCTCGGGGTTCTTGAGGTCGAGCGCCAGGCTCTTCTTGCCCCGGTTCAACAGCGCAAAATTCATGCTGGTGTCGCCGAAGGGCGGCGCGTAATGCCGCATCTCCTCGCCGAAGCCGGGGCGCTCGATCTTGATGACCTCGGCGCCCGCCTCCGCCAGGATCAGACCCGCCATCGGTCCCGGTAGCAGAGTTGAAAAGTCGAGAACGCGGACGCCCGCCAGCGGCTGAGTCATCGCTCGACGAAGCTCCGTCCGATGATCTGGCGGTGCACCTGGTTCGTGCCTTCCCAGATCTGCGTCACCTTGGCGTCGCGCAGCAGGCGTTCCACGGTGTAGTCCTTGATGTAGCCGTAGCCGCCGTGCAGCTGCACCGCGTCGGTCGCGATGCGCATGGCGAGGTCGGAGGCACGCATCTTCAGCATCGAGGCCTCGACGTTGAAATCGCGTGCGCCGCCATCGACCAGCCGCGCGACATACCACAGCCAGTTCTCGCACATGGCGAGGTCGGTCGCCATGTCGGCCAGCATGAACTGGATGCCCTGGAACTCGATGATGCGGCGGCGCGACTGCTTGCGCTGGTTGATGTACGCGACCGCTTCTTCGAAAGCGGCCCGCGCGATGCCGAGCGCATGCGCGGCGACGCTCGGCCGCGACTTGTTGAGCGAGGCGAGCAGGAT